>CAQOJF010000001.1:0-87975 GCA_948848225.1 uncultured Eubacterium sp.
TATTGTCATGCACAATATTCTTTTGAGGGCTGCTTTCTGTTTTGCGATATGTTTCCTGTTTTTTTATGTTTGCTATTTTTTTTTGGTATATACCATAAGCAAACAATATGTGGGGATTTCTAATTATACACCACTTTACAACTTTTTCAAAAAATATATTTAAGATGATTTATATTGCAGATGTGCATTTTAAAGGAACCAAAGTGGGAGTCCCCAGCTATGGTTTTAAATCATAGCTGGGGACTCCCCTTTCAATGTATCATTAACAAATATTTTTTACTTCTCCAATTCCTGTTGCTTCATGGCGCGAACCTTTGTGGAGAGTCCGAAGAGATTGATAAAGCCTTCGGCGTCATGGTGATCATAGAGGTCACCGGTGGTAAAGGATGCGATGCTCTCATTGTACAGAGAATATGGCGAGGTGGTGCCGGCCTTGATGATATTTCCTTTGTAAAGTTTAAACTTCACTTCACCGGTAACGTATTTCTGGGTGGACTCAATAAATGCCTGTACTGCCTCGCGCAGCGGGCTGAACCATTTTCCCTCATAAACGATCTGAGCCAGTTTGTTGCCCATGTCCATCTTCGTGGCATAGGTGTCACGGTCGAGGATCAGCTCCTCTAACTGTTGGTGGGCTTCATAGAGGATCGTTCCGCCGGGGGTCTCATACACACCGCGGGATTTCATACCGACCACACGGTTTTCCACGATATCTACAATACCAACGCCGTGTTTGCCGCCCAGACGGTTCAGCTCACGGATGATGTCAGATACTTTCATTTCTTTGCCGTTTACCGACTTTGGAACACCCTGCTCAAAGGTCATGGTCACCATTTCGCCCTCTTCCGGCGCTTTCTCCGGTGTGGTACCGAGAACCAGAAGATGGTCAAAGTCCGGCTCGTTGGAAGGATCTTCCAGTTCCAGGCCTTCATGGCTGATATGCCACAGGTTGCGGTCGCGGCTGTAGCTGGAATCTGCCGAAAACGGAAGATCGATGCCGTGGGCCTTACAGTATTCGATCTCGGACTCACGGGAATCCATAGTCCATTTGTCGCTCCTCCAGGCAGCGATGATCTTCAGGTCAGGAGCCAGCGCCTTGATACCAAGCTCAAAACGGATCTGATCGTTTCCTTTTCCTGTAGCGCCGTGGCAGATCGCAGAAGCGCCCTCTTTGCGGGCGATCTCTACGAGACGTTTTGCAATGACCGGACGTGCCATCGAAGTTCCCAAAAGATATTTATTTTCATATACAGCATGTCCCTGTACACAGGGAACAATATACTCGTCACAGAACTCGTCGGTTACATCTTCTATGTAGAGCTTGGAAGCTCCACAGAATTTAGCGCGTTCTTCCAGTCCGTCCAGTTCCTCTTCCTGTCCACAATCCACACAGACACAAACGACTTCATAATCAAAATTCTCCTTCAGCCATGGAATGATCGCTGTGGTATCCAGACCGCCGGAGTAGGCAAGAATAACTTTTTCTTTCATGATAAGACCTCCGTAAAATAATTTAATCACAGCCCAAAGCAGTATCGGGCTTGTTTCCTTTTCTAAATATACAACATAAATGAATAATATGCAAGAGAAAAAATTATTTTCCGGCGGAAAAGTATCCCTAATAATAATTTATGCTTGCGTAATATTTTCCAGAGGTGTATAATAAGAGTGCTTGTGAATATAATGAATAAAAATTAGATTTATACATAAAAATATTCATTTCAACAAAGTTTATGCAAAATCAAAGTTGGTTTTGGCGCCATCGTCCCAGGGAGATTCGTCCTGGGATGTGCGGAAGACAGTTCTGAAAAAACAGGAGGATTTAATTAATGATAAAAGCAGGTATTATTGGTTCCACCGGATATGCCGGTCAGGAGCTTGTGAGATTATTGTTGCAGCACAAGGAAGCAGAGATCGTATGGTATGGTTCCAAAAGCTATGTGGATGAAAAATTCAGCCGTGTATTCGGCAATATGTTTCAGATCGTAGATAATCTGTGCCAGGGGGACGATCTTCATGCCCTTTGCCGGGAGGCAGATGTAATTTTTACGGCGACCCCCCAGGGCTATCTTGCCTCTGTGATTGACGAGGAAATTCTCAGTCAGTGCAAGGTAATCGACCTGAGTGCGGATTTCCGGATCAAAGATGTGGCAGTATATGAAAAATGGTATGGAATCCAGCATAAAAGCAGCCAGTTCATCGATGAGGCGGTGTACGGGCTCTGCGAGCTGAACCGGGAGAAGATCAAAGGGGCGCGGCTGGTGGCAAATCCGGGCTGTTATCCCACTTGTTCCACCCTTGCCATAGCTCCTATGGTGAAGGAAGGGTACATCGATACGAAGACACTGGTGATCGACGCTAAGTCTGGTACTAGCGGTGCCGGGAGAGGGGCAAAGGTTCCGAATCTTTATTGTGAAGTCAATGAAAATATTAAGGCATATGGTGTGACCAGCCACAGGCACACCCCGGAGATCGAGGAGCAGTTGTCCTATGTGGCCGGAGAGCCGGTTATGCTGAATTTTACACCCCATCTGGTTCCGATGAACCGTGGTATTCTGATTACGGCATACGCCAATTTAAAGCCTGGTGTGACGAAAGAAATGGTCTATGCTGCTTATCAAAAGGCATACAAAGAAGAGTATTTTGTCCGGGTTCTCGAAGAGGGGACCTGCCCAGAGACGAGATGGGTAGAAGGAAGCAATTTTGTTGATGTGTGCCCCAAGGTGGATGAGCGCACCGGCCGGGTGATTATGATGGGAGCCATGGATAATATTACGAAGGGTGCCGCCGGGCAGGCAGTTCAGAACATGAACCTACTCTTCGGGCTGGAGGAGACGGAAGGACTTCGCCTGGTTCCGGTATTTCCGTGATGATTCGTGAGAATAAGCCGGGGCAATGATTGTACTTAGTAACATACATAAAAATGATGTTGGGGCCCAAAGATATTTTGCCCCCAACGAATGATGGAGGAAGATATGATAAAACAGATGGATGGGGGCGTGACAGCAGCCCAGGGATTTCAGGCGGCAGGAGCAGCTGCCGGGATAAAATATGAAAATAGGAAAGACATGGCACTGGTGTATACCAGGGAGCCCGCTGTGGCGGCGGGAACGTTTACTACAAACGTAGTAAAAGCGGCTCCTGTGTTGTGGGATAAAGAGCTGATCGAAAAAGGCAGACCGGTTCATGCTGTCGTGCTGAACAGTGGAATTGCCAATGCCTGTACGGGAGAGGAAGGCAAAGAGAACAATGCCCAGATGGCGGCAGCAGTGGCGGAGGAACTGTCTGTCTCTGCCCAGGAAGTCCTTACCTGTTCCACCGGCGTCATCGGGATGCAGCTGAAGATGGAGCCGGTAAAGAGAGGCGCTAAATTGTTAAAGGAGGCGCTGGCAGATACGAGAGAGGCGGCTATGGCAGCAGCAGAGGCGATCATGACTACGGATACCTGTCCGAAGGAATGTGCAGTAGAATTTGAGACAGAGGGAAAGAACGTGATCGTCGGCGGCATGTCTAAGGGATCTGGTATGATCCACCCCAATATGGCGACGATGTTAAGTGTGATAACGACGGACGCCTGCATTGGACAGGAGCTTCTTTTGGAGACTCTCCAGAGCGTGGTGGGGGATACCTTCAATATGATTTCGGTGGACCGGGATACTTCTACCAATGACACCTGTATCGTGCTGGCAAATGGAATGTCTGGGATTCCTGAGATCAAAAAAGGGACGGAGGCATATGAAGCATTCCGGGAGGCGCTTCTGCATGTGGCGCGAGAGCTGGCGAAGCAGATGGCCGGTGATGGCGAGGGCTGTACGAAGCTTCTGGAAGTAAAGGTGGAAAATGCGGCGACAGTGGAGGCAGCAAAACAGCTCAGCAAGTCCGTTATCACCTCTAATTTGGTTAAGACCGCCGTCTATGGAAGCGATGCCAACTGGGGAAGAATTCTCTGTGCTTTAGGGTATGCCGGGGTGGAATTTGATCCGGAGACGGTGGATCTGACCATATGTGCCGAAGGCGAACAGGGCATGGAGTCTATCGTGCTTGTAAAAGACGGAGTGGCGACGGGGTACAGTGAAGAAGAGGCTACCAAGCTTCTCAGTCAAAGTGAGGTATCGGTGATCTGTGATATGAAGCAGGGAAATGCATCCGCTGTGGCATGGGGATGTGATCTGACCTATGATTACGTGAAAATCAATGGGGATTACCGGTCTTAATAGATAAAAAAAACAGAAAGGTTATGGAGAACAATGGAAGAATTTATGCATGAGGTGCTGATCAAAGCGGAGACGCTGATTGAAGCGCTCCCTTATATCAGGGATTTTAATAATAAAAAAGTAGTGGTAAAATACGGTGGCAGCGCCATGCTGGATGAAAAACTCCAGCAGAGTGTGATCAAAGATGTTGCCCTGCTGAAGCTGGTGGGAATGAAGCCGATCATCGTCCATGGCGGCGGAAAGGAGATCAGCAAGTGGGTGAAGCTTATGGGTAAGGAGCCAGAGTTTGTAGAGGGGCTTCGGGTGACGGATGATGATACCATGGAAGTGGCGGAGATGGTATTAAATAAAGTAAACAAACATCTGGTGCAGATGATGGAGAAGCTTGGCGTCCGGGCTGCCGGAATCAGCGGAAAGGATGGCGGCACGATCCACTGCGATAAGAAAATGGTAAATGGCAGGGATATCGGTTATGTAGGTGATGTAAAAGAAGTAAACTGCGAGCTTATCGATACTCTTCTGGAAAATGATTTTGTACCGATCATCGCCCCCATCGGTCTCGGAGATGATTTTAAGTCCTATAATATTAACGCCGACGATGCGGCGTGTGCCATCGCTAAATCCATCAAGGCAGAGAAGCTGGCCTTTATGACTGATATAGAAGGGGTGTGCCGGGATGCTGGAGATCCCTCTACGCTGATGTCCGTGCTGACACTGGATGAGGCAAATAAGCTGATCGAGGACGGCTTTATCGGCGGCGGCATGCTTCCCAAACTGCGAAACTGTATCGATGCGGTAGAGGGCGGCGTGAGCCGGGTGCATATCCTTGATGGGCGGAGGGATCACTGCCTTCTTCTTGAATTCTATACGAAAAAAGGAATTGGTACGGCGATCATCCATAACGAAGAGAATCTGTATGCCCATGAAACAGAGTAGCGCAACGGCGGGTTCAAATTCGCGCCGTTGAGCTAATATAACATAAAGTGAGGTTTGTTGAAATGATGAAAAATAGCATAGATGAGGCGGAAACATATCTGATCCATTCCTACAACCGCTATCCGGTGGAACTGGATCACGGACAGGGAGTATATCTGTTTGATACGGAGGGAAAGAAATACCTTGATTTCGGCGGCGGTATCGCCGTATGCGCCCTTGGTTACAGCGATGAGGAATTTAAAGAGGCGCTGAAAGAACAGATTGACAAGGGACTGCATTTTTCCAATTACTTTTATTCAGAGCCATTGAAGAAGGCCGCCCAGGGACTGGCGAAGGCTACGGGGCTGGATAAAGTATTTATGGCAAACAGCGGAACAGAGGCCAACGAAGGGGCGTTAAAGCTGGCGAGAAAATATGCCCTGATGAGAGGTTACGCGGACCGGACGGAGATCGTCTCTATGAATAAGGCATTTCATGGAAGAAGTATGGGAGCGTTGTCTGTGACAGGCACCAAGAAGTACCGGGAACCTTTTGAACCGCTGATCTCTGGTGTTCATTTTGCAGATTACAACGATCTAAAGAGTGTGGAGCAGAGCATATCGGACAAAACATATGCGGTTATCCTGGAGGCAGTCCAGGGTGAGGGCGGTATTTATCCGGCGGAGGAAGCATTTCTAAAAGGCATCCGCGAGCTCTGCCATAAGCATGATATTATGATGATCTGCGACGAGATCCAGTGTGGAATGGGACGTACGGGAACGATGTTCGCCTATGAACATTATGGTATAAAGCCGGATATCGTCACGATGGCGAAGGGAATTGGAAATGGCATCACCGTGGGCGCTATTGCGGCGACGGAAGAGGTGGCAAAAGCGCTGGTGCCAGGAGACCACGGTACGACTTTTGGCGGAAATCCCCTTGCCTGTACTGCCGTCGTCAAATCTCTTGAAATATTTGAAGAAAAGAAGATTCTGGAACATGTAAATACCATGGGAAAATATCTTGAGGAAAAACTCTCCGGGCTTGTGGATACATATGCTGTGGCGAAGGAGACGAGAGGACTAGGGTTGATGCGCGGTCTGGAGTGCGATGCGCCAGTGGGAGAACTCTGCAGCAAAGCGCTGGAAAAGGGATTGATCCTGATGAGCGCCGGAACCAATGTGATCCGTTTTGTCCCTCCACTGGTGGTAGAGACATGTCACATAGATGAGATGACAGATATCCTCGAACAGATCCTTTCAGAATATCAGTAGTTTGGGTTATGCAAGGCCCGCGCAGTTAGTTCAATGGCGCCAATTTGTGCCGTTGAGTTAATTTGCCGGGCTTTTTTCTTTTCTCTGAAACTTTTTAATCTCTTTGGAGCGTCTAACAGATAGAAACAACACAGGGAGCTGACGATCATATTTGATAAATATAACTTACTGAATGATGATGCTGGCGCACTCCAGATCATCTGCCAGATTATATACATTTCCGGTTTTTAAGCCGACTACGGTTGGTCTCAGGACGGAGTGCTTGTTATTCTTAACCACTCTTGCGTCTTCCCCGATACTGAGTGTCACGGTGGAATTCACCGGATAGAGGATAACACTTTCAAGAAAACATTTCATGGCGGAGATATCAAGTTCCTCCGTCATGGACATGATCATCTCCACGGCGGTACGCTGTGAAAAAGATTTCTTGTAAGGGCGCTCTGTCACGAGAGCATCGTATACATCTGTCACGGAAAGAATTTTGGCAAAGGGCACGATCTTTTCAGCGGTGCAGCCAAGAGGATATCCTTTCCCGTTCATTTTTTCATGGTGTTGCAGCACCGACAGAGAAATAACATTAGAAATCTCTTTTTTTCCTTTTAAAATCTCATAGCCAAGAGTGGAGTGAGACTTCATAATGGAAAATTCTTCTTCGCTTAATCTGGCCGGTTTATTCAGGATCTCCAGCGGAATTTTTGATTTGCCCATGTCGTGGAGCAGCCCGGCGATTCCGATATCGTATACTTCTTTTTGGGAAAGCCCTTTGTTTCTGGCGATGATCATAGACAGTGTAGCCACATCCACACTGTGTTTAAAGGTGTATTCGTCACTGGTCTTTAACGCACTGATATCCACGGCGAGAGCATCGTTGTCATCGATAGCTTTCATCAGATCTGCGGTGATCTTATTGGCAGTATTGGTAAACTGTTCTGAGTTGGAATTGTTATAGAGATATTGTATCCCCTCAGAGACACGTTTTTTTACACTTTCAGAAAGCTTGACCTTGGCGGGATCCTTTGCCTTATATTTTTCTATATTATTGCGCACAAAATCTGGAAGAGGGGGTTCCGACCTGTCCGGTTCTGGATCTTCTTCCCCTTCCTGTATGTAGACACCAGTGATTCCGCGTTTTTTCATTCCATCGATAAGAAACTCGTCCAACAGGGTGCCGCGGGCGATCAGGGTGCGGTCCATCCGATCCTTGATTGTTTGATCTATTTTCATTCCCTCTTTTAGGGCGCTAATGCGTACATAATAACGTCTAATCAATCCATCCACCACCAATTTTTTCGTGTATCATATATCCAAAGATGTTGGGACCTTTTGACCCTAGCATCATGTCCAAAGTGTATAGTATACCTTATATATCGGCAGAAATGGAAATATTATGAATATGAAAAGAAAACTTAAACTTGTAAAAATCTTTATGAGAAAAGAAATAATAAAGAAAAAGTGTTTAAAAACTTTATTTTATAAAGTAAAATAAATAATAAATTAAAAAAACAAAAAAGTACTTGAATTGTTATAAAAATTATAGTATAATGCATTCAGACAAAGGTGTCAGAGAAGAAATACATACCCAAAGTGTTTCTTTCTGGCACCTTTTTTGTTTCAGCAGAGATAGAAAGAATCAAATCAAATGCGCATTATTTTCCAGGGTATGGTGATGTCGGTCTTGTGAAGAAGCGTGAGAATGGAGGAATTGGTATGAGTGGCACATATATAGAGGAAACAAAAAGAAAAGCTATTGGTATGTATGATCCAAGCTTTGAACATGATAACTGCGGGATCGGAGCGATCGTTAATATTAAAGGAAAGAAAACCCATGACACAGTTAAAAATGCACTGGAGATCGTGGCTCACTTAGAGCACAGAGCCGGGAAGGACGGAGAGGGAAAAACGGGAGACGGCGTTGGCATCCTGCTGCAGATTTCCCACAAGTTCTTTCAGAAGGTGGCAGCCGGCATGGGCATTGAGATCGGGGAGGAAAGAGAGTATGGTGTGGGTATGTTTTTCTTTCCCCAGGATGAACTTAAACGAAACCAGGCAAAGAAAATGTTTGAAACCATTGCGGATAAAGAGGGGCTGGCATTTCTGGGCTGGCGTGAGGTACCCATCTCGCCCCGTATCCTGGGAAAAGCAGCGGTGGAGTGTATGCCGTGTATCATGCAGTGTTTTATAAAAAAACCGGTGGAGATAGAAAAGGGGCTGGAGTTCGACCGAAAGCTCTATATCGCCCGCCGTGTGTTTGAGCAGTCCAATGAAAACACCTATGTGGTATCTCTTTCAAGCCGAACCATTGTATATAAAGGAATGTTTCTGGTGGCACAGCTGAGACAATTTTTTGATGATCTGCAGGATCCGGACTATGAATCTGCCATAGCCATGGTTCACTCCCGTTTCAGCACCAATACCCAGCCGAGCTGGCAGCGCGCCCATCCGAACCGTTTCATCGTGCACAATGGAGAGATTAATACCATCCGGGGAAATGCGGATAAAATGCTGGCAAGAGAGGAGACGATGGAGTCGGATCATCTGACCGGAGAACTTCATAAGGTGCTTCCGGTGGTAAATACCGAGGGTTCCGATTCCGCTATGCTGGACAACACACTGGAATTTCTTGTGATGAGCGGCATGGAACTTCCTCTCGCCGTGATGATCACGATACCGGAACCCTGGGCGAATAACCGATATATCAGTGATAAGAAAAAGGATTTTTATCAGTACTATGCCACGATGATGGAGCCCTGGGATGGGCCTGCCTCCATCCTGTTTTCAGACGGAGATATTATGGGAGCGGTGCTGGACCGCAACGGACTTCGTCCCTCCCGCTATTATATCACCGATGACGACCAGCTGATCTTGTCCTCTGAGGTAGGGGTTATGCCCATCCGTGAGGAACATGTGGTGAAAAAAGACCGCCTGCGTCCAGGAAAAATGCTTTTGGTGGACACGGTGAAGGGTGAGTTGATCGATGACGATGAACTGAAAGAGACCTTTGCGTCAAAACAACCTTATGGAGAGTGGCTGGAT
This sequence comes from uncultured Eubacterium sp., assembly GCA_948848225.1. GTDB lineage: Bacteria > Bacillota > Clostridia > Lachnospirales > Lachnospiraceae > Eubacterium_F. The sequence continues at coordinate 9,437 of CAQOJF010000001.1, forward strand.
ACCAATCTCGTGTGTCTGAAAGATCTTCAGATCCCGAATAAACGGATCGAAACTTACGATCCCGAGGAGAGCCTGCGGCTTCAGAAAGCATTTGGTTATACCTATGAGGAAGTGAAGTCTTCCATCCTTCCGATGGCAAAAAACGGTTCTGAACCTATTGCGGCGATGGGACATGACACGCCGCTGGCGGCGCTGAGCGGCCAGCCTCAGCCTTTGTATAATTATTTCAAACAGCGTTTTGCCCAGGTGACGAATCCACCCATTGATGCTATAAGGGAAGAGGTTGTGACTTCCACTACGGTATACATTGGGGATGCGGGAAATCTGCTGGAAGAGAAGGCAGAAAACTGCCATTCACTCAAGATTGACGATCCAATCCTTACGAATACCGATCTCCTAAAGATCAAGTCCATGCATGTACCTGGCTTTAAGGTGGCGGTTATTCCCATCACCTATTATAAAAATACCTCTCTGGAAAAGGCGATTCATCGTCTCTATCTGGAGGCAGACCGGGCCTATAAGGACGGCGCCAACATTCTGATCCTCTCCGACCGGGGAGTGGATGAAAACCATGTGGCGATTCCGGCACTTCTGGCGGTATCTGCCATGCAGCAGCATCTGGTCAATACGAAGAAGCGAACCTCTCTTTCCATGATCATAGAGAGTGCGGAACCAAGAGAGGTGCATCATTTTGCGACGCTGCTCGGATTTGGCGCTACCGCTGTCAATCCTTACCTTGCCCTGGATACGATCCGCAGTCTGATCGACAGCCGTGTGTTGGATAAAGATTATTATGTGGCAGTGAATGATTATAATTCTGCGGTTCTTCACGGTATTGTAAAGATTGCTTCCAAAATGGGAATTTCTACGATCCAGTCCTATCAGGGCGCCAAGATTTTTGAGGCGGTGGGACTGTCTAAAACATTAATTGATCCCTACTTTACGGGAACCGTTTCCAGGATCGGCGGACTGGATATTGAGGACATTCAGAACCAGGTAGAGATGCTTCATGATAAAGCATTTGATCCGCTGGAACTGGGTACAGATATCACTCTTGACAGTATTGGAAACCACAAGAGCCGCAGTGGAAAAGAAGAGCACCTCTATAATCCGAAGACCATTCATCTTCTGCAGGAGGCGACAAGAACCGGTGACTACAGGAAGTTCAAGGAATACTCCCATGAGATCGACCGTGAGGACCTTTACGTGAACTTAAGAAGTCTCCTTGACTTTAACTTCCCGAAGAAAGGAATCGCCCTTTCCAAAGTGGAAAGTGTGGAGGAGATCGTGAAACGCTTTAAGACCGGAGCGATGTCCTACGGCTCCATATCCCAGGAGGCCCATGAGACCCTTGCCATCGCCATGAACCGGCTTCATGGAAAATCAAACAGTGGTGAGGGAGGAGAGAGTCTGGAACGGCTCACCGTGGGAAAAGACGGATTAAACCGATGTTCTGCCATTAAGCAGGTGGCTTCGGGACGCTTTGGCGTGACCTCCAGATACCTGGTCAGTGCAAAGGAGATCCAGATCAAGATGGCGCAGGGTGCAAAGCCGGGAGAGGGCGGACATCTGCCGGGGAAAAAAGTATATCCCTGGGTGGCAAAGACGAGACACTCTACACCAGGGGTATCTCTGATTTCGCCGCCGCCGCATCATGATATTTATTCCATCGAAGATCTGGCGCAGCTGATCTATGACCTGAAAAACTCCAACCGGGATGCGAGGATATCGGTGAAACTGGTGTCTGAGGCGGGCGTCGGCACCGTGGCAGCCGGTGTGGCGAAAGCTGGTGCGGGGGTGATCCTGATCTCTGGTTATGACGGCGGTACCGGCGCAGCGCCGGGAAGCTCCATTCACAATGCTGGGCTTCCCTGGGAGCTGGGACTGGCAGAGACCCATCAGACGCTTTTGATGAACGGACTGCGGTCTAAGGTGGTTATTGAGACCGATGGAAAGCTGATGACTGGGCGTGATGTTATGATCGCTGCTCTTCTTGGGGCGGAGGAATTTGGATTTGCTACAGCTCCTCTTGTGACCATGGGATGTGTTATGATGCGGGTATGTAACCTGGATACCTGTCCGGTGGGTGTGGCGACGCAGAATCCGGAACTTCGCAAGAGGTTTAAGGGAAAACCGGAATACGTAGAGAATTTTATGAGATTTATCGCGGAAGAAGTTCGGGAGCTGATGGCGAAATTTGGTGTGGCTACGTTGGATGAATTGGTGGGACGTTCTGATCTTCTGAGAGTGCGGGAGGACATTGATAATGAGAGAGCTGGAAAACTGGATCTCTCCGCGATCATCGAGAACCCTTTCGTGAAGGAGAAAAAGAGTAAGTTCAACAGCAGAGATATCTATGACTTTAAGTTAAATAAAACCATAGATGAAAAAGTCTTTTTGAAAAAATTTGCAGAGAATCTGGAGACCGGGGAAAAGAAGACCATTACAGCGAAGGTGACCAATATCGACCGTTCCCTGGGAACGATCTTTGGATCCCAGATCACAAAGAAACTGGGAGACGATCTGAAAGAGGATACCTTTACCATAAAATGTACCGGAAGCGGCGGGCAGAGCTTTGGCGCCTTCATCCCCAAAGGGTTGACCCTGGAGCTTGAAGGTGACAGCAATGACTACTTTGGCAAGGGACTTTCCGGAGGAAAACTTATCGTGTATCCGCCGGAAAACATCCAGTATAAGCCGGAGGATAACATTGTCATCGGTAATGTGGCGTTATATGGTGCCACCAGCGGTACCGCCTATATCAACGGTGTGGCAGGGGAGCGGTTCTGTGTTAGAAACTCTGGTGCTCACGCTGTTGTAGAGGGCGTGGGGGAGCACGGCTGTGAGTATATGACCGGTGGCTGTGTGGTGATCCTCGGTTCTACCGGAAAGAACTTTGCCGCCGGGATGAGCGGCGGTATCGCTTATGTTCTGGATGAGAACAGCGATCTGTATCTGAAACTGAATAAAGAACTGGTTTCCTCAGAAGCAGTGTCCAATAAATATGATGTCATGCAGTTAAAGGATATGATCACGGCGCATGTAGAGGCGACGGGTTCAGAAAAGGGTAAAGAAATTCTTGAGAACTTCAAAGAGGTTCTTCCGAAGTTCAAGAAGATCATACCACATGACTACAAGAACATGCTGCAGAAGATTGCCATAATGGAAGAGAAAGGGCTGAGCAATGAGCAGGCCCAGATCGAGGCATTTTATGAGACCCAGAAGGAAATTTCCTGACAGCGACCCGGACAGGGGCCGAGGGGAAAGACGTTGCATTGCAGATATAATTAATTTATAATGAAGAAAGGGTTGAAAGATATGGGAAAACCAACCGGATTTTTAGAATACGACCGCAGGGGAAATACCGAAACCAGCCCCCTTGAACGGATCCAGAACTTCAATGAATTTCATGTGCCTATGGGAGAGGAGGAGCGCCGGTGCCAGGCAGCCAGATGTATGGACTGCGGCGTGCCCTTCTGCCAGTCAGGAATGATGATTGGCGGGATGGCTTCTGGGTGCCCGTTAAACAATATGTGCCCCGAATGGAACGATCTGATCTATCTGGGAAATTATACAGAGGCATTGGGAAGGCTGCTTAAGACCAATAATTTTCCAGAGTTTACCTCCCGGGTCTGCCCGGCGCCCTGTGAGGCGGCATGTACCTGCGGGTTGAACGATACGCCGGTCACCATTAAGGAAAATGAAAATGCCATCATTGAATACGGTTACGCGAATGACCTGATGGTGGCAAAGCCGCCTAAGGTGAGGACAGGGAAAAAAGTGGCGGTGGTGGGCTCCGGCCCCTCTGGACTGGCGGCGGCAGACCAGTTAAATAAGCGGGGACACAATGTGACGGTGTTCGAGCGCTCCGACCGCCCCGGCGGGCTTCTGATGTACGGGATCCCGAACATGAAGTTAGAAAAGACAGTGATCGAAGGCAGGGTTAAGATCATGGAAGAAGAGGGAGTAGAATTTAGAACGGGAATAAATGTTGGAGTTGACGTGAAAGCAGAAGAACTTCTGAAGGAATATGACAGGGTGATCCTCACCTGCGGCTCATCGAAGCCCAGAGACATCAAAGCGCCGGGCAGAGAGGCAGAGGGAATTTATTTTGCCGTAGATTATCTCACCAGGGTGACAAAACATGTGATGGACCCGGAGTATAAAGATGTGATCGATGCCAAAGGAAAAAATGTACTGGTGATCGGCGGTGGAGATACTGGAAACGACTGTGTGGGATCTTCCATTCGACAGGGGGCAAAAAGTGTAGTACAGTTGGAGATGATGCCAAAACTGCCGGAAGAGCGCGCCGACAATAACCCCTGGCCGGAGTGGCCCAAGGTACTGAAGACCGATTATGGCCAGCAGGAAGCCATCGCCGTGTTTGGCAGCGATCCGCGGATCTATGAGACCACGGTAAAAGAATTTATCAAAGATGAAAAGGGCTGTCTGACTAAGGTGAAGGCAGTGAAGCTGGCCTGGACCAGGGATGAAAAGACAGGACGCATGAACATGAGTGAAGTACCGGGCAGTGAATACGTTTTAGATGTGGATCTCGTATTGATCGCCGCTGGATTTCTGGGAACCCAGGAATATATCGCCGAGGATTTTGGCCTGAAACTGACTGAACGGTCTAATGTGTTTACCAAACCAGGTCAGTATAAGACAAATGTAGAACGTGTATTTGCTGCTGGTGATATGCACCGTGGACAGTCCCTGGTGGTATGGGCGATCCGGGAAGGCCGGGAGGTGGCGAGAGAAGTAGACGAGGATCTGATGGGATACTCGAACTTAAATTGAATGTAATTTAAAGGTAACATGAAGTGAGATGGATTGGGGAAGGACATCCTGTACTGTTTATAAGGAGGAGAAAAGATGGGAAATTATACCAAACAGGACATTATACGGTTGGTGGAGGAAGAAGATGTGGGATTTATCCGTCTGCAGTTTGTGGACAGTTTTGGCGGGTTAAAAAATGTGGCGATGACCAGTGATCATCTCGATCAGATTCTGAACAACCGCTGTATGTTTGACGGAGCCGCCATTCAGGGATATGACACCAAGGAATTATCAGAATTTATCCTGGCTCCAGATCTGGATACTTTTACCATTTTTCCCTGGCGGCCCCAGAGAGGAAGGGTGGCGAGGTTCATCTGCGATGTGCTCAATCCGGACGGCACGCCCTATGAGGCAGATCCGAGATATATATTAAAAAAGGTAACAGCAGAGGCAGAGAAAGAGGGTTTTTCTTTCCATGTGGGACCGGAAAGCCAGTTTTTTCTCTTTGATACCGACGAGAACGGACAGCCCACGACAAATTCCAGGGAAAAGGGCGGATTCTTTGATATCGGGCCGCTGGATTCCGGGGAAAATGCGAGACGCGACATGATTCTTTCCTTGGAGGAGATGGGCTTTGTCATGGAAAGTTCTTATCACTCCAATGAGGTGGCACAGCACTGCATCGATTTTATGTGCGATGAGGGACTGCGCACTGCGGACAATATCATGACTTTTAAGCTGACGGTCCGCACGGTGGCGAAGCGGCATGGCCTGCATGCTACTTTTATGCCAAAACCGCGATATGGATTAAAAGGATCTGCGATGATGCTTAACATGTTTTTGAGCAAAGATGGGGATAATATATTTGCCGATGAGAGTGCGGCGGATGGCATGAGCAAAAGGGCATATCATTTTATGGCGGGCATCATTCGTCATATCAAGGGGCTCACTTTGATTAATAATCCTATTATAAATTCCTATAAACGGCTGGTGCCAGGTTACAACGCACCGGTGGAGATCACCTGGTCCCGCACCAGCAGAACTCCTCTGATCCGTATCACCAACATAGGCGTGATCGGTCCCAGAGTGGTACTGCGGAGCCCGGATGGCGCCAGCAATCCTTATTTGGTTCTGGCGGGCTGTCTGGCTGCTGGGCTGGAGGGAATCCGGGAGAAGTTGGAGCCGCCGGTGAGCATGGATGACATCAGCGGGGAACGAGATTCCCAGTTTGACATTTTGCCGAGATCGTTACGGGAGGCGATCCATGCTTTTGAAGAGGATACATTTTTACAGAATGTGTTTGGAAAAACTCTCTCTGAGATTATTATCAGCGAAAAGAAAGAAGAGTGGGAGGAGTTTTCCCGGCAAGTGACAGCCTGGGAGGTGGAAAAATATCTTGACCGTGTATAGTGTGCCAGCCTGGTATAATAGGAGGTGAACGTCTGCCATGCGGATCCTTGTTGCGTTTCCCAATCTGGAGGATGCAAAAAAAATAAAAAATGTTTTAAAACGCGGCGGTTTTGACGATATACTGGCCTGTAATAGTGCGTCTCAGGTGATCGGCGTGGCAAACGATTCCGATGGAGGTATTGTGATCAGCGGTTATAAACTGCCGGATATGCACTACAGTGAATTGTTCGGTTATCTGCCGAGAGAATTTTCCATGCTTCTGGTGGCAAGTCCTGCCAGACTGGAGGACTGTTACAGCCGGGAAATTGTGTGTCTGTCTATGCCAGTTCACTCCCGGGAGCTGATCAATACCTTACATATGATGACCATGGATCTCGCCAGGGAATTAAAGCGGCGGAAGAAAACGCTGCCGAAAAGGCGGACGGCGGAGGAGCAAAAGACCATTGATGCGGCAAAGGCTCTTTTGATGGAGCGAAATCAGATGACGGAAATGGATGCGCATAAATATATCCAGAAGCTCAGTATGGACAGCGGAAACAATCTGGTGGAAACGGCGGAAATGATCCTGGCGTTTGAATAATGGAATGGAGGCAGTATATGAAAGCTTATTTGATTCTGGAAGATGGAACTGTATTTACCGGAAAAAGTATCGGAAGTACAAGGGAAGTGATCAGTGAGATCGTATTTAACACTTCCATGACCGGATATCTGGAAGTGCTGACAGATCCCAGCTATGCGGGACAGGCGGTGGCAATGACTTATCCGCTCATTGGAAACTATGGCATATGCCGCAGGGATATGGAATCAAAGAGATCCCGTGTGGATGGCTTTATTGTCCGTGAATTGTCCAGGCTCAGCAGTAATTTCCGGGATGAGCAGAGTGTACAGGAGTTTCTGGCGGAACAGGATATTCCGGGAATTGAAGGCATCGATACACGGGCTCTCACCAAGATTCTGAGGGAAAAGGGAACGATGAATGGCATGATTACCACCAATGCAGCTTATGATCTGGATGTGGTCACCAGCCAGTTAAAACAATATAGTGTCCTCGGTGTCGTTGACAGGGTGACAACAAAAGAAGTTGTGTCCTATCGACCAGGGGATTTCGATACAGATAGCAGCATTCCGATCACGAAGAAGGTTGCTATTCTTGACGTGGGGACGAAATTTAATATTGCCAGATGTTTGCTGAGACGTGGCTGTGAGGTGACGGTCTATCCCGCGCGGACGAAGGCAGAGGATATTCTGGCGGAGAACCCCGACGGCATCATGATCACCAATGGTCCAGGGGATCCAAAGGACTGCGGGGAAGTGATCGAGAACTTGAAAATCCTGTATGATTCCGATGTGCCGATCTTTGCCATCTGTCTTGGCCATCAGCTGATGGCCCTTGCCATGGGGGCGGATACCGAGAAGATGAAGTATGGACACCGGGGCGCGAATCATCCGGTGAAGGATCTGGAGACAGGCAGAGTCTATATCTCATCCCAGAACCACGGGTATGTTGTAAAAGAGGATACCATTCCGGAGGGAGTGGCGAAGACGGCTTTTGTCAATGTAAACGATGGAAGTGTGGAGGGACTGAGATATTTAGGAAAGAATATATTTACAGTGCAGTTTCACCCAGAAGCATGTGCCGGACCAAAGGATTCTGAAATATTGTTTGAGCGGTTTATGAGTATGATGAAGGAGGAAGCGTGATATGCCTAAGATGGAAGGAATACAGAAAGTTTTGGTGATCGGCTCCGGTCCGATCGTCATTGGGCAGGCAGCAGAATTTGATTATGCGGGGACCCAGGCATGCCGTTCCCTGAAAGAAGAGGGGATGGAGGTTGTTCTGATCAACTCAAATCCCGCTACCATCATGACGGATAAGGATATCGCGGACAAGGTATATATCGAGCCGCTTACAGTGGACGTGGTAAAAAATCTGATCCGAAAGGAAAAACCGGACAGCGTTCTGCCCACACTGGGAGGACAGGCGGCATTGAATATCGCCATGGAGCTGGAAGAGTGCGGATTTCTGGAGGAAGAGAAAGTACGATTGATCGGGACCACCTCCATGACGATCAAAAAAGCCGAAGACCGTCTGGAATTCAAACAGACCATGGAAAAGATCGGCGAGCCCATCGCCGCCAGCGAAGTGGTAGAGACCGTGGAAGACGCGGTGGCATTTACAAACACCATCGGTTATCCCGTGGTGATCCGTCCGGCATACACCCTGGGGGGCAGCGGAGGCGGTATCGCTGACAGCGAGGAAGAACTGAGGGAGATCTGCGCGGGCGGCCTGCGTCTTTCCCGGGTGGGACAGTGCCTCATCGAGCGCTGCATCGCCGGCTGGAAAGAGATCGAGTATGAGGTGATGCGGGATGCCGGTGGTAACTGCATCACGGTCTGTAATATGGAAAATCTCGATCCTGTGGGCGTCCATACGGGAGACAGTATTGTGGTGGCGCCATCCCAGACCCTGTCGGATAAAGAATATCAGATGCTCCGGTCCTCAGCGTTAAATATCATCACTGAACTGAACATCACGGGAGGCTGCAACGTACAGTTTGCCCTCCATCCGGAATCTTTTGAGTACTGTGTCATTGAGGTAAATCCGAGAGTCAGCCGTTCTTCCGCCCTCGCATCAAAAGCTACGGGGTATCCTATCGCCAAGGTGGCGGCGAAGATTGCCCTGGGCTATACTCTGGATGAGATCCCCAATGCCATCACCGGCAAGACCTTTGCCAGCTTTGAGCCTGCATTGGATTATTGTGTGGTGAAGATTCCAAGATTGCCTTTTGATAAGTTTATCAAGGCGAAGAGGACCCTGACCACCCAAATGAAGGCCACAGGAGAGGTCATGAGCATCTGTACCAATTTTGAAGGGGCTCTGATGAAGGCGCTGCGTTCCCTGGAGCAGCATATCGACAGCCTGGATATCGGCAGATATACAGACCGTTCCAAAGAGGAGCTGTTAGAGCGTATCCGTATCGTGGATGACCGGAGGATCTATATTATAGCGGAACTGATCCGAAAGGGAGCGAGCTACGATGAGATTCATGAGATCACAAAGATTGATCGCTGGTTTATCGATAAAATAGCCATTCTTGTGGAGATGGAGCATCGTCTTAAGAGGGAGACGCTGACGCCGGAACTTCTTGCGGAGGCAAAACGGATTGAATTTCCTGATAAGGTCATCGCCGGCTATGCCGGAATGACAGAGCGGGAAGTGCATGACCTGCGTATTGCTAATGGCATTACCGCCGCCTTTAAGATGGTGGATACCTGCGCGGCGGAATTTGAGGCGGCGACCCCCTATTATTACAGCTGTTTTGGAAGTGAGTGCGAAGCAGATGCGGTGAAAACAAAGAAAAGGGTAATGGTGCTTGGCTCTGGTCCCATCCGCATCGGTCAGGGCATCGAGTTTGATTTTTGTTCGGTGCACAGCGCCTGGTCGCTGGAACAGAGTGGTTATGAGACCATTATTGTAAATAACAATCCAGAGACTGTAAGTACAGATTTTGATGTGGCAAATAAGCTGTACTTTGAGCCCCTGACTCCGGAGGATGTAGAAAATATCGTAGACATTGAAAAACCCGATGGAGCTGTTGTTCAGTTTGGCGGACAGACCGCCATCAAGCTCACCCAGGCATTGATGGAGATGGGGGTTCCGATTCTTGGAACCAGCGCAGAAAATGTGGATGCCGCAGAGGACAGGGAGCTGTTTGATCAAATTCTGGAAGAGTGTGGGATTCCGAGACCGAAGGGGCATACTGTGTTTACCACCGAAGAGGCGTTGGAGGCGGCAAATGAGCTGGGGTATCCGGTACTGGTGCGCCCCTCCTATGTGCTGGGGGGTCAGGGGATGCAGATCGCCATCAATGACGACGATATCATTGAATTTATGTCCATCATCAACCGTCATGTACAGGAACATCCGATCCTTGTGGATAAGTATCTGATGGGAAAAGAAGTAGAAGTGGATGCTGTATGTGATGGTGAAGATATTCTCATACCTGGTATTATGGAACACATTGAGCGCGCCGGGATTCATTCGGGAGACAGTATCTCCGTCTATCCGGCCCAGAGCATAAAACCAGAGATTCAGGAGGTGCTGGTGGATTATACGAGAAAGCTCGCCAGATCCCTCCATGTCATCGGTCTGATCAACATACAATTTATCGTGTATCATGAGGACGTCTATGTGATCGAGGTCAATCCCCGTTCTTCCCGGACGGTGCCGTATATCAGCAAGGTAACGGGAATTCCCATCGTGAAGCTGGCTTCCCAGGTGATCCTGGGAGCGAAGATCAGAGAACTTGGATATGAGACAGGACTGGCGAAAAAGGCAGAATATATCGCCATCAAGATGCCGGTATTTTCCTTTGAAAAACTCCGTGGCGCCGAGATCAGCCTTGGGCCGGAAATGAAGTCCACCGGGGAGTGTCTCGGTATCGCCAGGACCTTTTATGAGGCGCTGTCAAAGGCATTTCTCGGCGCCGGAATCAATCTGCCAAAACATAAAAAAATGATCCTTACGGTGCGTACCCAGGAACAGGAAGATGCAGTTCCCATCGCCAGACGTTTTCTTGCCCTGGGGTATGAGATCTACGCTACCCTGGGAACGAAAAAAGCCCTTGCCAGAGCGGGCGTAGAGGTGATCGGTATCAATAAGATTGAGCAGGAAGCGCCGACGCTGATGGATCTGCTGCTGGAACATGAGATCGATCTGGTGATCGACATTCCCAAACAGGGAGAGCATTCCCATGATGGTTTTCTGATTCGGCGGACTTCTATCGAGACAGGCGTCACCTGCCTCACCTCCCTGGATACGGCAAACGCCCTGCTGACTTCTTTGGAACATGTGGATAAGACCCAGATGTCACTGATCGATATTGCAGCCATCGAGGGGCGTTAGTGTACTGTACACTAGTTTGTCTTTGCTGACAATTTGAACACATCGGAGGATTTTCCGATTACAACGATATGGTCATCTTTCTGGAAAGTATAGTCCCCTTTGGGCATGGGATCGATGGACTGTCCGTTTTTGATAGCAATGATATTGACGTTGTACTCCTGGCGGACATTGATGTCGATGATGGTCTTGCCGATCCAGTCTGGGATAATCGGAATTTCAAAAATTGAACAATCCGAGGTCAGTTCGATGTAATCGAATATATTCGTGGCATTGTAGCGGACCGCAAGTTTTTCGGCAATTTCTTTTTCCGGGTAAAATACTTCGTCAGCCCCGATTTTTTTCAGAAATTCGGCCTGGCGGAGCCGTTTTGCTTTGGACACTACAAAGGTCGCCCCTAGTTCTTTCAGGATGGAGGTAATCTCCAGGGAGGCATAAAAATCTTCTCCGATGGCCACAAAGCAGTAGTCAAAATTGTTCACGCCGATGCTTTTGAGAACGGCGGGATTGGTGCAGTCCCCGGCGATGGCGTCGCCAAATATGGTGGAGAGCTCCTGGATCTTTTCCTCGTCTTTGTCTATGATCATGACATCATTTCCTAACTCCTGCATTTTTGCGGCAAGGCAGCGGCCCAGCATTCCCATTCCAATTACTAATATTGATTTCATTTTGATTTCCTTCCTTTTTTGATTATATATTTTCCGTCGAGCTAACCTTGGATTCATCCGTAGAATCAGCCAATCAGGATTTTTTCCTTTGGCCGTTTGAGCGGCGGCTTTTTATCACATTCCCCAAATACCAGCATCAGGGTGAAACCGCCGATGCGCCCACTGTACATAAGAAGAATCAGTATGATGTGGGACAGAGCGCTCAGAGTAGGAGTGATGCCCATGGTGACGCCGACGGTACAGGTGGCGGAGATCACTTCAAACTGAACGACAGAAAGATCTATACCCTCAATGTGGCAGATCAGCATAGCGCCCAGGATCACATAGGTGAGATATACGATCACGATCACCGCAGCCTGCTTGACCAGATCTTTTCCCAGCCGTTTCCGAAATATCGTGCTGTCGGAGTATCCGCGGGACATGGTAACCATGGAGATAAATATAACTGCCAGGGTTGTGGTCTTTATGCCCCCGGCTGTAGATCCGGGACTTCCTCCGATCATCATAAGGGCATTGGAGAGCAGGACGGAAGAAGGGGACATCTGGCTGTAGTCAATGGTATTGAAGCCCGCCGTGCGCATGGTAGCAGAGGCAAAAAAAGATTTGATGATCCGTTCTGGAATGCCGTCGCCCTTCATGGTATAGCCGGATTCAAAGAAAAAATAGCCCGCTGTTCCCAGGATCAGGAGAATTCCTGTGGTGATCAGAATCAATTTGGCGTGGAGAGAATATTTGGAAAAATGAAGCTTGTTTTTCAACACATCTTCCCATACCAAAAAGCCGATGCCTCCTATTATGATCAGCAGGGCGAGAGTCATACCCACCAGCCAGTCGTCCTGATAGGCGGTAAAAGAAGAATAGCGTTCGTATTTTCCCATCAGGTCAAAGCCGGCATTACAGAAGGCGGACACCGAGTGGAATATGGCGTAGTACAGTCCCTGTCCCCAGCCCATCTGTGGGACGAACCGGATGGCGAGAAAAAGAGCCCCGATACTTTCTAAAATGGCAGTGCCGGCTAGGATTCGCTTGACAAGACGAACCATGCCGCCCACCTGGACATTTCCCGCCGCCTGCATCAGAAGCATGCGTTCCTGCATATTTAATTTTTTCTTCATCATAATAAAGATCATGGAAATAATGGTCATAAGTCCGATGCCGCCGATCTGGATCATGGTCAGTATGACCAGCTGACCAAAGATGGACCAGTTCGTATAGGTGTCGGCGATGATCAGTCCTGTCACACAGGTTGCACTGGTGGAAGTGAACAGTGCATCTAAAGGAGTGGTCCACTGCCCGCTCCGGGAGGATACCGGAAGACATAGCAAGAGAGTTCCCGTCAGGATAACGAGAATAAAACTCATGGCGATGATCCGGGTAGGACTGATTTTGTGTATCCACTGATAGAATAACATGGGTGTGACCTCCTATATGTTTGTACATGTTCTTATGGCTTTTTGACCTTTGGCTGATGGCTGGTATGATACCGCGAATTGCTCCGCACGAATGTGCTCCCGCAATTCTGAAAACATTTCGAAATCCGCCCTGTCGGGCTGCTTTCTCAATGTTTTGCAGGTCCCAAAACCATAAGAACATATACAAGTACATGTTCTTATGGCTTTTTGACCTTTGGTATCAATTATTATACACCTTTTGCAGAATTATTGCACCTTATTTTCAAAGCCACTGTAAAAGATATGGAAAATTAAGAGAAAAAACTTTACAGATTTGAGGATATGTGGTAAGATAATCGAGTTGAACCAACCAATACTCAGAATCAGGACAACTCCGACCGGTTCTTGGTAATTGGCATTTAAAAAATATGGAGGTACAAGATTATGATGACAACAGAGAAAAAAGCAGAGATCATTAAAGAGTTTGGAAGAACACCAAACGACACAGGTTCACCTGAGGTTCAGGTGGCTCTTCTGACAGAGCGGATCAATACGCTGACAGAACATTTGAAGGAGAACAAAAAAGACCATCACTCAAGAAGAGGTCTTTTGAAAATGGTAGGAAAAAGACGTGGTCTTCTGGATTATCTGAAGAAAACAGATCTGGAGGGATACCGTGCCCTGATCGCAAGACTTGGTCTGAGAAAGTAAGAATTGTTTGCTCGGTAGAGCGGTGGAAAATGATAGGTGTGGCCAATGGATATTCTATAGCCGCAACTATCATTTTTGTCTATATCGTAAAACTTCTAAAGCAATGGAGGTGGCCTATGAAAAGAGACAGAAGTCAGTCCATGGTGATCCGGGGAGACCGGATTCTTCTCGTAGAGCATGAATTGTTTGGACGGGATTTTTATAATCTTCCTGGTGGAGGAATTGAGGAAGGAGAGACGCCGGAGCAGGCGGCGCTGCGGGAACTTGCGGAGGAATGTAATGTACAGGGAAGGATTCTGAGACCGCTGACCATCGAGTATAAGCCGGATCTCGAAAGCCGGGTTTATACATTTCTGGTTGAGATCCCAGAGGATGCAGAAGCAGTAAAGGGGCTTGACCCCGAACTTTCCCCAGAGGAGCAGTCCATCATAGCAGTCAAATGGATGCGTCTGGATGAGATTGCAGAGAGAGACCGGGCATATTTGTTTGGTGCAGGACTGATGCGGGTACCATTCTTTCATGATGAAGTTCTGTTGTGGGACGGAGAGGATATTAGTTATCCAGGAAAAAAAATGGTGTGATGGCGCAGCTGCTGTGCGGTGTGGCTGCATGATTAAAAAAAATGTTTCCTTTACGGAGATATTATGTTATACTTAATATGTATGTGTAAAAAACAAATATAGAGATTTGTCCGAGACTTCTGAAAAGTGCATTATCTGAGAGGGCGGATAATGTGCTTTTCAGTTGTTTCGGAATCTCTAGTTTAATAAGAATGTAAGGAGAAAAAAATATGTACAAGACATTTTCAATGGAGCTTGGGGGAAGAACGCTTTCCGTGGATATTGGAAGAGTAGCTGCCCAGGCGAATGGTGCAGCATTTATGCACTATGGAGATACCGTTGTTTTATCAACGGCGACAGCATCGGAGAAACCAAGAGAGGGAATTGACTTTTTCCCACTCAGCGTGGAGTATAATGAAAAAATGTATTCCGTAGGAAAGATACCTGGCGGATTTACAAGGCGGGAGGGAAAACCTTCGGACAATGCGATTTTGACCTGCCGTGTTATCGACCGTCCCATGCGTCCATTGTTTCCAAAAGATTATCGGAATGATGTAACCCTGGAAAATCTTGTGATGTGTGTGGATCAGGACTGCAGCCCGGAGCTTACGGCGATGCTCGGTTCGGCTCTTGCCACATGTATTTCAGATATCCCTTTTGACGGACCGACGGCAGCGACACAGATCGGTTTGGTGGACGGCGAGCTGGTGATAAACCCTACCGCTGATCAGAGACAGGTTTCCGACCTCGCACTTACAGTGGCGTCCACAAGGGAAAAGGTGATTATGATCGAGGCGGGCGCCAATGAAGTGTCGGAGGACCTTATGATCGAAGCGATCTATAAGGCTCACGAGGTAAATGGACAGATCATCGAATTTTTTGATAAGATTGTTGCTGAGTGCGGAAAAGAAAAACATGAATATGAGCACTTTGAGATACCGGAGGATCTGTACGAGGACATGGTTTCCTTCGTCACTCCTGAGGCCATGGAAGAGGCTGTATTTACAGATGTAAAACAGGTTCGTGAGGAAAATATCCGCAAGATCAAGGATCAGCTGGAGGAGCGTTACGAAGAGGAGCATCCGGAGTGGATGGAGCTGATCGATGAGGCTGTTTATAAATTCCAGAAGAAGACCGTCCGCAAGATGATCCTGAAAGACCACAAGCGTCCGGATGGCCGTGAGGTGACCCAGATCCGTCCCCTGGCGGCAGAAATTGACGTGCTTCCTACGGTTCACGGTTCAGGCTTGTTCTCCAGAGGACAGACACAGGTGCTCAATGTAACGACGCTGGCGCCGTTGGTCGAAAGACAGAAACTGGATGGACTGGATGAGCATATCACATCCAAGAGATACATCCATCATTATAATTTCCCATCTTATTCCGTAGGTGAGACAAGACCGAGCAGAGGTCCGGGACGACGTGAGATTGGACATGGGGCGCTGGCAGAGAGAGCGCTTGTACCTGTGATTCCTTCTGAGGAAGAATTCCCTTATACGATCCGTACCGTATCGGAGATCATGGAGTCTAATGGTTCTACTTCCCAGGGAAGTATTTGTGCTTCCACGCTGTCACTGATGGCGGCAGGTGTGCCGATCAAAGCGCCGGTAGCAGGTATTTCTGTAGGTCTGGTTACCGGAGATTCCGATGATGACTATCTGATCCTTACGGATATCCAGGGACTGGAAGATTTCTTTGGCGATATGGACTTTAAGGTGGCAGGTACCCATAAGGGAATCACAGCCATCCAGATGGATATTAAGATTCACGGTCTCACCCGTGAGATCGTGGAAGGCGCCATTCGTCGTACCAAAGAGGCGAGAACTTATATTTTGGATGAAGTTATGATAAAAGCTATCGCAGAGCCGCGCAAGGAAGTCAATGAATTTGCTCCAAAGATCAAACAGATTATGATCGATCCGGCGAAGATCGGCGATGTAGTTGGTCAGAGAGGAAAGACCATCAATACGCTGATCGAGCGCACTGGCGTGAAGATCGATATTACCGATGACGGCGCGGTTT
Organism: uncultured Eubacterium sp.; assembly: GCA_948848225.1. Taxonomy (GTDB): domain Bacteria; phylum Bacillota; class Clostridia; order Lachnospirales; family Lachnospiraceae; genus Eubacterium_F. The sequence continues at coordinate 25,881 of CAQOJF010000001.1, forward strand.
CAGTTTGTGGTACGGACAAGGCGATGATGGATGAGGCTCTTCGTCTGATTCAGATCATCGTGACAGATTTTGAGAAGGGACAAGTTTTGGAGGGAACTGTTGTAAGTATCAAAGACTTTGGTGCTTTCATCGAATTTGCTCCTGGCAAAGAAGGCATGGTTCATATTTCTAATATCTGCAAGAGAAGAATCAATCACGTGGAAGATGAACTGACACTGGGCGACAAAGTAAAGGTGGTCTGCCTTGGAAAAGACAAGATGGGCAGAATTTCTTTCAGCATGAAGGATCTCCACGAAAATGCCTAATTCATTTATGAAGATAGCACTTACCAGCATGGACACAGCGTGGGAAGATAAGTCTGTGAATCGCGAAAAGTGTGTGGAACTGATAAAGCGGGCCTCGGAATCTGGGGCTCGCCTTATCCTTTTTCCAGAGATGACCCTGACTGGATTTACCATGGATGTTCATGGCTTCGGAGAGACTGGGGAACGTTATCAGCACTGCCCTACGGTAGCTTTTTTTCTGGAGCAGTCAGAACAGTATGGGATGGCAGTGGGATTTGGTTATATCCACCGTGAAGAAGAGAGGGGAACGAACCATTTTGTGGTGGCGGACAAAGGAAAGATCATTGCGGATTACACCAAGTTACATCCTTTTTCCTATGGTGGTGAGGACCGGGTTTATATCCCCGGTAATGAGCTGGTTTCGGCGGAACTGGACGGCATCCGGATGGGGCTTTTTATCTGTTATGATTTACGGTTTCCAGAGATCTTTCAGGCGGCCAGTGAGGACTGCGAGGTGCTGGCGGTGATCGCCAACTGGCCCAGAGAGCGGATTCATCACTGGCACTGTCTGCTTCCCGCAAGGGCCATAGAAAACCAGTCCGTAGTTTTGGGAGTGAACCGCAGAGGCCGGGGCGGCGGAATCGAGTATGTGGATTCCAGCGAGGCGTATGACGGTGAGGGAAACCGGATCCCATGTCAGCGGATTACTACCAGTGCAGGAGACGATTGTCTTTTGTGTGAGGTGGATCTCCAGAGACCGCAGGAGTTGCGCAGTGAATTTCCAGTAAAACAGGACCGCAGAAAAAAATGGTATAAAAGTCTGTAGCCGGACAGTACTGTAAGTCACAGGGATCGTGGAAAAGGACGTATAAAGTTTAGAATAAATGTCACACTATGAGTAGGCCGAGGGCTGTAATAATCAGAAGAGGTGTGTGTGACATGGGAACAGAGAATATCAAAGAATACGGACAATGCCAGCTGGGCGGGATCCAGCTGTTATCAATTATCGGAGAAATCGAGGGACATGAGTGTGTCTCAGAGAATACAAAATCCACAAAATATGAACATCTGCTTCCTCTATTGGCGACCGTAGAGCACGATGAGGAAGTGAAAGGAATCTTATTTTTGGTCAATACTGTGGGCGGGGATGTGTCCTGCGGCCTGGCGCTGGCAGAGATGATCGCCGGTCTGAGCAAGCCGACGGTGTCGCTGATCATTGGTGACAGCCATTCCATTGGTGTACCGCTGGCGACGGCTACCGATTATTCTTTTATTGTGCCCAGCGCGACGATGATCATACATCCGGTACGCATGAGCGGCATGGTGATCGGGGCTCCCCAGACCTACGGACAGTTTCAGCAGATCCAGGACCGGATAATTGATTTTATTGTGCGGAACTGTGAGGCGAAGAAGGAACGGATTGAAGAGCTTATGATGAATACCTGCATGCTTTCCAAAGATCTTGGAACGGTTCTTGTGGGGAAAGAGGCGGTGAAGGAGAAGCTGGTGAATGAAGTTGGCAATCTTTCTTCTGCGCTGGCCTATCTGAAAAAAGTGATTGACGCCTGAGAAGCGGCGTTGAAGGAGAGGGAAAGGTTTGAAGAAAAATGGCAAATAAGAAGAGTAAACCTGTGAAAAAAGTTCAGGATGCGTCTCCTCTGGCAAGAGAGATCATCCTTTTGGTGATCATCGTATTTTCCATCTTGTCACTGCTGAGTCTGTTTGATTTGTGTGGCGCCGGGGGAAGGCTCTTGAGCGGGCTGCTGTTTGGACTTTTTGGTGCTGTCTCTTATATTTTTCCAATCTGCCTTCTGGTGGCAAGTGGATTTTTTATATCCAACCCGGACAATTCCGAGCTGAAGCGTAAGATCGTATACAGTGCGGGATTGTACATATGTCTTTGTGGTATTTTCCAGTGGGTGATCGACAGCAAGGCAGAGGGATTGATCGAAGTATTCAAGCTCTGTAGCAGCGAGCGGACCGGCGGCGGTCTTTTGGGAGGGATACTTTCGTACCTTTTGACGCTTCTGGCAGGAAGAGCGGGTTCCCTGGTGATCATACTTGGACTGACTCTGCTGTTTGTGATGCTCATCACGAGGAAGCTGATCTTTGCGGCGATCCGTGATCTCTATGAAGAAAAATCATCGAAAAAAGACTACATAGAATATGAGGATTACGAAAAGCAGGAGGAAGAGCCGGCACAGCGGCAGATGAAGGTACACACCTTTGAGAAGAAGAAAGAAAAAGAGACAAAAAGAAAACGGAAAAAAGCGCAGATGCAGCCAGTGACGCCGGAGACGGAAGAGGAAGAAAAGACCGAGCAGGAACAGCGATCCGATGCAGTTAATGTGGAGCCGGAGCTCCCGAATATATCGATTATCCGGGGGGGTACACCGGATTCTGCTAAAAATCCAGTGTATCAGGAAGAACTTGATACAAAATTTGGAAATCACAAGAATGATCAGAAGTCAGAAAGCAAAGACCCAGCACCTAAGGGACAAAAGACAAAAGAAGCAAAGACAGGGGAGTCTGGGAAAAAAGAATTAAAAATGGAGGATCATCAGGCGGAGATTCAGCAGATCCAGGAAGAGATCAAGAAACCAGAACTCCAGCAGGAAAATGCGTATGTAATTCCTTCTCTGGATCTTCTCTCCCAGCCCAAGGCGGGGAATAAAGGTCTCAGCGATAAGGACTTGATCGATACAGCAGCCAAACTTCAGGGAACATTGGAAAGTTTTGGCGTCAAGGTGAAGATGGGAGATGTGAGCTGCGGACCGAGCGTCACCCGGTATGAGCTGGTGCCGGAGCAGGGAGTAAAAGTCAGCAGCATCACCAGACTTGCGGATGATATCAAGCTGAGCCTGGCGGCTTCGGATATAAGGATCGAGGCGCCGATCCCCGGCAAGGCGGCAGTGGGCATCGAGGTGCCGAATGCCAAACGGAATATGGTGACTCTTCGTGAATTGCTGGAGAGCAGGGAATTTCAGAGCGCCAAGTCCAATTTGTCCTTTGCTGTGGGAAAGGACATTAGCGGCAAGACTATTGTCACAGATATTGCCAAAATGCCCCATATGCTCGTGGCAGGGGCGACCGGCTCTGGTAAATCGGTGTGTATCAATACGCTGATCATGAGTATTATTTATAAGGCGGATCCCAATGACGTCAAATTTATTATGGTGGATCCGAAGATGGTGGAACTGACCGCCTATGCGGATATCCCCCATCTGATGATCCCTGTGGTGACAGATCCGAAGAAAGCTTCAGCGGCTCTGAATTGGGCGGTGCAGGAGATGACAGTGCGCTACAATAAATTTGCAGAGCTGGGCGTCCGGGACATCAAGAGTTATAATAAAAAGATTGCCGGTCTCAAATACAACGAAGAGAATACCTATGAAAAGATGTGCCAGATCGTTATTATCGTGGACGAGTTTGCCGATCTGATGATGGTGGCTCCGGGAGAGGTTGAAGATGCAGTCTGCCGTCTGGCGCAGCTGGCGAGAGCGGCGGGAATCCATCTGGTATTGGCGACCCAGCGGCCTTCCGTCAATGTCATTACCGGTCTGATCAAGGCGAATATTCCATCCCGTATCGCCCTGTCGGTCTCTTCGGCCATTGATTCCCGGACGATCATCGACAGCGCCGGGGCAGAGAAGCTCCTGGGAAATGGAGATATGCTTTTTGCGCCCCAGGATTATCCAAAGCCTGTGCGTATTCAAGGGGCCTTTGTATCCGATGAAGAGCGAGACGACGTGGTGGCATTTTTGAAACAACAGCAGTCGGGACCATCCTATGATGAGGAGATCACAAAACATATCGAGGAAAATCCGGTGGGAGCCAAGGCAGGAGCTGCCGGGGGTGCACCGGGTGGAAATGAAAGAGATGAGCTTTTTGTAGAAGTGGGACGTTTTATCATCGAAAAGGATAAGGCATCCATTGGAATGCTCCAAAGGGTATTCCGCATTGGCTTTAACCGTGCCGCCCGTATTATGGATCAGCTCTGTGATGCCGGTGTGGTAGGGCCGGAGGAGGGAACGAAGCCGAGGACGATCCTTATGTCCATGGAACAGTTTGAGAATTATCTGGAAACCGAGGGATGAGAGGGAGGATACCTTTGAGAGGATGGCTTGTGGTAAACGGTTTTTTATACACCTATAAATTTACGGAACTGACTCAAATGTTTGTGGCGGCGGCAGAAAGAAAAGGGATCTGCCTGGAGGTGAGATCCAATACGGAGATTTATACCGGAATCTTTGAACTGGATCCCGCTGTTTCCAAACCAGATTTCGTGTTGTTCTGGGATAAGGATGTGATCCTGGCCAGATATCTGGAGTTATCGGGAATTCCAGTGTACAACAGCAGCCGTTCCATTGAAGTCTGTGACGACAAAAGGAAAACTTATCTCGCCCTGCTGGAAGCAGGGATTCCGATCCCCAGAACGATCTCTGGTCCCATGACCTATGAAAATGTGGGATTTCCGACTTTGGATTTTGTGGACGGCCTGGAAGGAGGGATGGGATATCCTCTGATCGTCAAGGAAGCTTTTGGTTCCTTTGGGGAACAGGTCTATATGGCGGAAAACCGTGAGGATCTGGAGCGTATGCTGAAAGCCATCGAGAGGAAACCTTTTCTTCTTCAACAATATATTTCTGCCAGTCGAGGTCAGGATGTGCGGCTACAGGTGGTGGGAGATCAGGTGATGGCGGCGATGCGGCGTTATTCAGACAATGATTTTCGCGCCAATATCACCAGTGGAGGCCATATGGAAAGGTATGAGCCAGAGGAAGCAGCCTGCCTTCTTGCAGTCCGGGCGTGCCAGGCGACGGGATGTGACTTTGCCGGGGTGGATCTTTTGTTCACAGAAGATGGTTTTCTGGTATGTGAGGTAAACTCCAATGCCCATTTTAAGAATCTCTATGACTGTACCGGAATAAATACAGCAGATTATATTATGAAGTATATCTCTTCAGACCGCTGAAAATGGCCTGAAAGTTAGGAAAAAGCGCTATGAAACTATGGATGATCTATGACAGAGAAGGAATGGAGCGGAACGCTTCTTATATTCAGATGTATCGGGAGCGGTGCCGTACCTATGAGATTCAGGTGGAGCCGGTGCTGGCAGAAACTCTATCCTGCCGGCTCCAGGATGATGAAATGCCGGTTTGTGCCCTGGTACGGATCATTTGCCCGGAGATCAACCAGATGCTGGAGCAGGCGGGGATTCCGGTCTTCAATTCATATCAGGTCAGTTATGTCTGCAATCATAAGGGGCGGACGCTGGAATATTTTAAGGACCAGGTGCTGTCGGTGCCCTCTCTGACTTTTTCTGGAAAGGACCTTGCGGACATTCTTTCAAAAAAGCCAGAAGAGCTTGCCAGCCTGTTTGAAAAACAGTTTTGTTACAGCAATTCCTTTGAACAGGAGGAGCGGGAACTGATCTGCAGGGCTTCTGAATATGTCATAAAAGCGGTGGATGGCCACGGGGGGACACAGGTGTTTTCCATCGAGGAGGACAAAAGACAGGTTTTGGCTGGGATCGGCGGGCATGATTTTGTGCTGCAGCCGATGATCGGTGGCGGGTCCTCGGCAGAGGGCAGAAAGAGTCAGGATGTGAGAGTTTATGTGGTGGGAAAGAAGATCTTTGCAGCAGTGCTGCGGAGTTCTTTCAGGGATTTCCGTGCCAATTTTTCCCTGGGAGGAGAGGTGCGCCGGTATGAACTTTCCGGCCATGAGATCCGTATCGTGAAAACTGTTCTGGATAAGATGGAGTTTGGCATGGCGGGCATCGATTTTATCGTGGATGGCAGGAGACGGTTGATTCTCAATGAGATCGAGGATGCAGCGGGAGCCAGAATGTTGTACCAGTGTGCCCCGGAGCTGGATATCGTCCAGGAATATCTCCAGTATATTCTGAAAGAGAAATTACCCCAGACTTAAATTATATTTACTAATCTACTGACATTTTGACGGTTGAGTTATCATGATAATGTGGTATACTTATGCTATAAACGTAGCTAGAAATGGAGCTGTCAGATGGCTCCGCGCAACGAAATCACCAGAAGGAGAGGTAAGATGAAATCAGATATTGAGATTGCTTTGGAAGCGGAACTTCAGCCGATTCAGGAGGTTGCAAAAAAACTGGATATCAAGGAAGAGGATCTGGACCTTTATGGAAAATATAAGGCGAAGTTGACGGATGATCTTTGGGAAAAGATCAAGGACAGAAAGGACGGCAAGCTGATTTTGGTGACTGCCATCAATCCTACCCCTGCAGGGGAAGGGAAGACGACGACCACCGTCGGTCTTGGCCAGGCGATGGATAAGCTGGGGAAGAAAACGGTCATCGCACTGAGAGAGCCTTCTCTTGGTCCATGTTTTGGCATTAAGGGAGGAGCTGCCGGGGGCGGTTATGCCCAGGTGGTTCCGATGGATGAACTGAATCTTCATTTTACCGGAGATTTCCATGCCATCACCTCCGCCAATAACCTGCTGGCGGCTATGCTGGATAACCACATTCATCAGGGGAACGCCCTTGGCATCGATACAAAACAGATTGTCTGGAAGCGATGTGAGGATATGAATGACCGGGTGCTCCGAAATATTACCGTTGGCCTCGGAAGAAAAGTGGACGGTGTCACCAGAGAGGATCATTTCATTATCACGGTGGCTTCGGAGATTATGGCAATTCTCTGTCTGGCGGAGAATATGAGTGATCTGAAAGAACGTCTTGGACGAATTATTGTTGCTTACAATTATGAGGGGGAACCGGTGACGGCTAAAGAACTAAATGCAGTGGGTGCTATGGCAGCGCTTCTCAAAGAGGCATTAAAGCCAAACCTGATCCAGACGCTGGAGCACACGCCGGCGATCGTCCACGGTGGACCCTTTGCCAATATTGCTCATGGCTGTAACAGTATGCGGGGAACGAAGACGGCATTAAAACTGGCAGATTATACGATTACTGAGGCAGGTTTTGGCGCAGATCTCGGCGCTGAAAAGTTTTTTGACATCAAGTGCCGGATGGGTGGCTTTCGTCCGGATGCGGTGGTTCTGGTTGCCACAGTACGGGCTCTTAAGTATAATGGTGGTGTTGCGAAGACAGATCTTGGGCAGGAAAATCTGGAAGCTCTGAAAAAGGGAATTGTGAATCTGGAAAAGCACATAGAAAATGTAGCAAAATACAATGTTCCCTGCGTAGTCACCCTGAATCAGTTTGTGACAGACACAGAGGCAGAGCTGGAATATGTGAAAAGTTTCTGCGAGGAGAGAGGCTGCCGTTTTGCTTTGTCCCAGGTATGGGAGAAGGGCGGTGAAGGCGGCATCGAACTGGCGAAGAAGGTAGTGGAGACCGTTGAGACGGAGGAAAGCCATTTCCAGTGCCTTTATGAAGATTCTCTTTCTCTCCGGGAAAAGATGGAGACGGTGGCGAAAGAGATTTATGGGGCGAGAGAGGTCATATACGATAAGGTGGTGCAGGCTCAGATCGATCGTCTGGAGGCTCTGGGCTTTGGAACGATGCCGGTTTGTATGGCGAAAAACCAGTACTCCCTGTCAGATGATCCCACACTGCTTGGCCGCCCCAGGGATTTTTCCATCCATATCCGTGATGTGTATGTATCGGCGGGAGCCGGTTTTGTGGTGGCAATCACCGGAACGGTTATGACGATGCCAGGGCTGCCGAAAGTACCAGCTGCAGAGCGAATTGATGTAGACGAAGACGGAAAGATCACAGGATTGTTTTAACCGGATAGCTGAAAGAATAAAAATGTCAACCTATCAACTTTGGCGGGTTGACATTTAATCGATGCCATGATATGATAATGTTAACTTAAAGAAGGAAAGAGGTTAACATATGAACGTTTCAAAAAGAACATTAATGATTACGAAGATTACTCTGATGACGGCATTTCTTATCGTGGCATCCTATATTGTCATCCCCCTGCCCTTTGCCGTGGCATCGATCAGCCTTCAGACATTGGCGGTAAACCTGATCGCCTTATTGCTTTCCCCGTTTGAGGCCTGTATATCCATTGTAGTGTACATACTGCTCTGTGCGGTGGGAGTACCAGTGGCAAATGGAGGAAAGGGTGGCCTTACCTATCTTATGGGACCGACCGGCGGATTTTTTATAGGTTTTCTGGTGGCTGTGGTACTGATTTCTTTGTTAAAAGGTAAAACGTATAGCATACCAAGATACCTGCTGACCACGATTTGTATCGGCATACCAGTGATGTATCTTTTTGCTTTGATCTGGATGGTGGCAGTGACAGGAATGCCTCTGAAGGCCGCATTTTTGACCGGCTGTGCGCCGTTTCTTCCATTGGATGCGGTGAAATGTGTGGTGGCGAGTTTGATGGCGGGACCGTTAGTAAAGGTGATGAATCAATATGAGCAAAATAGAGAAACTGCAAGATAAACTGTACAAGGGTGGCGCATGTTCTAAAATGGAGATCATGAGTCTGGCAGAGGAACCGTTGGAGGTTCTCTGCCAGGCAGCCGATGAGGTTCGAAGGCATTTTTGTGGAAATGCCTTCGATCTTTGTGCTGTGATCAGTGCCAAGGGAGGTCCCTGTTCGGAAGACTGTAAATTCTGTGCCCAGTCGGGAACCAATCCTTCCTGTCGCGAAGTGCCGCGTTTTCCCCTTCTGGGAACCGGCAGGCTGCTGGAAGACGCCATGGAAAAGGACAGCCGGGGGATGATGGCATATGGGATCGTTTCCTCGGGAAGAGTTCTGCCCAGTGAAGATGTGGAAGAGCTTTGTCATTCTCTGCGCCGGCTTCGACAGAAAACCAGTCTGCGTCTCTGTGGTTCCCTGGGGCTGCTGGGGAAGGAGGACCTGGACAAACTGAAGGCTGCAGGAATGCAGATGATACATAATAACCTGGAAAGTTCAGAATCCTATTTTCAAAAAATATGTACCACCCACACATATGAGGAGAAGAAAGCTACGATCCGGGCTGCGAAGGCGGCGGGGCTTGCCGTGTGCAGCGGTGGGCTTTTTGGTATCGGCGAGAGTCTGGAAGACCGAATTGAACTGGCATTAAATGAACGGGAGATGGGGGTGGACTCCGTACCGGTAAATTTGCTGGATCCGGCGCCAGGCACCCCTTTTGAAGGGGCGGAGCCCCTCCGGGAAGAAGAAGTCCGGAGAACACTTGCCCTGCTGCGGTTTACTCTTCCAGACGTATTTATTCGTCTGGCCGCCGGAAGAGAATACCTTTCAGATAAGGGGAGAGCTTGTTTTATGTCCGGCGCAAATGCAGCCATCAGCGGAGATTTTTTGACGACGATGGGAATATCCATAGATTCGGATTTGAAAATGCTGCGGTCACTGGGGTATGAGATTTGAGGAACGACATTGAATTATCCCCAAATATATGTTATAATCTGCACAAAACAAAGAAGTCCGGTGAACAGATCAGGCGTAGTATAGATGCCGGATTCACGGGACAGAAATGGAGGATAGTATTTATGCAGGAACAAAAGGTAACAGCAGCGGAGGCAATGGAAAAACTGATAGAAGGAAATAAGTGTTATCTGACAGCGATGACTAATCCAGGAGATGTATCTCCGCAGATCAGACAGGTTACTTGCGATGAGGGACAAAGCCCATATGCTATCGTGATAACATGTTCAGATTCCAGGGTGATTCCCGAAAGTATTTTCAGCGCAGGCATCGGGGAATTGTTTGTCATTCGTGTGGCTGGAAATGTTATGGACAATCACCAGCTCGGCAGTGTGGAGTATGCGGCAGGCCATCTTGGAACCAAGCTGGTCGTAGTGCTGGGACACAGTCATTGTGGCGCTGTTGGTGCAGCGCTTCATCAGGAGCCGGAGGGCTATACCAAGTTTATCACGGATGAGATCCGCAAGGCGATTGGTGGAGAAAAGGATGAATACCGCGCATGCTGCCTAAATGTAGAGAGAAGCGTGTCCATCATCAAAGAAAGCCTTGGTATTCAGGATGAGGATAAAGATGGATTAAAAGTATGTGGTGCGGTATACCATATTGACAATGGTTCCGTAGAATTTTTAGATTAAAGAAGAAATGTGTACATAGGGAATTATCCCAAAATATACGTAAACCTTCAAACTGATATAAGATAAGTTTATACAGTTTGGAGGTTTTATTTTCCAAGTCACGCCAGAATTTATTTAAACTGCCCTTTGAATTTCTGCTCACAGTAGAGACAGCGGTAGATCCGGTTCTTTTTGTCTGTGAGTTTAAAGCGGTGGGGCAGCTCCTGCTCGATGGATGTGATGCACCGGGGATTTTTGCATTTTATAATATTTGTGACGACATCCGGCAGCGTCAGCGTCCGTTTTTCGACGATGTTGTCATTCTCGATGATATTGATCGTTATGTGTTCGTCCAGAACCCCGAGAATATCCAGGTCTACCCGGAGAGGTCCTTCTATTTTTATAATGTCTTTTTTTCCCATTTTGTTACTTTTGGCATTTTTTATTATTGCCACACTGCAGTCCAGTTTTTCCAGATTCAGGTACTGATAGATCTCCATGGCGTGTCCCGCTTTGATATGATCGATCACGACACCCTGGTTTAATCCGCCGATATTTAACATATAGTTTTACCTCCAGTTGATAATATGTGAAAAAGTTCCCTGTCAGATCCTGATTTCAAGCAGAGTCAGGATCAGAGCCATTCTTATATAAACACCGTATTGAGCCTGTTTAAAATATACTGCCCGGGGATCGTTGTCTACTTCTGTAGAAATCTCGTTTACCCTGGGAAGAGGATGGAGTACCAGCATGTCCTCCTTTGCCAGTTTCATTTTCGAGGTATCCAGAATAAAACTGTCTTTCAGACGGATATAATCTTCTTCATTAAAGAAACGCTCTCTTTGTACCCTGGTCATGTACAGGATATCCAGATCTCCGATGACGGCATCCAGGTCGCTGACTTCCTGGTAAGGAATATGGTTTTCATCCAGGGTTTCCTTCCGCAGATAATCCGGGATCTTTAATTCAGGAGGGGAGATCAGCACAAATTCCACCCCGGGATAACGTACCATGGCGTCGATCAGGGAGTGCACAGTGCGCCCAAATTTCAGGTCGCCGCAAAAACCAATTTTCAGATGGTCAAAGTGTCCCTTGAGATTTTTGATGGTAAGCAGGTCGGTCAGTGTCTGCGTCGGATGATTGTGCCCGCCGTCCCCGGCATTGATGACAGGGATGGAAGAGTACATGGATGCCACCAGGGGCGCTCCTTCCTTGGGGTGTCTCATGGCACAAATATCAGCATAGGAAGAGATGACGCGGATGGTATCTGCCACGCTTTCTCCCTTGGAAGCAGAACTCGAATCGGCAGAAGAAAAACCAAGGACACTACCGCCAAGATTCAGCATAGCGGCTTCAAAACTAAGTCTGGTTCGTGTACTTGGTTCGTAAAAACAAGTTGCAAGCTTTTTTCCCTTACAACATTCGGTATATTTTTCCGGTGTTTCCATAATCTGTTCGGCAAGGTGGATCAGATTGTCCAGTTCCTCTACCGACAGATCCAGAGCATTCATAATATGTCGCATAAAATACCTCACTCCGTTTGCAAAAACGGTTCTGTTACATTGATTTTTACCACGAATTGCTTCGCACGAATGGTGTCCCCGCAATTCTTAAATATTGTACAACAAATCATTATAAATTACAATATTGTTTTTGTTAGTTGTCGTATTTTTAAATTTTATTTGCAAAATAAAAGGATAAGAAGTATAATATTAAATCGAGATGGGTAAGTAAGGAACGCATTTTGAAAGGAGAGATAAGATGATAAAGTTATATGACGGTGGAGCGTATCTTGTCAACGGTAATGAACTGATTCCCGATGGCAGTGAAGCGGCCGCAGCAGTGGAAAGCAGGACAGGCGTAAAGACAGACAAGCAGGAGGCTGCAAAAGGGACGATGGCATACCGCATTTTAAATGCACACAATACATCGGACAACATGCAGCAGCTTAAAATAAAATTTGATAAATTAACTTCTCACGATATTACCTTTGTGGGAATTCTACAGACAGCAAGAGCTTCAGGGCTGGAGAAATTTCCGGTGCCCTATGTATTGACAAACTGCCACAACAGTCTCTGTGCGGTAGGCGGAACGATCAACGAGGATGACCACGTGTTCGGTCTTTCCTGTGCAAAGAAATACGGCGGAATCTATGTGCCTCCTCATCAGGCAGTGATTCATCAGTTTGCCAGGGAAATGCTGGCCGGAGGAGGAAAAATGATCCTCGGTTCCGACAGCCATACAAGATATGGTGCTTTGGGAACCATGGCGATGGGTGAAGGTGGTCCAGAGATCGTAAAACAGCTTCTGGAGCAGACTTATGACATCCCGATGCCGGGAGTGGTAGCCATCCACCTGACCGGAAAGCCCCAAAAAGGAGTGGGTCCTCAGGATATCGCCCTTGCCATCATTGGCGCGGTATTTGAAAATGGTTATGTAAATAATAAAGTGATGGAATTTATCGGTGATGGTATTGACAACCTGAGTGTGGATTACCGTATCGGCGTGGATGTTATGACCACAGAGACCACCTGTCTGTCATCTATTTGGAGAACGGACAGCCAGGTAAAAGAATTCTATGACATTCATGGAAGAAGCGAGGATTTTGCAGAGCTTGCGCCGGAGAAAGTGGCGTATTATGATGGTGTGGTCGAAGTAGACCTGTCCGCTGTCAAGCCGATGATCGCCATGCCGTTCCACCCCAGCAATGTATATTCCATCGAGGAATTAAACAGCAATCTGGAAGATATCCTCCGGGATGTGGAAAAGAAGGCGCTGGTGAGTCTGGATAACAATAAAGATATCGACTTTACACTAACAGATAAGATTCACGACGGCAGATTGTATGTGGAGCAGGGAGTTATCGCCGGATGTGCCGGAGGTGGATTTGAAAATATCTGCGATGCGGCAGATATTCTCCGTGGAAAATATATCGGTGCCGATGAATTTTCACTGAGTGTATACCCGGCGAGCCAGCCGGTATTTATGGAGCTTGTGAAAAATGGTTCCATCGCAGACCTCATGGCGACAGGCGCCACCGTAAGGACGGCATTCTGTGGACCATGTTTTGGCGCTGGGGATGTGCCAAGCAACCGTGGACTGAGTATCCGTCACTCCACACGTAACTTCCCGAACCGCGAAGGCTCTAAGGTGACAAGCGGCCAGATCGCTTCCGTTGCCCTTATGGATGCCCGCTCTATCGCAGCGACCGCCGCAAACCAGGGATACTTGACCGCGGCTACGGATATTGATGTGAATTTCAATAAGCCAAAATATTTCTTTGACAAGTCCATTTATGAGAACCGTGTCTACAACGGCGTCGGAAAGGCAGATCCTTCGGTGGAGATCAAGTTTGGTCCGAATATCGTGGACTGGCCGGAGATGTTCCCATTGACGGACAATGTGCTTTTGAAGGCAGTTTCTATGATTCATGATCCGGTCACCACAACCGACGAGCTGATCCCGTCAGGAGAGACCTCATCCTACCGTTCCAATCCTCTGGGACTGGCAGAGTTTACTCTTTCCAGAAAAGATCCCGCCTATGTAGGAAAGGCAAAAGAGGTACAGAAGGCAGAGAAAGCCCGTCTTGCCGGGGAAGATATCTATGCAGTGGATCCGGAACTGAAACAGGTGTATGCGGCCGTGGCAGAAAAGTTCGATGTAAAACCAGAGGAGACGGAAATCGGAAGCGTGATCTTCGCAGTTAAACCAGGAGATGGATCCGCCAGAGAGCAGGCGGCGAGCTGCCAGCGAGTGCTGGGGGGCATGGCAAATATTGCCAGAGAATACGCTACTAAGAGATACCGCTCCAACCTGATCAACTGGGGAATGCTGCCCTTTGTATTTGACGGTGAACTCCCATTTGACAAAGACGATTATATCTTTGTAAAAGATATTAAAAAAGCAATTGTTGAGAAAAACGATACTGTAAAGGCATATGTAGCAAATAAAGGCATGAAGGAGATGGAACTCCATCTCGGCGCCCTGACGGATGACGAACGTGAGATTATCCTCAAAGGATGCCTGATTAATTACAACAAGCGTTAAGCTGCAGGCAACGCTGAAATCAGAAATACCATATTTATAATCCGAAAAGAGAACACAGGTATAATTACTGATGAAGCTTTTCCTTGTTAGTGTTACAAAAATGATTAAAATGCACCCAAGCATGAGGCAGGGTGCATTTTTTACGACGAAAGTTGAAGAATAATATTCCGATAAGATTGATATTATTCCGCAAAGCAGGTATAATGTTTTGGAAAGCGATAGGGAATACTCTGACCTTGCGTGAGACAGATATGGTGGTGCAATGGAAAAGCTGTTTGCGGGTTATGTGAATGCAAGGTTGGACAGTTATTTGATGATGTTGGAAAAATAACAAGATTTGGGAAGTTATAATAATATAGGAAGAATAGGATGACATAGATGATTATTTTGATAACCGGTGCATCACACACTGGCAAGACTGTTCTTGCCCAGGAACTGCTTGAAAAATATAAATATCCGTATTTATCAATTGACCATTTGAAAATGGGTTTAATTCGTAGCGGAAAAACACAACTTACCCCTTTCAGTAAGGATGATGATTTAACGGAATACTTATGGCCTGTTGTCCGTGAAATGATTAAAACAGCGATAGAAAATAAACAAAATCTTATTGTTGAGGGGTGTTATATTCCTTTTAACTGGAAAAAGGATTTTGCGAAAGAATATCTTGACGAAATAAGATACTATTGCCTCGTTATGAGTGAGAATTACATTAAAAAACATTTTACTGACATAAAAGGATATGCAAGTGTCATTGAAAATCGATTGGATGATGCGTATTGTACATTGGAAGGTGTGTTAAAAGATAATGCACAGGTATTAGAAATGGTGCAAAAGCATAATGCAGATTATGTGCTTATTGATGAAGAGTATAAAATAGATATTGATATAAAATGATAAATTCTTGTTTGTACGTTTTTGATTAAACTGCAATTTGACCTTATCCTACAATCGTGGTAAAATATAATTTAATTTATTGGCACGGTTGTGTCAGCACATTCAGAAGGCGTGAGGTCATGAGATATGGATAAAGAGAAGATCAAACAGGCGGTTACACTGTTTTTAGAAGGAATTGGTGAGGATACGAAAAGAGAAGGGCTGATAGAGACACCGGAGCGGATTGCTCAGATGTGTGAGGAGCTTTTTGCCGGATATGAAAGCAGCGCAGCAGAGCATCTTGGCAGGACATTTTCCTCGAAGCAGACTGGTTTGGTGGTGGAGAAAGACATCACATTTTATTCCGTCTGTGAGCACCACTTGCTTCCTTTTTATGGAAAGGTTCACATTGGGTACATTCCGGATGGCAGAGTGGTTGGATTGAGCAAGCTTGCCCGGACTGTGGAGGTTTATGCCAGACGCGCCCAGATCCAGGAGCAGCTGACTGACCAGATTGCGGATGCGGTAATGGACATTTTGGAGCCCCAGGCTGTGCTGGTGATGATCGAGGCGGAGCATATGTGTATGACCATGCGGGGCATAAAAAAGCCTGGTTCAAAGACGGTTACCATCAGTACAAGAGGATGTGCCGAAGGCGATTCGGAACTAAAGCAGGAATTTTTCAGCCTGATCCAACAGTAGTAATAGGAAAGGAAAATACAGATGAAGATTGGAAGTAGAGAGTTTGAACTTGGGAAAAAAACGTATGTTATGGGGATTTTGAATGTGACGCCGGATTCTTTTTCTGACGGCGGGAGATATAACGACAGAGAAAAGGCATTG
The DNA here is from genome assembly GCA_948848225.1 of uncultured Eubacterium sp. GTDB lineage: Bacteria > Bacillota > Clostridia > Lachnospirales > Lachnospiraceae > Eubacterium_F. The sequence goes on from CAQOJF010000001.1 coordinate 41,949, forward strand.
GAACAGGTTCGGAAGCTGATCGCAGAAGGAGCAGATATCATTGATATCGGTGGAGAATCTACCAGACCTGGACATGAACAGATCACAGAGGAGGAAGAGATTCAGCGGGTGGTACCGGTAATCCGTGAGGTAAAAGCAGCATTTGATATACCTGTGTCCGTGGACACCTATAAAAGTCGGGTGGCGGAGGCGGCGCTGGAGGCCGGAGCCGATCTTTTGAATGATATCTGGGGATTTTTGTACGATGAAAGGATGGCACAGCTGGCTGTCAAGTATGATGTGCCGGTCTGCCTGATGCATAATCGGAACAATACCGAATATGCGGATTTTGTAAAGGATGTGGTCACAGATCTGGAAAAATGTCTGGCAGTGGCGGAAAAATATGGAGTGAAGAAGGAGAAAATCATACTGGATCCGGGAATTGGGTTTGGAAAAACCTATGAGCAGAATCTTATGATGATGAATCATCTGGAAGATATATGTGGTATGGGATATCCGGTGCTGCTCGGCACTTCCAGAAAGAGTATGATCGGCATCACGCTGGATCTTCCAGTGGAAGAGAGAGAAGAGGGGACCATTGCCACCACTGTGATGGGAGCGATGAAGGGCTGCGATTTTGTGCGGGTGCATGATGTAAAGGCAAATCTCCGGGCACTGCAGATGACGGAAGCGATATATCATAGTTAAAATAAAAGGGATGCTTGATGGTGCTATTGTAACTTTGTTTTTATTGCGCCAGCCGCTGCGGGAGTATAAATATAAGGTCTGCTGATAGGAGGATGTGGGAACATGGACAAAATAGAGATACGCAATCTGGAATGTTACTGTCATCACGGTGTGCTGCGAGAGGAAAATGTACTGGGGCAGAAATTTCTTGTATCTGCTGTTCTGTATATGGATACGAGAAAAGCAGGAAACGAGGATGATCTGTCCCAGTCTGTAAATTATGCAGAGACAGCGCATTTTATCAATGAGATTATGTCTCTGAGGGAGCACCGGCTGATCGAGTCGGTGGCAGAACATATTGCCAGAGAGGTACTGTTAAAGTATCCGTTGCTGCAGAAGATCGAGGTCAGTATTCAGAAGCCGTGGGCTCCAATCCTGCTTCCGCTGGAAACGGTAGCTGTGACCATCGAAAGGCAGTGGACCAGAGTATACGCCGGTGTCGGTTCCAATCAGGGCAACCGTAGAAAGTATATTGATAATGCCTATGCTGGAATTCGCAATAACCGATACTGCAAATGTGCGTATATGTCCAATATCATTGATACAGAACCTTATGGCTACACGGAGCAGGCCAATTTCCTGAATGGTGTCATCTGTTTTGAGACCTTATACAGCCCGGAGGAGCTCTTACAATTTTTTCACCGGCTGGAGGATGAGGGAGAACGGACGCGGGAGATTCATTGGGGACCAAGGACCATTGATCTGGACATACTTTTTTACGGAGACCAGATCCTGCAGACGGAGGATCTGATCATTCCCCACAAAGGGATTCCCTATCGTAGATTTGTGCTGGAACCCCTCAATGAGATAGCTCCCTATGTGATTCATCCGGTTCTGGGAAAAACCGTATGTGGCATGTACAGGGAACTTTTGGAGAGCGAAAAAAAGGAAGAAAAAGCATAAAGCATAGCGAATACATAAAAAGGAAGCTGGGGCAAAGGAACTGTTGTCCCGGAAATATCACGGATTGTTTTGGATTGGAGGATAACGATGCTGGATTTAAAAGAGGCCAGAAAAAATATTGATGCCATTGACAGGCAGATCGTAGAGCTTTTTGAAAAGCGGATGCTGGAAGCGAATGCGGTGGCAGAGTACAAACGAAAGACCGGAAAGGCAGTGTATGACAAGGAGCGGGAAGACGAAAAGCTTGAGAATCTTGGACAGCTTTCCAGCAATGAATTCAATAAGAAAGCCATCACCGAGCTGTTCAGCCAGATCATGTCCATCAGCCGCAAATACCAGTATACGGTTCTTCCCCAGACATCAAAGCTGGCGGATTATAAAAAGGCGGAGGAACTTCCGGTGGGCCTGGATACGAAGGTCTGTTATTTTGGAGTACCAGGCGCCCATACCCATCAGGCGATGGAAGACTTTTTTGGCGGGAAGATTACCGGGATCAGTTGTCCAACCTTTCAGAGCGTGATGGAGGCAGTAGAACAGGGAGAGGCTGATTATGGTGTTCTTCCCATCGAGAATTCCTCCACAGGAGGGATCACAGCAAATTATGATTTGCTTTTGAATTATTCAAATTGTATCGTAGGTCAGTATGTGAACCGGATCGAGCAGTGTCTGCTGGCGCTGCCAGGGGTGTCGATGGAGGAGCTCAGAACCGTATATTCCCATCCCCAGGGACTATTACAGTGCAGTGGATTTTTAAAAGAGCATCCGGAGCTGGATCAGATCGAATTTTCCAATACAGCCACAGCGGCCAAAAAGGTAGCAGAGGATGGAGAGCGGTCCCAGGCGGCGATCGCGGCGAAGCGGGCGGCAAAAGAATATGGGCTTCAGGTTCTGCGAGAGGGAATCCAGCAGGAGAAAAACAATTCTACCAGGTTTATCGTGATTGGAAGAGAGCCCATCTATCTGGCTGACAGCAATAAAATTGCTCTTTGCATCGAGCTGTCCCACGAGTGTGGTTCTTTATATCGGATCTTGTCCCATTTCCTCTTTAATGGGTTGAACATGACGCAGATCGAGTCCCGCCCGATGAAAGGGAAAAATTGGGAGTATCGTTTTTTTATTGATATAGAAGGAAACCTTGAGGATCCCTCGGTGCAGAATGCACTTCGTGGCATTAAGGAAGAGGCAAAGAGTGTTAGGGTGCTGGGGAATTTTAAGTGCTGAAATCCGGTACATTTCAAATGCTGCATTCCTCTTATGCCAAAGTATATATGCGTTCACAAATTAAACAAGATTTACACACATCTTCTTCAAAAAGAAAACAATGATTGCCCACAAATTCACGTTATAGTGTAACCATAACAAATTAATTTCCGCCTGAGCATATTGGCGGAGTGTTCACCAAAAAGATTTGAGAATGGAGGCTATGACGATGAAGAAGATGATAAAACTAGTAGCAGGAGCAATGACATTTGGATTGTTGAGCGGCGTGGTATTTCAGGGAACCAGTTATGTGGCAGGATTATATGGTGTGTCTGGACAAGCGGACAGGAACGCCGTGGCAGAGCAGCAGCCGGGAAATTCCGGTGTGATCCAGACATCCAGCGGCGGGGAACAGGAAACCTCTGGTGTCTCAGCTGTGGCAGAGGCAGTTCTTCCCTCCATCGTGGCGATCGATGTAAAAGTGGTATCCAGACAACAGGACTTTTTTGGACGGACCTTTGAGAGCCAGGGAGAGGGGAGTGGTTCAGGAATTCTATTCAAAGAGGATACCGATTTCGTCTATATTGTTACCAACAATCATGTGGTAGCAGACAGCGTGCAGGTTCAGATCACATTTCACAATGAAACCACAGCAAATGCAACAGTGACAGGCACCGATGAAGCCTCGGATCTGGCTGTAGTCAAGGTGGCAAAGAAGGATCTGAAAGACGATACGTTGTCCCAGATCAAGATTGCAGAGCTGGCAGACAGCAGGGAGACTAAAGTAGGCGAGCAGGCCATCGCCATCGGAAATGCTCTGGGATATGGTACCAGTGTGACCGTAGGATATGTCAGTGCGAAAGACCGCCAACTGGGAATGGAAGGGCAGGATACCATGAAGCTGATCCAGACGGATGCGGCGATCAATCCCGGAAACAGCGGAGGAGCGCTGGTGAATGCCGAAGGAAAGGTGATTGGTATCAACTCCTCTAAATTTGCCTCGGAAGAGGTGGAAGGAATGGGATTTGCCATTCCGATCTCAGATGCGCTGCCGATTATGGAAAGCCTGATGAAAGGAAACAGCGCATCCCAGGGATTCCAGGGGGGAGCCCAGGCAGGCGATATTGTATCTTAAACGTTAGTGCCTTTGTAAAGATAAAGTGAGGAAGATTATGTTTGATTATCAGCGGATCGATGATACAGATGTCTCCGGGGAAGCGCCGGAGACAGAACCAGAAAGACAATATTATTTTATGAAAAAATGCCGGATATGGGCAGAGAATGAGGGTAACAGGCTGGGGCGGAGACTGACTCTTTCCATGCAGACCATGGGGTGCCAGATGAATGCCAGAGATTCAGAAAAATTAGAAGCGGTACTTTCTTATATTGGGTATGAGACGGTAGAAGATACTGTGGCCGATTTCATCCTTTACAATACCTGTACGGTTCGGGAAAATGCAAATCTGAAGGTGTATGGAAGACTGGGGTATATGAAAAACCAGAAAAAGAAGAATCCACAGATGAAAATTGCCATGTGTGGCTGTATGATGCAAGAGCCTACAGTAGTAGAAAAAATAAAGAAAAGTTATCCCTTTGTGGACATGATCTTCGGCACCCATAATGTATATAAACTGGCTGAGATCCTTTATACCCAGATTCAGTCCGGACGCATGGTCATCGATATCTGGCAGGAGGCAAAGGGAGTGGTAGAAGACCTGCCAAGCATTCGCAAATATTCCTTTAAGGCTGGCGTGAATATTATGTATGGATGCAATAATTTCTGCAGCTATTGTATTGTTCCCTATGTCCGGGGACGGGAACGGAGCAGGAAACCGGAAGAAATTCTCCGGGAGATCCGGGGGCTGGCAGAGGATGGTGTCACGGAGGTGATGCTTCTGGGGCAGAATGTAAATTCCTACGGCAAGACACTGGAAGTTCCTATGAATTTTGCGGAGCTTTTACGTGAAGTGAATGAGATTCCAGGACTGCAGCGGATTCGTTTCATGACATCCCATCCCAAGGATCTTTCAGAGGAATTGATACAGGCCATGGCAGAGTGCGGCAAAGTCTGTACCCATCTTCATCTTCCTCTACAGTCCGGAAGTACGGAGATCCTGAAAAAAATGAACCGCAGGTACACAAAAGAGGATTATCTGGCATTGGTAGACCGGATTCGTGACAGGCTGCCGGATATCTCGCTGACTACAGATATTATTGTAGGGTTTCCGGGAGAGACCGAAGAGGATTTTGAGGAGACACTGGATGTCCTGCGTAAGGTTCGTTATGACAGCGTATATTCCTTTATTTATTCCAGACGGACGGGAACTCCTGCGGCGGCGATGGAAGACCAGGTGCCGGAGGACGTGGTAAAACAGCGGTTTGACAGACTTCTCACGGAGATACAGGCTATTTCCAGGGAAATCACAGACAGCAAAGTGGGAAAGATAGAAGAAGTGCTGATGGAAGAGATCAACGATCACGATCCGTCTCTGATCACCGGGCGTCTTTCTTCCAATGCCGTGGTTCATTGTCCGGCGTCTGAGAACTGCATAGGAGAGATCCGCAGGGTAAAACTGACGGAAAGTAAAGGTTTTTATTTTATGGGAGAGATTCAGGCAGATTAGAGAGATCTGTATCCATGATGCAAAGACAACCCGACGGCGCAGAATGAAACGGGGGTCAAATTGGCGTCATCGGGCTGGGCTGAACAACAATAGGATCTGTTTATTCCTTTTCTGGTTCTGGATATTCTTCACCGAAGGTATCCACAGTAACTTTTTCCATCACGACAGGGTTTAGTGGCATATCGCTGTAATCCGTCGCTGTTTCGGCAAGCTTGTCCACCACATCCATGCCTTCTGTGACCTTTCCAAAGGCGGCGTAGGCGCCATCCAGATGCGGGGCATCTTTGTGCATGATGAAGAACTGGGAACCGGCAGAGTCTGGCATCTGGGAGCGCGCCATGGAGATGACTCCGGCGGTATGCTTTAAGTTATTTTCAAAACCGTTCATGCCAAACTCACCCCGGATGTTGTAGCCTGGACCACCCATTCCATTGCCGTCGGGACAGCCGCCCTGGATCATGAAGCCTTTGATGATGCGGTGGAAAGTAAGACCGTCATAATATCCTTTTTTTACCAGAGATATAAAGTTATTTACGGTGTTAGGTGCTGTGTCAGGATAAAGTTCAACCTGAATGGTGTCTCCTTCTGCCATTTGAATTGTTACGATTGGATTTTTTTCAGCCATAGTTCATATTCCTTTCTGTTTTTTCTGGAATTAAGTATACAGAAGATCGGAAAATTTTTCAAGACTTTGAAGAGAGGAAGTGCAAAAATGATTTATCCAGATTTTATAAAAAAGGGTGATACCATAGGGATCACAGCGCCTTCGGACGGAAACCGCAAGCCGATGGATTTTGCCAGACTGGATCTGGCAGAAGAGAGGATCAGGGAACGGGGATTTCGTGTCTTTGAGACAGAAAATGTTCGGCAGAGTGATGGAAGGGGACGAAGCAGTACCAGGGAACAGCGGGCACTGCAGCTTATGAGTCTGTTTGAGAATCCTGAGGTAAAGTACATTTTTTCTGCCAAGGGCGGGGATTTTCTGATGGAGGTTCTGCCGCTGCTGGATCTGGATGTGATCCGCAGGAATCCCAAGTGGTTCCAGGGATTTTCTGACAATACAGGACTGACTTATACTCTTGCTGTGAACTGCCATACTGCCACCGTTTACGGAAACCATTTCAATGATTTTTCCATGGAGCCCTGGCATCCGGCAGTCCAGAACAATGCGGAGATCATGACAGGAAATATGATAGAACAGCTCTCTTTCGACGCCTACGAAGATGATTTTTATGACAGGGAGCGGCCGGAGGAGGGATACCGGGAAGATAAGCCTTCCCGCCAATACGCTGTGATGGACGGAAAGATCGTGGATGAGTTGTCGATAAGGGGACGGATGCTGGGAGGGTGTCTGGATGTTCTGCTGAATCTGGTGGGGACATACTTTGATAAGACCCGTGAGTTTGTCGATTCTTATCGTCAGGATGGGATCTTGTGGTATTTGGAAAGTTTTTCCTTAGACAGCGATTCTCTTACCAGGGGGCTGTGGCAGCTTAAACATGCGGGCTGGTTTGAACATGCCGTCGGTTTTGTTTTCGGGCGTCCCTGCATGTTTCAAAGCTTCACGGACCATAATTACCGGGAGGCGGTAGAAGTGATTTTATCAGAACTTCATATCCCCATCGTGTTTGATGCTGATATTGGACATAAATCACCTCAGTTTACGATCATCAATGGAAGTGTCGGAGAGTGGAGGACGAAAAATGGCAAATCGCATTTGGTGACAACCCTTAAATAGACGAAAAACGACAATAACCACATAGAATTTACAAAGGATTCTTTGCACGAACCGGCAAAGAATCCTTTATTTTCGTGTTTAAAATGGGCTGTGGGGTATTTGACGTTGTCCAAATAGTGAGGAATTTGTCGGATAAGAGAGAAAAAATATTTGGTTTTATCGCCTCTTTTTGACAAAATTTTAGTCATAAATAGTGTATCATCTGTATATGCAAAAGCAAATGAAAGAAAATGGGAGCAGGTACAATGAAAATATATCTTGATGTATTTTTTATCGTTAACTTCTTTATGAATTTACTCGTATTTGAGATCATGAATATATTTTTAAGAAAAAGACCTGTGAGCGTAAGATGTGCAGCAGCCTCAGCGGAAGGCGCCCTGGCGGCAGTTTTGCTCGTGTTTGGCGGGGTGCGGCAGATGGCAGCGGCATTTATTCTTATGTATCTCATTGTGAGCTGTCTGATGATACGGACCGCTTATGGAAAAACAACGGTTTATGGCTTTGGCAGGCACATGGCAGGATTTTATCTGACAGCGGTAGTTGTTGCAGGGGCTGTCATGTTTTTAAAGGGAATCGCGGGAATCCGAAACATCCCGATCATTTTTCTCCTGTCATCCGCAATCTTACTTTTATTTCTTGCACAGAAAATCGTTTCTTCAAAAAAACGTGGGATTAGAAACGAACAAAATGTATTTCCTGTAACGATTAAGTACCGGGGAAAGAGCGTGAAAACAGCTGGTTTTCTGGACACCGGCAACAATCTTTATGAGCCGGTCAGCCATGAGTGCGTTACCATTGTGGAATACAATTTGTTTCAAAAAATGCTGTCTGAGGAAGAAAAAGTTGATTTTAACAAAGTTTTGCACGAAATGGAACCGGAACTATTTGGCAAACTGCTTTTGCGCTATATCCCATTTCATTCGCTGGGAAAAGACTGTGATTATCTTCCGGGAGTCAGGGTGGATGATATGGAGATTCAAGTGAACGGCAGTGAGACGGTTCATACAGGGAATACCTGGCTTGGAATCTGTGATCGTTTTCTGTCAACAGACAACGGGTATGAAGTGCTGTTGAACAGCGGGATATTCCGAAAATAATTCATTAAGGGGGATGTATATGTTTTTACGTTTATCAATGCCAAATCGTTTTCAGTTCCGTATGATTCCGGACTGGAAAAATGTATTTTTTCACCAGGGGGGTGATATACATTACATCGGAGGAGCTGAAATACTGCCGGCACCGCTGGAACCAGGGGAGGAAGCAGCATGTATTGAAAATCTGGGGGCAGAGAATTCGGAAAAGGCAAAGAATATGCTGGTGGAACATAATCTCAGGCTGGTGGTCTACATCGCCAAAAAGTTTGACAACACCGGCGTCGGGGTGGAAGATCTGATCTCTATCGGTACCATCGGACTGATCAAGGCGATCAACACCTTTAAACCGGATAAGAACATCAAGCTTGCCACCTACGCGTCACGATGCATCGAAAATGAAATATTAATGTATCTGCGCCGCAACAGCAAGGTGAAGATGGAGGTGTCCATCGATGAGCCGCTGAACGTGGACTGGGATGGCAATGAACTTCTTCTCTCTGATATTCTCGGTACCAGTGAAGATATTATCTACAAAGACATTGAGCGGGAAGTAGATATCAAACTGCTTAAAAAAGCGCTTAGCACACTGAGCGAGCGGGAGCGGATGATCATACATATGCGGTTTGGCCTTGATGATTATGAAGGAGGTGAAAAAACACAAAAAGAAGTAGCGGATCTTCTGGGAATCTCCCAGAGCTACATTTCCAGACTGGAAAAGAAGATCATGAAACGCCTCAAAAAAGAAATTTTGAGGTTGGAAGGGATATAAAATTATTAAATCAAAAAGTACGGAAAAGTGTAACTATATATGTCGTTTGTCGCAAATTCATGTCGTTGAGGAAATTTTTTCCACAAACAGTAAAAAAGATGCTATAATATACATAGTATCTTTTTTACTGTTTATGGGAAGGTAATGTGATAATAGTGGCGAGTTCGATTTGGCATCGTCAGGCTACCTGCATTTTGGCGGTATGAAGGATAGACTTCAGCAATGGCTTAAGAAGGGGGAGCGACTAAAATTGAAGAAGACTGTTATATTGCCAGTAAATCCAACCCCCATCGTGACATCGTTTTCGTATTACGCTTTTTTGCAAAGTATTATTTCAGCGGAAGAACGAGTGGGAAAAGTATTTTCGCGTTTTCGCGTGATCGGTTCACCGTACTCGGATTGGAGCATCGGCGGAAATGTGGCGAAAGTGGATGAAAATGCGTTTTGTGGAGAGACGCAGGATGAGTTTCGAAGAGATTGTGATGGTTATATCATCAGGGAAATGAGGGAATCCGATTTCATAGATATTCAGGTTGACTTTCAGCAATATACGAATCCGTGGGCAGCGGTAAACGTTTTTATCAGCGATGATCCAGATTATGTGCTGATGAGTGATGAGGCTTATCTGTACCGGTTCGGTCATTTTGCCTATACAGGGATTTCCCTGTATAGATCTGGGAAAAAGATTATTGTGCCAGTGGAACGGTATCAGAAGCCATATCGACTGGTTATGAAAAGGGAAGGAACATTGCTCGAATTCTTTTCCGGTGAGGAAGAGATAAAAAGAAAAGCGGCATGTGAACTAGGCTGCCATACGAAACCTTTGTATTTGGGAGTTCAGGTAAAACATGGACAGAATTCTTATTATCCCTGGTTGTTTTCGAATTTCATCCAGTTGGGCTGCAATGTGGACAACCCTGACCGCAGGCTGGACTATGTATTTGGCATCTCCAAGCACTGGGAAAACAGCGACATAACGTATTTTCTCGATAAAAACCGTTTTACGGGAGAAGAGATTTCGCATATGGGAGGGATCAAATACCTCCTGTATTGTCTGAAACAGGGAAAATATATAGAAGCTAAGATTGACCAATATTATATAAAAGAGCGGGAAGAGTTTTGGAATACACATCATTATCACCAAAATCTGATCTACGGGGCAGACGAGAAGAAAAAGCTATGTTTTCTTTTGGGATACGATCAGAACGGGAAGATAAAGGAAATGGAAGTTTCTTTTTCGGATCTAGAAAAATCGTTGAAACGAAGAGGAGACATTAAATATAAGACGATACAATATGAGCAGGATGGACATTTTTATCAGTTCTCCCCAGAGTATTTTAGGGAGATGCTGCACCAGTATCTGTATTCTGTGGATAGTTGCTTTTATTATCGGAACACAGAAGCAAGGGATCCGCGACGTTATGGATTATCTATTTATGAGGAACTAAGAAGTGAAAAAGGGGTACAGGTTCTGATCGCTGACCGTCGTGTCGCGCATGTGCTTTGGGAACATAAGCAGATCATGTGTAAGCGGATCTGTTTTCTGATAAGCGGAAAATATTTGCCGGATGGCTCGGAATATTTGTATGAGGGAATGCAGGAGATCGGGCGCATGGTATTTGATCTGAAAAATATCCTGTTAAAGTATCAGTTGCGTCCGGAGCGGGCAAATGTGAAGACGATACAGGAGCGGTTATCGGAGATACAAAAAAAAGAGGGAAGCTGTTTGCGGGATCTGTATGATAGGATTTTATTATGAAAGAAAAAATAATGTTTTTGTTGGCAGAGAGTATCGGACTGGATGGCAGTTTGCCGGATGTGGACGCTGACCCGGTCAAAAAATATGATATGGATTCGGTTATGATCCTTGATTTTGTGATTCGGATCGAAGATGAATATGGTATTGATTTTGAGGATTTTTCAGAATTATCGAACCATATGAGCACAGTGGGGGAAATGACCGACTATATGATGGGCATGATAAAGGGGGGATCGCATTGAATGATCGTTCGGTGAACAAGCGATGGAACATGGCTAAATACGCATATTATAATGTTCCGTTTTATCGTGATAAACTTCGGGAGATAGGGGTTACCTGGCAGGAGCTGGCAAGCCGGGCCGAATGGAATAAGCTTCCGGTTATAGAAAAAAATCAGATCGTGGAACATGCAGACGATCTGATTTCGCAAGAATATTTGGCAGATGTTGCGATGGAAAGGTTGATCCATACCCATACCTCTGGGAGCACGGGAACTTTTTTGGATGTTTACTGGAACAAAGTGGACATGCTTCACGCGCTTCTGCCCTTGTGGGTAGACCGTTGGAAAGTGGTGGACATCCATGCGCGGGACCGCCTGTGTCAATTTAATACGACGCTGGCGAATAACAATGTTTATGATATAAACGGAAACACGATGCTTGTGTCAAAAGACCGGTTGTCTTCGCTTTATTTGAAAGACACCTGCAAGAAGATACGTGATTTCGAGCCAGAATGGATGATCCTGCATCCTGCGATGGCATTTTTTCTCATGGAACAAGCTAGGAAGATGGATTTACCTGCATTTGAATCCGTGCGTTATGTGGAATTAACGGGGGAGATGGCATGGGAAGGGTTGAGGGCTGAATTGGAGTTATCGTGGGGATGTGTTGTTAACATGCACTATGGTACGATGGAAGTTCAGAGTATCGGGTACGAAGAGGGAGAAAGGTATCGGTTATATGACCAGACAACGTATGTGGAAGTGCTGGACGACGAAGGGAAGGAAGTCGGTGAGGGTGAGAGCGGGAATATCTATGTGACCTCATTGCATAACCGCGCGATGCCTTTTGTGAGATATGGGATCGGTGATGTAGGCAAGATCCGGTCAGAGAGGAAGGATGGAAAATGGCAGCGCTATCTCGTACTGGAAAAGGCCAGAAAGAATGACAGGATTCGTTTAAAAGAGGGTGAGAGCATTCCTGCGGACGTGTTATTGAAGCCAGTTGAAATGGTAAATGGATATTATCAAAATGTCGTCTATCAGTTCCAGGCAGTTCAGAAGTCTGTGTCACAAATGGAACTTTTTATTGTGATAGATGAGGAGTTTGGCAGGGAAAAGTTTATGCAATTGTACAAGGATGTGATTCAGGGTACGGTTGTCGGTGATATAGATTTTACGTTTACTTTTTCGGATTGTATCCTCCCGCAGTATAATACTGGGAAGATCAAGTGGTTTGTAAATGAAATGGAATGAGAACATCCTGTAAAAATGCAGGTTGTGGCGTCTGATGAACGCCAATAAAAAACAAAAAGAGAGGATGCGAAGTATGAAAATTGTAGGAAAGAGATTGCTGTGTGTCATTTTAGCAGTTGCTATGTTTGGTTTCAGTTTGCAGAGCTTTGAAGTCTACACTTATGCAGCAGAACAGGAAGTACCAGGGATAAACCAAAGTATAGAGGATTCCCAGAGACAAGAGACTCCAGAAGAACCGGATATCAACAAAGAGGAAGCAAAAGATATCGCGGAATTTCAGGTGGATGAAACACTTGAAAATCAGGAAACTGATTGGAGAGAGGGCACAAAGATCAGAAAAGTGTATAACCTGTACAATGGGAAAGAGGAAATATGTGCCTATGTGGTTGAACTGAAAAATGGGACAGAAGATGCGGGATATGTTGTCGTAGGGGCAGTAGAGGAAAATCCGCCAATTATTGAATTTCAGACATCAGGAAGGTTTCTTGATGGAAAATTGCAGAGTGACGAGTATCTTCTGTATGATGGCAGCATAAATTATTATAAGGTAGATAAAGCTACGAAAAAAGCAATCAATATAGAAACGGACAAAGAAAGTTTTTCTATTGAAGATATTGAAAGTGATCAGGAAGAGTCAAAGAATGATAAAGCAGGGATTAAGGAAGAATGGAAAGAGATTAAGAGACAAACTGGAGTTGGAAATTCGACTCCGCCTACTAATGGAGGAGAAATATTAAATCCAAATCAGTATGAAAATGGATATACTAGCGTCATACGTCGTACAGCACCAGACGCAACATTTTATAGATATTTTGAAATGACGGATTTTGGACCAGGTGGAATCTGTGTGCCCACTGCTGCGTGTAATTTGTTAAAATATTATATGGAGCGAAAAAGGTTGAAACAATCTATAGTGATGAATAATGATTGGAAGTTAACGTTTAACAAGTTAAAAAGTTATTTCAAAACTTCTGATGAAAAAGGAACAGATATGGAAGACGTCAAACCAGGTCTAGATAGATATTTTAGGGAAATCGGTATTCAGGATGCTATTACTCACTATTATGGATTTGATGGTTATAGAGATGCTGCAAACTGGACTGAGATGAAACGAAGGATAGATTTTGGAGAGCCATTTATATACGGTGTTTCAGATCACTATTGGTATGACGAACATGCTGTTCTTGCTGTTGGTTATGTGCAGTATAATTATTTAACAAATCAAGCTACAGGTTTAAAAACAAGCAGGTATCTTCAGGTGGTTGATGGCTGGGAAGAACATGCTAATCGGTATATTAATGTTCATGTTGGATGCGACCCAACAACAGATGAAATGGTATCTCTATACTTTGTATATACTAATATACAAAAGTAATAAAAAGTTAAAGGATAACCCAGTAAAACTTAAAGATTTGCATGAGCAAAAATGATAAAGTTAAGAGCATATTTGGCTATTTTATTTTTTGAAGTATTTACAGAATAATTGATTTATATAAGGAGGGAAAACAGATGAAAATAGAAAAACAAAAAAATGTTATCGTGCTAATGTTCGCCTTATCACTCGTTATTTCTATGTTGAATGGGGTGGATATAAGTGCAAAAAAGGTACAGGCTTACCACTGTAGCAAGGTGATTGTTGCGAATGGGACAAAGTATAAAATATCCCAGATAGCTAAAGATGTCCATGATATAGACACAGGTAAAAAGATGACACAGAAGTTAAAAAATAAAAAAATAAAATGGGTTTCTGAAAATAAAAATTTAAAAATCGTTGGTAAAACTTTTACAGCAAAAAAAATTGGAAAATATAAGTTGATTGGCATAACAAAAAAGAAAAGATATATGATTGATTTGGAAGTTGTTAGTAAAAATCCCCAAAAAGATTTATCAATGGTCGAATATGCGACGATCCAAAGCGGATCGGATGGAACGGTAGTCAAAATTGAAGAACAGGAGGCTGTCCGTAATTTGTGTGCTTTGATTAATGAAGCAAAATTTAAGTTTGATTATAAACTGGCGAACAAAGGACGAAGGGTGGGGTGGAATTATGCAGTCCATTTATATTTGTCAGATGGAACAGAGCAATTTAAAATGGTTGATTCAAAACCCAAATATTATTATACAACCAGCAGAGCGAATGAGATAAATAAGTATGCAGAACAATTGTTTAAAATGTCAGCAAAGGTTACAGGATAATATGAAACGGAGGCGGGGCAGTAGTCTTATACTGCTCCGTTTTTATGGAATGGAGAGATTGCGGATCAAAACACTGCTTTACACGGAGGTACATTTGGGTCGTAAAACCGCTTGCCAATCAAGTGGAAGGGTGGTATTCTTTTCATAGGCGGTGGGAAGATTGATCTTGTTTGATTTTGCTTGCTTAGAAAATAAAAATCACTATGCTACAGCCTTGGCAGGCCATCGCGCAACGAATTTGTTCAATCAGAATTTTGGAGGATAAAAATTTGAAAATTGTAGAGGTAAAAGACAGAACCACACTGTTGATAGAACAATTATTAAAAGTGTGGGAAAATTCTGTAAAGGCAACACATCTCTTTTTATCAGAAGACGAAATAGAAAATATTAAGAAGTACGTGCCACAAGCATTAAAAGAAATACCTTTTTTAATCACTGCAGAAAACGAAAATCAAATCCCTATTGGTTTCATGGGGATTGTAGAGCAACATCTTGAAATGCTCTTTATTTCTCAAGAAGAAAGGGGAAAAGGATTAGGCAAAGAATTGCTTCAATATGGAATAGAAAAACATTCGGTTCAAGATTTAGCAGTTAATGAGCAAAATCCTCTTGCAAAAGGTTTCTATGAACACATGGGATTTGAAGCCTATAAAAGAACAGAGTTTGATGAACAAGGCAATCCATACCCACTTTTGTATATGAGATTAGATAGATGATTTCTCATTTATCGGAATGTAAAAGTTAGTATTTGATTTTGGAGATTTATTATGATTAGAAGATTGCAGAGAGCTGACATAAGCAGAGTTGCTGATATCTGGTTAGATACCAATTTGAAAGCACATTATTTTATTTCTGCCCAATACTGGAAAAGTAATTTTGATTTGGTGAAAGAAATGCTGTCACAGTCAGAAGTTTATGTGTATGAGAATAGCCATGAAATACAAGGCTTTATAGGGACAAGCGGTGTGTACATCGAAGGTATTTTTGTCCCTGATAAAGTACAGTCGCAGGGAGTCGGTAAACTCCTACTGGATTTTATAAAAGATAAAAAAGAAAAATTACGCTTAAATGTGTATCAGAAGAACATGCGGGCAATACGTTTTTATCAAAGAGAAGGTTTTGAAATCCAGTGCGAAGGTTTGGACGAAACCACCGGGGAAAAAGAGTATGTGATGATATGGCAACAGAAATAAAAATTCAAGTTTGCCTGTGAGTTGTTTGGCAGGGAAAATCGGGATTTGAGGTGAAGGAACATGAGAAAAATCAGTTTATTTATTGCAATGAGCCTTGACGGATATATTGCGGATAGTAAGGGCGGTATCGATTGGTTAAAAGGGCAAAGCAGTAATGATAAGGATATGGATACCTATTCTGAGTTTGTAAAGAGTATTGATACGATTTTGATGGGATGGAATACTTATCATCAAGTTGTTACAGAACTTTCTCCCACCGAGTGGGTATTTAATAATTTTACAACTTATGTAATTACGCACAACGAGTATACTTCCTCTGAAAAAATCCGATTTACAAATACAAATCCTGTTGATTTGATAAAAAGTTTAAAAAAACAAAATGGAAAAGGTATTTGGATATGCGGCGGAGCTAATCTTGTTCAGCAGTTAGTAAATGAGGATTTAATTGACTGCTATTATATTACTATAATTCCAACACTTTTAGGCTCTGGTATTCGGCTTTTTGAACATGCAAAACATGAGATTAAGCTAAGATTACTTAATACACAGTCATATAATGGTATGACAGATTTAATCTATACACGAAGATAATTTGGCCCTCAATGGTATATTACAATGGAGGAAAATAGAATTATCGAAGGGTTGGGAGATATCGAAAATGACTTCCACAACAAATATTTAATTGAAAAATAGTAATTATAAAGTACGGAAAAGGAGTGTGGGAATGTGCCATATTGGTTAATGTCAGTCATCGCTTTTGTACTTGCGGCCATTGCATATGATAAGAAATGGAACAGGCTTAAATTTATCTTTTATCTGATTGCTCTCGCAACAATGGCACTATACGCAATCCAATTATGGATAGGTGCCTTATCTTAATCTCGAATAAAAAAATTACGACGTCATCATTATAAAAAAAGAAGCCTGGAAATTGATTTCCGGGCTTCTAATCGTTATCTAAAAATACTCTCTCTGTTCCACATTATTTCTCCGTAGTAAACCAGGTATAAGAACTTTTTCCGGTCCGAATACGGTACAGCACAGGAGTGCTGCCTTTGTTCACGAGAACTGCTTTGGAGCATTTGGAGGAGGAACCTGGTGAGAGAGTAACATCACTCAGATCTTCCATGAGCTCAAAGTAAAAGCCCCAGTCTATGTTTTCCAGCTGTGTGGTTCCCGTGGAGTCGAATATATTATAATAATAACTGAACAGATCTTTTGCTTCTACTACTTCACTGCCAGAGACATATTTGATCTGAAAACGGAAATATAAGTATTCCTGATTATTGGCGGGAACGGGATTCTCTTTGTTGTTCAAAACACGGTTTTTGGCAGAATTCCCAGACTGGAAAGTTTCCAGTTTGATCTTAAATGTTCCGATCTTTTTCCCGTCGTCATAATAACTAATTGTATGTTCATCATAGGCGGAAAGTGGATTCAATCGGCCGCCGGCTTTCGTGTCTGCAGAAGATCCTGTAACGGATACTTTGCAGTACAGTTTTTTGCCGCCGAACTTGGCATAAATCTTAGCTGTTCCCATCTTTTTTGCGGTGACGACACCAGAAGAATTTACCGACGCCACTGATTTTTTGGTGGAACGCCAGGTGATTTTTGATTTTGTGCCGTATACCTTAAGCCTGCATGTTTTTCCAATCCGAAGCGTCGCAGTTTTTTTGTTCATACGGATAGTGGCCGCAGAAGATTTTGATGTATCCGGCATCCAGAGGGAAGTGCAGAGACAGAGGACCAAAAGCAGTGACAAGATACGTTTCGTAATTCTCATAGTTCATAAATTCCTTTCTGATCGTAATCACAGGGCAGCGCCAGCTGGAACTACCATGCCAGTTCGACATGCACCACATAAAACGTCGAACTAAAATTATTGTACATCAAACTTTGTAAAAGTGCAAGGCTAACCCGCCTGCCAATTTTACGGTGGAAAAAAAGTTTCCTTTATGATATAATTCAAGTCAGTTCTATTTTAAGGGAAGGAATGCACAAAAATATGTCAACCATCAATAAAAAAAATATTCGTAACTTTTGTATCATTGCCCACATCGACCATGGAAAATCCACTCTGGCAGACCGGATCATTGAGAAGACAGGACTTTTGACAGAGCGGGAGATGCAGGCGCAGGTACTGGATAATATGGAACTGGAAAGAGAGCGGGGAATTACGATCAAAGCTCAGACAGTTCGTATCGTGTACAAGGCAAAGGATGGGGAAGAGTATATCTTTAATTTGATTGATACGCCGGGCCATGTGGATTTCAATTATGAAGTGTCGAGAAGTCTTGCGGCCTGTGAAGGGGCGATTCTTATCGTAGATGCTGCCCAGGGGATCGAGGCGCAGACGCTGGCTAACTGTTATTTAGCGATTGACCATGATCTGGAGATCATGCCGGTGATCAACAAGATCGATCTTCCCAGCGCGGAACCGGAGAGGGTAAAAAATGAGATCGAAGATGTAATCGGCATCGAGGCACAGGAGGCTCCGTTGATCTCTGCGAAGATGGGAACGAATATCGAGGACGTATTGGAGCAGATTGTGTCCAGGATACCGGCGCCGCAGGGGGATGATCAGGCGCCGCTCAAAGCGCTGATCTTTGATTCCATCTATGATTCTTATAAGGGGGTAATTATTTTCTGCCGTGTCTTTGACGGAAGGGTGAAAAAGGGGACAAGGATTCATATGATGGCTACCGGCATGGAAGAAGAGGTGGTAGAAGTAGGTACCTTTGGCGCCGGTCAGTTTATCCCCTGTGAAGAACTGACTGCCGGCATGGTGGGATACATTACGGCAAGTCTGAAAAATGTAGAGGGAACCCAGGTAGGGGATACGGTGACGGATGCGGCAGATCCCTGTGAGGAAGCCCTGCCCGGTTATAAAAAGGTACAGCCTATGGTGTACTGCGGGCTGTATCCGGCAGACGGCGCTAAATATCAGGATCTCCGGGATGCCTTGGAGAAGCTGCAGCTCAACGATGCCGCCCTGCAGTTTGAGGCGGAGACTTCGATTGCCCTCGGTTTTGGATTTCGCTGTGGTTTTTTAGGGTTGCTTCATCTGGAGGTCATTCAGGAGAGGCTGGAGAGGGAGTACAATCTGGATCTGGTGACGACAGCTCCCGGAGTGGTATATCGTGTCTATAAAACCAATGGGGAAATGGTGGAGGTTACAAATCCTTCCAATCTTCCGGACCCCTCTGAGATTGAGCATATGGAAGAGCCGGTGGTCAATGCGGAGATCATGGTGACCACGGAATTTGTAGGTGCAATTATGACATTGTGCCAGGAGCGCCGCGGTGTATATCTGGGAATGGAATATATGGAAGAGACGCGGGCGTTGCTCAAATACGTCCTTCCTCTGAACGAGATCATTTATGATTTCTTTGATTCCCTCAAATCAAGATCCAGAGGTTATGCTTCCTTTGATTATGAATTGAAAGGCTATGAACCTTCCACACTGGTAAAATTAAATATTCTCATCAATAAAGAAGAAGTGGATGCTCTTTCCTTTATTGTACATGAGAGCACAGCTTATGAGCGGGGAAGAAAAATGTGTGAAAAATTAAAGGGCGAGATTCCCAGACACCTATTTGAGATCCCGATCCAGGCAGCCATCGGCAACAAGATCATTGCCAGAGAGACTGTCAAGGCAGTGCGCAAGGATGTGCTTGCTAAATGTTATGGTGGTGATATTTCCAGAAAGAAGAAGCTGCTGGAAAAGCAAAAAGAAGGAAAGAAGCGGATGCGTCAGATCGGAAATGTAGAGATTCCACAGAAGGCATTTATGAGCGTGCTGAAACTGGATGAGGATAAATAGCAATGAACCGTCCAGCAGGAGTTTACATTCATATTCCCTTTTGTGTCAGAAAGTGTAATTATTGTGACTTTCTCTCCTGGCGGGCTGGGGAGAAGGAACGGGAGGAGTATGTCAGGGACCTGGTTCGGGAAATCGGTCTTTCAGACCGCTGGTTTCCGGAGATTGACCAGGTGGATTCGGTTTTTATTGGCGGCGGGACGCCGAGTATCCTGTCTGTCGGTCAGATGCAGCGTATTTGTGAGGCACTTGATCACCGTTTTTCTATTCAAGAGGGATGTGAATTCACGATAGAGTGCAACCCAGGTACAGCGGACAGAGATACTTTTGCCGCCTGTCTTAACATGGGCATCAACCGCCTCAGTTTTGGTGTACAGTCATCCGAGGAGGCAGAATTGCAGCTGCTGGGGAGGATTCATTCCTATACAGAGGCAGAGCGGTCTTTCCAGGAAGCCAGGGAAGCTGGTTTTCAAAATATTAATATCGATCTGATGAGCGGAATTCCAGGGCAGACCATAGAGAGTTATAGGAGGACACTGGATCGAATTCTACATCTGGAGCCGGAGCATATCTCAGCTTATAGTCTCATCATTGAGGAGGGAACTCCATTTTATGACCGCTACCGGGAAAAGCCGCCGGTAGACGAGGAGACAGACCGCCAGATGTATATGGCTACGGGAGTGCGATTGTCTGAATACGGCTATGAGAGGTATGAAATATCAAATTACGCCAAGGCTGGTTTTGCTTGTAAGCACAATTTAAAATACTGGTCCGGCGGGGAGTATATTGGCTTTGGTCTCGGCGCCAGCTCCCGGGTGGGAAACATCCGTTATCGTAATGAGGAAGATCCGGCAGCATATACAAAGCGGATCCTTCAAAAGAGAAGGACAGCGGATGTGGAGGAGATTTTGGACAGGGAGGCACAGATGTCGGAATTCTTTTTTCTCGGGCTCCGCAAAACGAGGGGAGTCAATTTAACGGAATTTGAGCGTATTTTTGGCGTCAGTGCCTTTGATATTTACGGACGGGAGATACGGAAATTGGTGGAATACGGACTTCTGAAGCGGCAGGGGTCCCGGCTGTATTTGACGGATTACGGATTGGATGTCAGTAATCTGGTATTTTGCGAGTTTGTATAAAAATGCGCCTTTGGCATTGTGTGACATAAGATGGAAAAAGTATGCAATTTTTTATAGACAACCCGTGAAAAAACAGTTACAATAGTAATGATTAAATGATAAGAATAAGGAAGTGAAAAGTTTGAATCCAGTGTACGAAAAAGTCGAGATTTGTTTTAAGCAGATTCGAGCAAAAGTAGCCTTTGTGCCAAAAGTAGCCATCGTATTAGGAAGTGGTCTGGGGGCGCTGGCTGACGTGATTCAGGTTGTGGATACCGTTGATTATTCAGATATCAGTGGGTTTCCGTTGTCTACCGTTGACGGACATAAGGGAAGATTTGTTTTTGGCTATATTCAGGAGACACCGGTTGTAATTATGCAGGGTCGCGTGCATTTCTATGAGGGATATGAGATCAGTGATGTGGTACTGCCGATCCGCGTCATGCGCAAGCTGGGGGCAGATATTTTATTTCTGACCAATTCCGCTGGCGGATTGAACACGATGTACCGTCCAGGCGATTTTATGATGATCACAGATCATATCGGCAGTTTTATGCCATCTCCATTGATCGGGGAAAATGTGGAGGAATGGGGGAAACGCTTTCCTTCTATGGAAAATATATACGATGCCCAGCTGTGCGAATTTATCCGCCAGTCCGCGCGGGAGTGCAATGTTCTTTTGCGGGAAGGCGTCTATGTGCAGATGAAAGGACCGCAGTATGAGACCTGTGCTGAGGTGAAAATGTGCCAGGTTCTCGGAGGCGATGCGGTGGGAATGAGCACAGCCATCGAAGCGGTGGCAGGGCGGCATATGGGTATGCGGGTGTGCGGGCTTTCCTGTATTTCGAATATGGCGTGTGGTATCAGTAAGATCCCATTGAATCATATGGATGTTACGGAGGTTGGTGAGAAAATGGCGCCGCTGTTCCGGCTTTTAGTATATAAATCCATCAGTAAAATGACAGCGGATATGGTAGATCAACAAGGTTCTGCTGCACCGCAGCAAATGATGTCAACAGGCGCTATGATTGACGATATGTAGACGGAGGATCTATATGAACATACGATTTTTTAATTGTCGAATACTTACAATGGAAGATGGGAAAGATATTATCGATGGTGAGCTGCAGGTTCAGAAGGGAAAGATCACATATATAGGTAAAGCAGATGGGGAAAAAATATCGGATATCCGTTGGGACCGGGAGATCGACTGTAAAAAGAACCTGCTTATGCCAGGGTTCAAAAATGCCCATACCCATTCTGCCATGACTTTTCTGCGATCCTATGCAGACGATCTGCCCCTGCAGGAATGGCTTTATGATAAGGTGTTTCCGATGGAGGCAAAGCTTACGAAGGAAGACCAGGTGCTTCTGGCAAAACTGGGGATGTTAGAATATATCTCCAGCGGCATTACTGCGAATTTTGATATGTATCTGGACAATGCCTGCCACGCGGCGGCATCTGCCGGGATCGGATTTCGGACCGTACTGTGCGGGAGCATGAATGACTTTGGCGGTACGGTGGAAGAAACAGAGGAAGAATTTTACCGGCTCAATGAGTTTTCTCCGCTGGTGACAGCAAAAATCGGTTTTCATGCCGAATATACGACCAAAGGTGAGACTCTTGAGAAACTTGCCAGGATGGCGAATCGGATCAAGCAGCCGGTGTATACGCATATTGCAGAAACAAAAAGAGAGGTTGATGAATGTTATGAGAGGTACAATGTTTCACCATTTGAGTATCTGGATTCTATTGGGATGTTTGAGTATGGCGGCGGCGGCTTTCATGGTGTATGGATGTCCGAAAAAGACAAAGAAATCTGCCAGAAAAAAGGTGTCTCGATCGTATCCAATCCGTCGTCCAATCTTAAGCTCGCCAGCGGAATAGCTGATCTTTGCGGGCTGCTGGAGAAAAATATTACGGTGGCGCTGGGAACCGATGGTGCTGCCAGCAACAATGCGCTGGATATGTTCCGGGAGATGTATCTGGCATCGGTGCTTCAAAAAGTGACCAAACAGGACGCGGCGGCTATGAATGCGGATGATGTTCTCCGCATGGCTACGGTGGGAGGCGCTCTGGCAATGGGACTCGAAGACTGTGATGTTTTGGCAGAGGGAAAATGTGCGGATCTGATTATGATCGACATGCATCGTCCCAATATGCAGCCGGAAAATAACCTGACTAAAAATCTCGTGTACAGTGGCAGCAAAGAGAATATTAAGCTGACGATGATAAATGGAGAAATTCTCTACGAAGATGGCAGGTTCGAAATCGGAGAGGATGTCGAACAGATTTATTCAGACGCAAACCAGATCATAGAGAGAATGCGTTGATTCGACAGTGCCATCGAGCGAATGGAAGGGATAAATCAGCAGAATAAAATAGTATTCTGCTGATTTTTACTATAAACTATTTACGCATGTAAACCGATATAATAAGTGAATGAGGAGAATTATGTTCAACAGGAGGAACGTATGGCGGAAAAAACACCGAGTGAAAACGAATGGATCATTATGGAGATTTTGTGGAATCAGGATACAAATCTGACTGCCGCGGAGATCATTCAAAAACTGAAGGGGATCAAGGATGTCAGCCCTAAGACGATACGGGTACTGATCAACCGGCTTTTAAAAAAAGGAATTATTGATTATCAGGTGGATGCGAAAGATTCCAGGATCTATCATTATTTTCCGGTGAAAAGTAAGGAGACCTGTCTGGCGGAAAAAAGCGAGCAGTTTCTAAACAGCTACTTTGGTGGAAATCCGATGGGAATGGTGGCAACGCTGGTACGACATGAACATCTCTCCCAGGAAGAACGGAATGAATTGATACAGATACTCAAAGAGGGACAGTCAAAGGACAGTTAGCAGAGGGGTGAAGAACGATCATGGCAGCTTCTTTAGTTAATGTGGTGAAAAGTGTGGATTATGTTGTCCGTTACATCACATTAAAAGCTGGGCGAACCCTGCTGGTTTCTATAATCGCAATATTTCTGATCCTGCTTCTTCGCAGGATTCTGGATGGGAAAAAGAAGGGAAAAGCCAGCAGAACCAGACTATATATGAAAGCTTATCTTTGGGCGCTTTTGATCCCGGTGCCTTTTATGGGGATGCTGAAAATTTCCCAGCAGTCTTTCCGGTGGAGGGTATACATTTATGTATTTCTGTATGAAAATATTATAGGAACTCCTCTGTGGGGATGGCTTTATTTTGCAGGGATGACAGGGATAGCACTCTGGTTCCTAATAAGGAAGATCCGATTGACACGAAGAGTAAGAAAGCTCCCAGTATTTATGCCGGAGGACAGGTTTCAGCTTCATCCTGAAAAATTGAAACATGTTACGATCCGGCTGAACCCATCACTGACTACTCCCTTTTCCATGGGGATCTTCCGACCGGTGATCGTGATTCCGGAGGTGATGATCCGCCAGTTTAGTGAGGTGGAGATAGAAGGAATTTTGCAACATGAGTACAATCATATTCGTCACGGACATTTGATCTTATATTTTGTATTTGACTGTTTCCGGATCATATGGTTTATGAATCCGCTGATCCATCTGTGCAGCAGATGGATGAAGGATGACCTGGAACTTTTGTGTGACCATGATACGATCCACTCAGGAGAAATTTCTCCAGATGTTTATGGTATGCTTCTGATACGATCGTTGGATTGTATTGATGGGAACCAGGGAAAGACGGAAGGGATCAAGGCGATGCCTGCATTGGCTGCCAGGCGTTCTTTCAAGGTGATGAAAAAGCGGATTCAGATGATAGCTGGATATGAGGAAGGAACGGTGTCAGTCGTTTTGCGAGCAGCCTTCGGTGGAATTATCCTGTTGCTGTTTGTTCTGGTAAATCGGTTTTCTTATCCGGTTTACACCCCTTTTTATGATTTTTCCCTGTACAGCTATGATGCAAAGCAGGTTATATTTATGGATGATCCGGAATTTAACGCGGCAGTACAAATGACAGGGGATGGAATTCAGGTACAAAATGACAAAGTAAAGAAATTATTAGCAAAAACCGATATAGAGTATGATAAAGATGATAGTTTCTGGATCTACTATGGAGGCTATATGAAGCAGCCTGGTATTGGCGGCGGTGGCGGTATCGTACAATATCAACCCTATGGAACAGAACAGTCTGTAGTCCATATCAGCTATAACAAACTGCACTGGACGGATGTTTTGAGAGACTGGGTTTACAGATACATGTAATAATAAAGGAATACATAACTAGGAAAGGATTGGTGATCATTATGTCATTCACAATACATACAGGAAAAGCAGTAAAAAGTTTGTTTGTGACCAATGAAAATGCAGCGGCAAGACGCCAGGCTGAAAAAGGGGATAACAACAGGAGATCAACGTTATTCGCGGGAAATATCGGGGTGCGTCCTGACAGTATTACGATCAAAAAGAAACAAGCACAGAAGCAGGCGATGAAAGTTCTTATGGATACCTTTGATTCAGAAAAGAAGATTGACCAGGGCATGGATGATGTGTCTGCTCAAATGCAGGAATTAAAAGATGCCAATGTGGGATACCATAAGGAGCTGGAACAGATCCGTGGGGAAAAGCAAGAACTTATGGAACAATATGGAGTGACGGAAGACAGCACGGAATATCCCGAGGAATACCAGCAGCGGATTCAGGAGCTGGAGGAGAGAGAGAACCTGAACAGTAGATATATTGAGCAAAATAACGGTGCCCTCAAAGCGCTCAGCAGCTGCATTGGTGATATGAGAATTGAGCAGCTCAAATCGAATCCGATGGTAGAGGCTGAGAAACAATCGGAAGAGATCCTGGAAGCCGCTAACAAGGCTATATACGGTGATCTCATAAATGAAGGCAAAAAGCATATCGAGGAAAAAATGGAGGAAGCAAAAGAAAAGGCAGAAAAACTTGCCGAGAAGAAAGAAGAGGAAGAAGAGCGCTTAGAGAAGAAGGAAGAGAGAGAAGAGAAGCTGGAGGATGCACAGAATAAAGAAACCATCGAGACACTGAATTCTTATAATGATCCGGATTCCCAGATAAAAAAAGAGCTCGATGAAATCCTGGATGAATTGAAGCTGATTCAGGAAGATTTAAAAGGTGTGAAAGTAGACAGCAACATATAAATGATGCTAGGGTCAAAAGGTCAAAATGCCGTTCATGCTTGCATGATAAGGCATTTGAACTTGGGACCCGCCAAATATGAGAAAGGAGCGATTTACGTAGTAAATCAGTGAATTTCGAATATTTGAAGGATTGCGGGAGTTGTGAAACAACGAAGCAATCCGTAGCATCTGCTAGGGTCAAAATATTTTTACCCCCAACATCATATAAAAGGAGGAATGGATATGAATATAAATTTTGGAAATTACGGAATGTATCGTAGTATGTTTGGCGGTGGTTTTGGAAGCAGTTTTTATGGATCGCTGGGGGATTATTCCAGTATTCGCAGTGGCAGTTATAAAAAGCTTCTTACGTCTTATTATTCGAAGACAAGAGAAAGTCAAAAGGTTTCCCAGGGCGGTAATACCAGTACAGATACAAAGACCAATTCTGTTTATCAGGATCTGTGGAAGGCTTCTTCGTTCTATTCCTATACAGGAAAGGCATTGAATAAAGTAAAAGAAGAGACCGACGATCTGTCAAAATCTGCAGCTGCGTTGACGACAAAAGGAACCAACTCCCTTTTTAATGAAGTAGTTACCACCACAAAAGATGCAGAGACTGGAGTGCAGACGACCACGCGTGGCTACGATATGGATGCCATAACAAATGCCGTCAAAAATTTTGTTTCAGATTATAATGAGGCAGTGAAGGCAGGCAGTGAATCTTCCAGTACCAACGTGAAGAGAAATACCCAGTATATGGTTAGACAAACGGCGATTTATGAGAAAAGTCTGGCACAGGCCGGGATTACAATTGGAAAAGATAACACGCTTTCTCTGGATACCGACAAACTGAAAAGTGCTAACGTTGACACATTGAAGCGGATATTTAATGGAAATACGTCTTTTGCGGCACTGACTTCAAGTCGTTCCCAGAGTATTGGCCAGGCGGCAGTAAGAGAGGCAGCCACAAGCACCACTTATGGAAGAACCGGGGTATATAATATGTTCCAGAATCCTATGAGCGCCTGGAATTGGTATCTGTAACTGAGAATTGATATGCCAGATGTAATACGCTGTACTAAATATTATGCGTAAGTAAAATACATTAATCCGAAATCTGCCAGTCCCAAAGGGCTGGCAGATTTTGAATACAAGGCAAAGCGTTTTTCCCGTCTTTTTTATTCCATCTCAATTTTCAGAGCTTCCAGTTCTTCCGCATAGGTCTCCCATTCTGTCAGAGCGGTATTCAACTCCGCCTCCAAAGCATCTTTTTTTCTCGTAAGTTCCGTTAATTTTGCCACATCGGAGGCATATTCTGGAAGCGCCGTTTCTTCATCTATTTTTTCGATCTGTTCTTCCAGATCCTGGATCTTATTTTCTGCATTTTTATAGTTATTTTCGATCTTACGCCGATATGCCTCTCGCTCTTTTTGTTCCTTCCAGTTTATTTTTGCTTCGGACTCAGTTTTTTGTTCCGGGGAAGAGGGATCTACAGCATCGAGATAGATCTTTTCCATCGTCTCTTTTTTCTCCAAATAATAGGAATAATTTCCCTGATAGGAGAGTAGTTTATGTTCTGTGAGTTCCATGATCCGGGTCGCCGTTTTGTTGATAAAATACCGGTCATGGGATACATAGAGTACCGTTCCCGTGTACTGGTTCAGGGCTTCCTCAAGAATTTCCTTGGACTCGATATCAAGATGATTGGTAGGCTCATCCAGCAGAAGAAAGTTCGCCTTTGACAGCATCAGTTTTGCCAGGGAAACTCTTCCTTTTTCTCCTCCGCTGAGCAGGGAAATCTTTTTGTACACATCATCTCCGGTAAACAAAAAGGCAGCCAGAACGTTACGGATTCTGGTGTTGTTCAGATCCGGATAATCGTCGTGAATCTCGTCAAAAATGGTTTTATCATCGTGCAGCACGTTATGTTCCTGATCATAATAACCGATCTCTACATTGGTTCCCAGTTTAGCAATGCCGCTGTCGGCTGCTTCCAATTCACAGAGTATTTTTAAAAGCGTCGTTTTTCCCGTACCATTTTTTCCAATGATGGCAGCTCGCTCTCCCCGGTGGATGTCAAAAGAAATATGCTCAAAAAGATGTTTTTCTCCAAAAGATTTTGAAAAATCATCCACATATAAGACGTCGTTTCCACTGGTTTTTTCCGGAGTAAGTTCAAAATGCATGGTTTTTTGAGCTTCCACTGGTTTTTCCACGGGCGTCATTTTTTCCAGCATTTTTTCACGGCTTTCTGCCCGTTTTATCGACTTTTCCCGGTTAAAAGAACGAAGTTTTTCGATCACTTCCTCCTGATGCTTGACATTTCTTATATAATTTTCATATTCCTTGAGCTGGGTATGCCGCAGCTGTTCCTTTTTTTCGGCATAAACACTGTAATTCCCGGTAAAAGAAACTGCTTTACCGTTTTCGATCTCCACAACTTTTTCTGCGATGCGGTCCAGAAAATACCGGTCATGGGATACGATCATGACACCGCCTTTATAGCTGGACAAATAGTTTTCCAGCCATTGGATGGAGGGCAGGTCTAAGTGGTTGGTGGGCTCGTCCAGGATCAGGAGATCCGGTTCAAGAAGAAGCAGTTTTCCCAGTGCCACTCTGGTTCTTTGTCCTCCGGAAAGTGTATTGATACACTGCTCCATATCTTTTCCGCCAAAACCGAGGCCGTTGATGATTCCCATGATCTGGCTTTTGCAGGCATAGCCGTCTTTTGCCTCGAATTCTGTCTGGAGACGATGATATTTTTCCAGCAGTGATTCCAGATCTTTGCCAGAGACATGCTGCATTTGTTCTTCCATGTTTCGTATGCTGCGGTCCAGATCCACGATTTCTGACTTTACTTCGAGAAGCTCCTCATAAATACTGTTTTCCGAGTGATATCCCAGCTGCTGGGGAAGGTAACCGATGGTTTTATCCTTTGCGGTGGTGATCTCTCCGGAATCGGCGGTGAGTTCTCCGGCGATAATGCGAAGAAGGGTTGTTTTTCCGGCTCCATTACTTCCCACTAAGGCAACCCGTTCCATCTCATTGATGTGAAACGTGACATCTGAAAAAAGGGGGACATCATTAAATTTTTTATCGACATGACTGCAAGCAAGTAACATATTTTCCTCCATAGGGTAACTCTGATTTCTACAACTATTCTACCATTGTACCATAAAAAGTTGAGTTTTACATCTTTTTTTATCGGAAAAAATGTAGTATAATTAATATGATAATGCTAGGGTCAAAAGGTATTTTCACCCTGACATCATATGATAAAAGTACATGGAGGTTCTCGATTCATGGAAAATAAAAAAATATCTTCTGCAGTGATCAAACGGCTGCCGCGGTATTATAGATATCTGAGTGAACTTCTGGAAAATGGAATCGACCGAATTTCTTCTCAGGAACTGAGCAAAAAGATGAAAGTTACTGCCTCTCAGATCCGTCAGGATTTTAATAATTTTGGAGGGTTTGGACAACAGGGATATGGTTATAATGTCAGTTTTCTTCACGATGAGATCGGAAAGATTCTGGGGTTGGAACACAATTATAATGTGATAATTATTGGTGCGGGAAATCTGGGGCAGGCACTGGCAAACTACAGCGGATTTGTGAAACGGGGGTTTCGCGTATCGGGAATTTTTGATATCAATCCTATGGTGGTGGGAAAAGAAATTAATGGCATACGGGTGTTGCCGGTGGAAGACATCGAAACCTTCACCCGAGAGCATCCAGTACATATTGCAGCACTGACCCTGCCCAAAGATCAGGCTTCTAAAATTGCCGGCAGACTGGCAGAGTTGGATGTAAAGGCATTCTGGAATTTTGCCTCTACCGATTTGAATCTTCCAGAACATGTGGTGGTGGAAAATGTTCATCTGGCAGAGAGCTTGATGAGATTATCCTACAAATTATCTGAAAAAAACGGGTAACTATTTTTTGAAATGAGGTGCAGTATGAAAAAGAACACAACGGAGAATATTCCTGTAGAGGAGCTTTTAAAAGGGAAAAAGATTCCTATTCTTGTGTTGGACCAGCGGTGGCATAAGTTATTTCCAGGGGGGGAAAAGCCTGCCGAAATACAAGCTTTGGAAAAAGAGCTGAATGAGCTTTTAAAAGAACAGGGCAAACGGGTAAATACCATTAAGGGATTAAAAACCGGAAAAAAGAAGTTGATGGATGCTATTGTATCTGGAATGAATGAGGAAAACAGCGATAAAAAGAAAGAGAAACAGCAGAAACTTCTGCTGGAGACCAAAGAGCGGATCGAAACCGAATCGGAGCGGCTACTGGATCTTCCCTATGAGATTAAAAATGCCAATGAACGTCTGCTGGTTACAGGGATTCGTTACTGTTATGACAAGTGGAAAAACCGCAGTGAAGAGCTGGCGGATCTCAGTGATGAGATCGATATCATGAGGGAACAGCTCAAGGCGAAGGTGGCATATAAGGTGGATCTGGAAGAGAGTATTGATTCTACCTACTCATTGATGCACGCCATTCTGGGAAGAGAAGTGATGAATCTTTTTGATAAAAATAAATTATAATCAGGAGTGAATCAGAATAATATGTTTGAAAGTATTGTCGGGATTGGGGTGGATTCCGTCGAGATCGGCCGGGTGCGTAAGGCTTGCGAAAGAGATCATTTTGTGAAACGGATTTTTACGGAAGCGGAGATCCGCCAGTTTGATTCCAGAAAAATCCGTGCCGCATCGGATTTTGCGGGGAAGGAAGCTGTATCAAAAGTATTTGGCACCGGTTTTTCTGGCTGTCAGCCAGCAGAGATCGAGGTGCTTCGCGACGAAAAAGGGGCGCCTTATGTAAATCTGTATGGTGGCGCCAGCCAGATTGCCAGCCAGCTGGGGATCAAAGAACTCAAGATCAGTATCACCAATACGGTAGATACCGCTACTGCCTTTGTGATTGGATGTGGCGGCAGCCAGGAGCAGTGAGGAGGGAGTTCAGTGAGATATTTATTTACCAGCGGACAGTCAAAGCAGCTGGATGATCATGCTATAAACATTATAGGGTTTCCGGGGCTTGTTCTGATGGAAAAGGCGGCAATGACTCTTGTTTCCGTTCTGATGGAACGAGAGAGCAGAGATAGCGGAATACTGATCGTGTGTGGTTCCGGAAACAACGGAGGGGATGGACTGGCAGCGGCACGTATGTTGCATCAGCATGGGTTTCGGACCGCGGTGGTGCTGGTGGGAGATCCGGATAAAATGACTCCGGATGCCAGAAAACAGCTGGCGCTGGCGGCGGCTTGCGACGTGCCTGTTATGTCAGAGGAAACTGTATATTCGCCGGTTTATTCTATCCTTGTAGATAGTTTGTTTGGCGTGGGACTGAGCCGGAATATCGGTGGAGTGTATGAAAAGGTAATACAGGATATAAATGCTTCCGGCAAAAAGATATATGCGGTGGATATTCCTTCTGGTATCAATGGGGATGATGGAAGGGTTATGAATGTGGCAGTAAGGGCAGATATCACGGTGACATTTGGTGTAAATAAGCTGGGGCTGGTATTATATCCAGGCTGCCAGTATGCTGGTGAGGTAATCATAGGAGATATCGGGTATCCTAGGACTAGCTATGAGACAGTAGAAAATCCAGTTTTTTATTTTGAGCCGGAAGATCTGCCAGCCATTTTGCCAGAGAGGGTTCCTGACGGGCACAAGGGAAGTTTTGGTCATGTGGCAGTGATTGGTGGAAGCAGCAAGATGAGCGGAGCCGCTCTTCTCAGCGCGAAAGCGGCCTATGCTTCCGGTGCCGGACTGGTAATGATCTGTTCCGCCAGAACAAATAGGGAACTGCTTCTGGCAGGTTGTCCAGAAGCTTTGTTTGAGGCTTATGATGCGGAAGACGGGGAACTGGATCTTCTTTCGCTGGAACGGGTCCTTTCTTTTGCCGACGCCGTAGTACTCGGACCAGGGCTCGGTAGAGAAGGAATGGCAAAAAAGATCACTGCCTATGTGTTGAAAAATTGTAATAAGCCGATTATTATGGACGGTGACGCTCTTTTGCTGTGTTCCAGGGAAGATCTAAAAGAACAGGATTCTGATTCTATTATACTAACTCCCCATCCCAAGGAGTTTTCTGTTTTGTCCCATCAGGAAATATCTTATCTAAAAGAACATTTAGGGGAGACTGTGCGACAATTTGCAGCAGAGACGGGATGTATTATAGTGGGAAAGGATGCCCGGACCATCGTGGGGGATGGTTCCAGGCAGTATGTAAACGTCTCTGGAAATTCAGGGATGGGTACCGGAGGAAGTGGAGACGCGTTGACAGGAATCATCGCGGGATTTGCTGCCCAGGGAAAGCCGTTGTTTGATGCGGCCGCCGCCGGGGTGTATGTACATGGGTTGGCAGGAGACTACTATTCTGAGACTTATAATCCCTATTCCCTGACAGCCTCTGCATTGATTGACAGTCTAAAAAATATTCTATAGAAGGTAGAAAGGTTTTTATCATGGAACTTGAAAATGACAAGAAACGATATGACAGAACCTATGCGCAGATTGACCTAGGGGCGATCCGCCACAATATAGCTGTGGAGAGAGCGCGGGTTGGCGCAGATGTAAAGATTATGGCAGTCATCAAAGCAAATGCCTATGGACATGGTGATATTGAAGTGGCTGAGGCCTTAGATGACCAGGTGGATGCCTACGGGGTAGCCATTCCTGAAGAAGCCTTGAAACTTAGAAAAAATGGCGTCAAGAAGATGCTTTTGATCCTTGGGTATTCTGGAAAGGACTGGTTTGAAGACATCATTCAAGAAGGAATTTCCCAGACAGTTTACAGCTATTCCATGGCAAAACAGCTGAGCGATACCGCAGTAAATATGGGAAAGTCAGCAAAGATTCATATTAAAATCGATACCGGGATGAGCCGTATCGGATTTATGCCGGTGAAAGATAATATTGATGTGATTCGGGCGATCCGTGAATTGCCTGGTATCGAAATCGAAGGCGCATTTACCCATTTTGCCCGTGCTGATGAGGAAACTTCGGAGGCGGCAAGAGAGCCCTTTGAAAAATATATGATCTTTCTTCGGGAACTGGAAAAACGGGGGGTTCATATTCCGATCAGGCATGCAGCCAACAGTGCTTCTATTATCCAGTTTCCAGAATCCCAGCTGGATATGGTACGTTCCGGGATCACCACCTATGGACTGTATCCTTCGGAGAAGGTGTCCAGGGATATTTTGCATCTCAACCCCGCCCTTCAATGGAAATCCCAGGTATCTTTTGTGAAACGCATTCATCCCGGAACCAGTGTCGGTTATGGGGGAACTTTTACTGCCAGCAGGGAGACTGTGGTGGCGACGATTCCAGTGGGGTATGCCGATGGCGTGAAGCGGGATCTTTCAGGCAAGGGGCATGTGCTGATACGGGGACAATATGCGCCTATCTTAGGAAAAATCTGCATGGATCAGTTTATGGTGGACGTCACGGAGATAGACGGCGTCTCTGAGGGGGATACTGTGACCTTGATCGGAACAGACGGGGAGCATGTGATATCCGTGGAAGAAGTGGCAGCGTTGTCTCATTCTTTTAATTATGAATATGTGTGTGGTATCTCAGAACGGGTTCCAAGAAAATATATAAATTAATTGAGTACGATTCGTATAAACTTCCGTATATTGGTAATAATAGGATACATAAGTAAAATATATCAATGTTAGGGAGTAATACCGATGGTAGTAAAAAGAGGCGATATTTATTATGCAGATTTAAGACCGGTTGTAGGCTCCGAACAGGGTGGTGTGCGACCGGTCTTGATCATACAGAATGATATGGGAAACCGATATAGTCCGACAGTAATCTGTGCGGCGATCACTTCCAAAATGAATAAGGCAAAACTGCCGACACACATCGCTTTGGATTCAGAAAGCTATGGGATTGTAAAGGATTCGGTCATTTTGTTGGAACAAATTCGTACGATTGATAAATCCAGATTAAAAGAGAAGGTATGCCATCTGGATGAGACTGTATTAAAGACAATCAACCGGGCGCTGGAGATCAGTCTTGCACTTGATACATATGACGATTGATTAACAGGAGCAGAAAGGTTTTTGTCAAACAAAAAACACCTCTGGGAGGAGGTGTTTTCTGTGGTACCCCGAGGGTACCTAAGCGTATAATAGGGTGGGAGTAGAAAGTTTATACTTTCCGATTATTATATTACAAATAAAGTATGTCATTTTTGTGTCAAAATACAATTTATTACATAAAATTCTGAAAAATGTTATTGCATTGTAATCCTTGTTATTGTTATACTAGTACTATGAATTGAATTTTTGGAGGCGTACAAATGAAAATAGGACTAGTACGACATTTTAAAGTGGACTGTCCCCATAAGATGATGATGACATCTGAGGAGTTTAGGGAGTGGTCTGAAAAATATGAGCATGCGAGAATTTTAAAAAAGAAAGTAAATATGTCCGGAATCAACTGGGATGTCTGCTACTGCAGCGATCTGGAACGCGCTGTAGAAACAGCCAAAGAGGTCTATAGTGGAAATATTTATATAGACAAGCTTCTCCGGGAGGTGGACAACGCTCCCTTTATTCATACAGAACGGTTTCGGCTGCCCTTCCCGGTCTGGCATTTTTGCGGAAGACTTGCCTGGTTCTTCAAATCGAAGAGCCAGCCGGAGGACATCAAGGGAACGAGAAGGAGAGTACGCCATTTTTTCCGTCAGATTGACTGGTCGAAAGACAATGTGCTGATCGTATCCCACGGATTTCTTATTTTCAATTTTATTTATGAGCTGTTTCGCCTGGGATTCATGGGAAAAGAAGTCCGGCGGGTGAAAAATGGTATTTTATACTTATATGAGATACCAGATTATAAGCGTCCCTTCCAGTATAAAAAACCATCGAAAAAATCGGCAGA
Source organism: uncultured Eubacterium sp. (assembly GCA_948848225.1). GTDB lineage: Bacteria > Bacillota > Clostridia > Lachnospirales > Lachnospiraceae > Eubacterium_F. The sequence goes on from CAQOJF010000001.1 coordinate 76,569, forward strand.
CCGGGGGGAGAACAAATGAAGATCCGGATTCTATGCGTGGGAAAGATAAAAGAAAAGTTTATGCGGGAGGCCCTTGGCGAGTACAGCAAGAGGCTGTCCCGTTACATAAAACTGGAGATTACCGAGGTTGTCGACGAAAAGACGCCCGACAGCGCCTCGGAAAAAGAGGAAAATCAGATTCGGGATAAAGAGGCAGAGCGTTTGTTAAAGCAGATCCGGCAGGAGGATTATGTGATCGCTCTGGCTATCGATGGAAAAATGTATGATTCCGTGGCATTTTCCAAAAAGCTTGACCGTTTTGGCGTACTGGGAAGGGGAAGCGTGGTGTTCGTGATCGGCGGTTCCCTTGGTCTGGGTGAGCAGGTATTGGAACGTGCGGACGAATCCATCAGCTTTTCCAAAATGACCTTTCCCCACCAGCTGATGCGGGTGATCCTTCTGGAACAGATTTATCGTGGTTACCGGATATTGAGAAATGAACCGTATCATAAGTAAGGCACTATTACAAATTGAACAACCAGATAAAGGAGGTTATTATATTATGGAAGTTATTTTTTATATTATTTGCCTGGGGATATTACTATTTTTCCTTTTTAAATTTATTTATTATTTTCATCTGAAATCTGATTTTAAAAGACAATACATATAAAAGGAGACTTATATGGAACAAATACTGGAATTTTTTAAAGGTAAACTCCCGGCGGCGGCCGATTTTGGCATTCATATTGTCATTTCTCTGGTCGCCTGGTTTATTGGAAAACGGATCATAAAAGCTGTTTTAAAATTTCTGAAAAAATCTTTTGAACGGAGCCGGATGGAGGATGGTGTTGCTGCCTTTCTTCTTTCTATTATTAAGTTTGCCCTTTATTTTCTACTGCTGATCCTGATCTGTCAGTTTTTGGGGCTGGAGACCAGCTCGGTGATCGCTCTGCTGGGATCCGCGGGACTTGCAGTGGGGCTGGCGCTGCAGGGAAGCCTGGCGAATTTTGCCGGGGGAGTGCTGATCCTCGTTATGAAACCCTTTATGGTGGGCGATTATATTATTGTAGGAGGCATGGAAGGCACAGTACTCAGCATTGATATCATATATACCAAACTTCAGATGGTAGACAATAAAACGGTCATTATGCCCAATGGAAAACTAGCGGATTCAGATATTATCAATGTCACCAGACAGGACAAGCGCCGGATCGATATTGAAGTCGGAGTGGATTATTCGGAAAATATTCAGAAGGTGAAGCATGTTCTGGATTCTATCATACAGAATCAATCGGAGATTCTTCGGGAAGAGCCGGTGGATATCGTGGTTGGGAAGTTGGGGAGCAGTTCGGTAGATATGGTTGTTCATGTTTGGGTGAAAAAGGAAGACTACTGGAACGTTCGCTGGGAGCTTTTGGAGAAGATCAAGGAAACTTTTGATCAGGAGGGAATTGTGATTCCTTTTAACCAGCTGGATGTGACGTTGAAGAATTAGTATCCAGACAAAACTACTCCGGCCATCGGAAGAACGGCTCTTTTGCAAGAGAGTTTCCGATGACCGGATAATAAATTAGATGAATCTGTGAATTATAATTATTTCACGCACTGGCCGAATTTTTGTTTTACCTGATCCAGCTTCGTAGAATCTGCTGCGGGAGTTGGATAATATCCTCTCGAATGCATTTCATCAAATACATTTTTCTGGATCTCATGTTCTTCTTCTAGACATTTCAGGATCGCATTTCTGACACGGTCATGGGCACACTCGTTGGCAAAGGTGTTATAATGGTCAGTTGCTGTTTTTTCAGATGCAAGAGCATCAGCAAGAATTTCTTTTTCACTATACTGCATAATCATTCTCCTTTTTACGATTAGTTTAATTGGGAATAAATTGAGTTAAAATGTTTCTGGTGACGCTCTGAGATATTCAGCAGCTTGTTCTTGATTTCCTGATCCTGGCACTGATCGGAAAGATTTTTAAATTTCTTGATCAGAAGATCTTCTTCGCTGAGAATATCCTGAACTGCGGATAATTCTTTTTCTGATAAATTTGTCATATCTTGATACCTCCATTTGATTTTTTATTATTGTTTCCCAAAAGAAGAAAATAATACAGAAAACCAACTTGCAAAAACGAGAAAATTGGTGCATACTATATAGTAGTTTGATTTGACAGAATTTTAATATACAAAGAATTTGTTTTTAGGATTGGAGGATACTATGAGAGGACCAGCAGCACCAAAGGACCCAACTAAAAAAAGGGCTTGTTTATATATGATGCTAGACAAAAATATCGCTGGCATGCCTGTGCAGGACGGTTTGTGCCGGGATACGAACTTTATGGAGGGACGTCTTGTAGAGCAGGTAAAAGGGCTCTGTGGAGAGGTGGATCCGGAAATTCTTAAATTATTGGAGAATCTTCAGGGATTTAGAACTCTGGTACATAGCATCGGTGTCAGCATAACAGCAGTTGATGACGATGCAAAGAATCAATCTATCAAATTCACCATGCAGTGTTATGGGAAAACGGATAAATATGCTACTGGAACAAATGTAGAGGTTTCCTGTCCCTGCAGCGGAGAAGAGGTTGTGATACAGGTAGATGAGACCGGTATCAACGAAGAGGACGATATTATTGGTGCGTTTCATTTTGATTTTCCTAAGGGATGTGACGCAGCTACGGTCACTCTCAAATTTTATCTGAATGATGGTTTTACGGTTCCTGAGATTGAAGTGGATCCTCCCATTGATTATGATTCGGAGAGATATGAGAAAATGATCGAGCGTTCTTTGCTTTCCCTTGGAAATACGCTGCGGCTCAAACGGGCGGTTGAAAAGGCAAAACGTGGAGAAGAAGTGATCATTGCTTACATCGGAGGTTCGATTACCCAGGGAGCAGGGGCAAAACCCATCAATAAAAAATGCTATGCCTATCTTTCCTATCGCGGCTTTTGTGATCTTTTTACAGAAGATGGCGGAAAACATGTCAAGTATATCAAGGCCGGAGTCGGAGGGACTCCTTCTGAGCTGGGAATGATCCGATACGAGAAAGAAGTGACAGTTTTTGGAAAATACAAGCCGGATATTGTGATTGTTGAATTCGCGGTAAATGATGAAGGGGATGAAACCGAGGGTGTGTGTTTTGAGAGTCTTGTGCGAAAGATCGCCAAGGCGGATAATGAGCCGGCTGTGATCCTGAATTTTGCCGTATTTATGAATGACTGGAATCTGGAAGACCGGCTGGTTCCGGTGGGGACCAATTATGATCTTCCGATGGCAAGCGTCAGGGCGGCAGTAGTTCCCCAGTATAAGAAGGATACTGTGATCTCCAAACGCCAGTATTTTTATGATATTTACCATCCGACAAACGATGGACACCGGGTGATGGCAGACTGCCTGATCCACCTGTTCCGCAAGGCAGATGAGGCAGAATGTCCTGCCACAGACAGTGATTTTTCAAAACCGCCGGTAAAGGGATGTGAGTTTGAAAATATTTTCCTGATGGATGCCACAAATATCGATAAGTATGCCAGCGATGTCGTAAACCGGGGTTTCGATGCGAAGGATCCAGAGATTCAGTTTGTGGAGCGGAATATGGATCTGACAGCCAGTCCGGTGTTAGAGAATGGATGGGCAAAGGCAGAGGGAACGAAAGATGCCGAATTTGCTATGACAGTGAATTGCCGGAATATCATTCTGGTTTCGAAAGATTCCGGAAGTACTGTCTTTGGGAAGGCGGATGTCTATGTAGATGATACGCTGGTGCTGACGCCGGATCCATTGGTGAATGGCTGGAATCATTCAAATCCACAGATCATTCTCAATGACGGGAAGAGTGGAGAACACCGGGTAAGGATCGTAATGCATCCGGGTGACGAAGAAAAAAGATTTACCATCCTGGGCTTTGGTATTACTTTATAACATCAAGTCAAAGGAGAATAATAAATGGCTTTGATCTATATCGTTGAAGATGATACAAATATACAGGAGATTGAAAGCTTTGCCCTTAAGAACAGCGGGTATAATGTAGAAGGCTTTGAAAACGCCAGGGGATTTTTTCAGAAACTGGCGGAGCGGGTTCCGGATCTGATTCTTCTGGATGTTATGCTGCCGGATATGGATGGTCTTTCGATATTAAAAAAGCTGAGAAACATTCCCGATTATCAGAAGATCCCCGTGATCTTTGTATCTGCGAAAACATCAGAACTGGATAAGGTAAAGGGGCTGGATCTGGGGGCAGACGATTATCTCACCAAACCCTTTGGGGTGATGGAACTGATCTCCAGGGTAAAGGCGCTGCTTCGCAGAAGCCGGGATATGGAACAGGAGAAATCCCTTGCCATCGGAAATATTTATATTGATGGAGAGAAGCACTGTGTTTTTGTTAAGGATGAGCCCTGTGAGCTGACCTATAAAGAATATAAACTTCTGAAACTTCTGATCCAGAATGCCAGTATCGTTCTGACGAGAGACCGCATCATGGAACGTATCTGGGGCGCCAACTATGAGGGAGAATCCCGGACTCTGGACATGCATATCAAAACTCTCCGGAAAAAGCTGGGAGAAGAAGGCAGGCGCATTAAAACCATACGGAATGTGGGGTATATGCTGGAATGAAAGCAAAGCTGAACCGGACTTTTTTATTGATTGCGGGACTGACGATTCTTTTGACGATCACTTTTTCCACGCTGATCTTTTATCAGCTGCTTGTCAATGAGGTGGTGGATAATCTGGTCAGCAGCGCCAGACTGTTAGAGAGCACAAACTCTTTTCAGGATATGGATCATATTTCTTATCATAAGGACATCGCTAATCTGAGAGTGACCTTGATCGGAGAGGATGGGAAAGTTTATTTTGACAGCAATGCAGATATCGGAGTTATGGCTAACCACCGGGAACGCCCGGAAGTGGAGCAGGCCTTTGAGAAGGGAGAAAGCCATTCGGTGAGGCATTCTGCCACGATGAAAAAAGATACCTTTTATTATGCACTGAAATTGTCCAATGGATGTGTACTCCGCGTGGCGAAGGAATCGGACAGCCTTTACAACATATTTCTGGGGATTGTTCCGGAGATTCTAGGGATCGTCATATTCATTCTAATCATCAGCTATATCTTTACCCAGTTCTTTGCTAAGAGCATTATAAAGCCCATCGAGCAGATGGCAGATGACATGGATTCGGTAAATGTTACCGGAGGTTATAAGGAACTGGTGCCTTTCATTCAGAAGATCAAGGATCAGCATGCCGATATCATGCGAAGCGCCAGTATGCGTCAGGCATTTACAGCGAATGTGTCTCATGAGCTGAAGACTCCTCTTACTGCCATTTCCGGATATGCGGAGCTGATCGAAAACGGCATGGCGGAAAAGGAGGATGTGACTCGTTTTGCCGGAGAGATACACCGGAATTCCAAGCGTCTTCTGACGCTGATCAACGACACCATCCGCCTGGCTGAGTTGGATGCCATGGAAAAAACCATTGAATTTGAGGATGTAGATCTATATGAGATCGCTGTAAACTGCGTCAATATGCTTCAGATCAGCGCTGAAAAGCACCAGGTTCAGATATCGTTATCGGGAGAACGCTGTATCCTCTATGCCAATAAAAATATGATGGAGGAGCTGGTTTATAACCTCTGTGACAATGCCATCCGATATAATAATACCGGGGGGAGTGTCCAGGTACAGGTGAGGGAAGGGCAGGAACAGGTTGAACTTTCTGTAAGAGATACCGGAATCGGTATTCCGGAAAAAAGTCAGAAACGGGTATTTGAACGCTTTTACCGGGTGGATAAGAGCCGTTCCAAACAGACTGGGGGAACAGGACTTGGTCTCGCCATTGTCAAGCATATTATAGCTCAGCATAACGCCCAGATTACTCTAACCAGCGAAGTGGGAAAGGGCACAGAAGTGAAAGTGATATTTTTAAAAAATACTTTACAAGAGGAATAAATGATATTATAATCTTAGTTAGTGTCGTTTTATGTTAAAACGACACTATTATATTGCATAAGAAAGAGGGAAAAAACAGTGAACGGATTAACTGAATTTCGTTGGCATGGTCGCGGCGGCCAGGGTGCCAAGACAGCGGCGCTTTTACTGGCAGATGTAGCGTTTAAAACCGGCAAACATGTGCAGGGATTTCCGGAATATGGTCCGGAACGAATGGGTGCACCGATTACTGCTTATGACAGGATCAGTGACAGGCAGATCCGGGTTCATTCCAATATTTATGAACCGGATTATGTCGTAGTCGTGGATGAGACTCTGCTGAACTCTGTCAATGTCACAAAAGGATTGAAAAAGGACGGGGCGATCCTTGTCAATACCTCACGCTCCAGCGAAGAGATCTATACATACCTCCACGGATACCAGGGCAGAGTGTATACCATTGATGCGAGAAAAGTATGCATGAAGACGCTGGGAAAATATTTCCCCAATACGCCGATGCTAGCGGCTATTGTTAAAATATCCAAAATTATGGAAGAGGATCAGTTTATCAAAGAAATGGAAGCTTCCCTTGGTCATAAATTTGCCAAAAAACCGGAGATGCTGGAGGGAAATATGAAGGCACTCCGCATGGCATTACAGGAGGTGCACTGATATGTTAAGAGCAAAAGAAATCAATGAAAAGACGCCATGGCAGGATCTGACGCCGGGTCTGCAGATCTATGAACCGGCAACTTCAAAACGCTTTGAAACCGGTGAGTGGAGAGTCAACACACCAGTCTTTGATAAAGAGAAATGCAAACAGTGCCTGCTCTGTGTTCCCTATTGCCCGGACAGTTCGATTCCAGTAAGAAACGGTAAAAGAGAAGCCTTTGATCTGCTTCACTGCAAGGGCTGCGGCATCTGTGTAAAAGCATGTCCCTTCGGAGCGATCACAATGAAGGAGGGAAAATAACATGGCAGAATTAGAGAGAATGTCAGGCAATGAGGCAGTTGCCCATGCCATCAAACAGGTGGAGCCGGATGTTATGCCGGCATTTCCGATCACACCTTCTACAGAACTTCCACAATTTGTATCCAATTTTATTGCAAATGGTGAGATCAATACTGAATTTATCCCTGTGGAGAGCGAACACAGCTCTATGAGCGCTGCCATTGGTGCGTCAGCCGCCGGCGCCAGGGCACTGACTGCCACCTCTTCCTGTGGGCTCGCCTTGATGTGGGAAGTATTATATGTGGCGGCGTCTAACCGTCTTCCGATCTGTATGGCAGTGGTCAACCGCGCTCTGTCGGGACCGCTGAATATCAACAGTGAACACTCTGACAGTATGGGAGCCAGAGATTCCGGCTGGCTTCAGATCTATGCGGAAAATAACCAGGAAGCTTATGACAATTTTATTCAGGCATACCGGATCGCAGAACATAAAGATGTGATGCTTCCCATCATGATCTGCCAGGATGGATTTATTACCAGCCACGCGGTAGAAAATATTACTCTGGAAGATACCGAACTGGTGAAAAAATTTGTGGGTGAATATGATCCGGAACACTATCTTCTGAACCCGGAAGAGGTGATGGCCGTAGGGCCCTATGCGGTATCGAATTATTGTATGGAAGCAAAAAAGGCACAGGCGGAGGCGATGATCCGCGCCAAACAGGTGATCCTGGATGTGGCGAAGGAATTTGGAGAACTCACCGGAAGAAAATATGGCCTTTTTGAAGAATATAAATTAAGAGATGCGGAATACGCGATCGTTGCCATCGGTTCTGCCTGCGGAACTATTAAAGATGCTGTGGACAGGCTGAGAAAGAAGGGTAGAAAAGTGGGACTTCTGAAAGTCCGTGTATTTCGTCCCTTCCCTGGCAAAGAGATGGCAAAGGCATTGAAAAAGTGTAAAGCGGTAGCGATTTTAGACCGCTGTGAGAGCTACAGCGCCAATGGTGGTCCTCTGGGATCAGAGCTGGAAGCCGCCTTTTACCGCAATAAAAATGTTTCAGAGGTTATCAACTATGTATACGGCCTTTCCGGCAGGGATCTGACGGTAGAACAGGTAGAGAACGTATATGACGAATTGGCAGAAGCGGCAGAACACGGTGCGAAAAACGAGAAATACCGTTATATCGGTCTGCGTGACAAGGAGGTATAACATCATGGAACAACAATTTGATTTCAAGGAAATACAGGGCAGGGAAGAACGCCTGGCACCGGGACACCGTATGTGTGCCGGCTGCGGAGGAACCATTGCGGTAAGAAATGTTCTGAAAGCACTTCATCCCGGAGACAAGGCGGTGGTGGGAAATGCCACAGGATGTCTGGAAGTTTCTTCTTTTATGTATCCCTATACATCATATCAGGACAGCTATATTCACAATGCCTTTGAAAACGCAGGGGCTACGTTGAGCGGAGTGGAGGCTGCCTACCGCTATATGAAAAAGACCGGAAAGGTGGAAGAGAATTATAAATTCATTACCTTTGGAGGCGACGGCGGCACCTATGACATCGGGTTTCAATCCCTGTCCGGTGCCATGGAGAGAGGACATGACATGGTCTATGTCTGCTACGACAACGGTGCCTATATGAACACCGGCATTCAGCGCTCATCCGCTACTCCGATGTTTGCCGACACGACGACGACGCCAGCCGGCAAAGTATCCAAAGGAAAGCCCCAGAGCCGGAAGGACCTGGCAGCCATTATGGCGGCCCACAACATTCCCTATGTGGGACAGACTACTTTTATCGGGAACATGAAGGATCTTTATACAAAATCTGAAAAGGCGATCTATACTGAAGGTCCGGCATTTTTGAATATTATGGCGCCCTGTCCCCGCGGCTGGCGCTATGATTCACCGGATATCATCGATGTGTGCAAATCTGCGGTAGAGACCTGCTATTGGCCTCTGTTTGAGGTTGTAAACGGAAAATGGATCCTGAATTATAAGCCGAAAAACAAGTTGCCGATCGAAGATTTTCTAAAACGTCAGGGAAGGTTTAAGCACCTTTTCAAACCGGGAAATGAGCAGCTTATCGAAGCCTTCCAGCAGGAAGTAGACAGAAGATGGGAAGAGCTGCTGGAGAAATGTGGCTAATATAGCGAACAGAGTCGTAAAATTGTTTGTGCCGCCTGTGGCGGCATGTATAAAAGAGATAAAAGCCAGGCACGGATTAGAAAATTGCCTGGCTTTTATCTTTATAAATTTCTTTCAATTTTTTTGTCCGTCTATCTCATCGGTTGGAACGTCTCCAGATATTCATTTTCTCTGCCTCTTTGATCAGATCGTCCCGGAACTGAGGATGGGCTACGGAGATCAGCGCCTCCGCTTTCTGCCAGGTAGAAAGACCTTTTAAGTTCACCTTTCCGTACTCTGTCACAAACCAGTGGATATTGGCTCTTGTATCGGTTACGATGGAACCGTTGGCAAGAGTGGGGCGAATTCTCGATACCAGTTCTCCCTGTTTGTTCTTAAAGGTGGAAGAGCAGCAGATAAAGCTTTTTCCTCCCTTAGAGAGATAGGCGCCAAGGACAAAATCCAGCTGTCCGCCGGCGCCGCTGATATTTTTCGTCCCGGCACTCTCCGCATTGACCTGTCCATACAGATCGATATCTACGGCGTTGTTAATGGAGATAAAGTTGTCCAGTGCGCTGATGGAGCGGATGTCATTGGTATAATCCACCGGTGCGCTCATGCACTCCGGATTGTCGTCCAGAAAATCGTAGAGTTTTTTCGTACCGGCTGCAAAGGCATAGGTTTGACGGAACCGGTCAATATTTTTTCTGGCTCCGGTGATCTTTCCGGCTCTGGAAATATCTACAAAAGCATCTACATACATTTCCGTATGAACACCAAGATCTTTCAGATCTGATTCTGCGATCATCGATCCCACGGCATTAGGCATGCCGCCGATCCCCAGCTGGAGGCAGGCGCCGTCTGGAATTTCTTCCACGATCAGCTTAGCCACTGCCTGGTCTACCTCTGTGGCCGCTGCCGCTCCACCCATTTCCGCGATGGCAGGATTGTCTCCCTCTACAATCATATCAACCTTCGAAATATGAATGCCTTCTTCCTTTCCGCCAAGGCATCTTGGCATATTTTCGTTTACCTCTACGATGATTGTCTCGGCACGTTCACAGCAGGCTCCCAGATGGGAAGCGCTTGGTCCAAAATTGAAATAGCCGTGGGAATCCATCGGCGTCACCTGAAAGACAGCGACCCGGGAAGGACAGGATAAATCCCGGTAATACCTTGGAAGTTCCGAATAACGGATTGGTGCATAAAAAGCAAACCCCTTCGCGGCTGCTTTTCTCTCAATCCCGCTCATATGCCAGGAATTCCATGAAAAATGCTCCCATGGATTTTCGATCTTAAATATTTCCGGCTCCCACATAAGGATACCTCCACGGAAATTCACATCCGTAAGGTCCTTCATTCTTTTAGCCAGCTCCCTGTCAACAGCGACAGGAGTGGTGACAGTCCATCCATAATCTACCCAGTCACCAGATTGGATGACCTTTGCCGCCTCTGTGGCAGTCGTAAGTTTACTTTGGTATATTGCTTCAAAATCCATCGTTCCAATATCCTCCTTATGCTCATAAATAGTTTCATTTCCATATTTCATTTAATTTACATTCTATCATTCATAAAATGCACGGTCAAGAGAAATTTGCCTGTGTTTTTTGGAGTATCATAGACTTGTACAAATTAAGGGATTATTATATAATAGTAGACAATATGGAGAATCAGTAGTGGAGGGAAAAGAAATGAAGATGAAATTGAGGTTAAGGGAGAAGCTCAGAAGATGGATTGCGGTTATCGTTATTGTGACATTAACTATTACATTAATGTCTGGCATGACCATAACATTGAGAGCACAGGAGAAGAGCCTTACCACTTGGCAGGTCACTGTTGTGACGGAAGATGGTGGGGAAATTCAAATGGAAGTAACAGGAGACGGTCTGCAGTCGGCATTGTTATCAAAGAACATAAAATATCCTGATATAACATGCCTAAAGGCTTTAAGTGGTACAATAACAAATAGAGATTGGAGTCATATTTTTAATAACAGCGGGAATGATTCAAGTACTGTATCCACTGGTTTTTCCAATCTTACTAGTTTATTGGCAGAGGAAGGAGTTATAAGTGATGGAGGACTTCCAATAGGATCACAGAGTGGCCGCAATTTCCCAAAAAGTCTGGTAACAGTGAAGCTTCCGACGGGATTGGAAAAAATTAGCAATAGTGCGTTTTTTGAATGTAGCAAACTTCAGACTGTAATCCTTCCGGATGGGATCCAAGAGATAGGAAATTATGCATTTTATCAATGCACCAGCCTTCAGGAAGTGTTTTTTTCTGATCAGATAACTAGTATCGGAGAAAGTGCTTTTGAAGGCTGCACCAGTCTCCAGGAAGTAATTTTACCTGATCAGACAACTAGTATCGGAGAAAGTGCTTTTGAAGGCTGCACCAGTCTCCAGGAAGTAATT
>CAQOJF010000001.1:88075-138348 GCA_948848225.1 uncultured Eubacterium sp.
TTACCTGATCAGATAACTAGTATCGGAGAAAGTGCTTTTAAAGGCTGCACCAGTCTCCAGGAAGTAATTTTACCTGATCAGATAACTAGTATTGGAGAAAGTGCTTTTAAAGGCTGTGCCAGCTTGCGTGAAGCAGTTCTTCCTCAAGGCATAACGGAACTTCCGATGAATATTTTCTATGGCTGCCAGAATCTACAAAAGGTAACTATCCCAGATGATGTAACAAAGATTTGGGATAATGCCTTTTATGAATGCCAAAGTCTGGAGAGGATCCTTCTCCCGGATGGTCTGATACAAATAAGTCCTCGCGTATTTTATAATTGTAAGAGTTTAAAGGAAATCCATCTGCCAGAAGGTATAAAAGGAATAGGCACTCAAACTTTTAAGTTCTGCCAAAATCTTGAAAAAGTAACTTTTTCTGGAGAGGTGACGTTAATAGGGGAAGAGGCATTTATGACCTGTACAAAATTAAAAGACATAATACTTCCAGACAGTGTCGTTAGAATTGAAGTATTTGCATTCAGAGGCTGTTCATCACTTGAAAAGATAACTATTCCCTCTGGTGTGGATAAGCTGAAGTCTGGTGCATTTTTGGGATGTACAAACCTCAAAGAGGTAACTCTTCCCAATGGAATTGTTTTAGATAATGCAGAGGGAAATACAGGGGTAGATATATATTTTAAAGTGATATTTGGGGATTGTCCGATCCAGGCCTTAAATATTATATTGAAAGAAGGGGAGGGAGCTGATGGTAATATAACTCCAGTGACACTGGGACAAAGCTCACCATTTTATCCCATTGATTCGGAGCGTGCTCTTTTCTTTTATTCGGCAGATCATACGTTGTTATCTGATAAGACAACACCGACTTTAGATGAGGTTGCAAAGGTATATCTGGCTGTGGAAGACGGAGATACCGAAGATAACCTTTGGTATGACTGGAAAATCGGGCGGGCATATCAGGTGGAAAACCGTCTGAGCCATCTTAACAGCAGTAATGATAGTTTAGTATGGAAAAATACAGAAGGGGACTATACTGCCACATTGAGTGGAAGGGAGGATGAGGGAAAGCAATATCAGCCGCCAGATACCATTCATATAACGGTAGGAGGTCGGGAAGCCGTTCCCGGGACAGACTATTCATACGATCCAGATACGGGTAATCTTGTGATTTTCAAAGACTCCATCGACGGAAATATTGTGATCACCGCAGAAGGAACCTTGATTACATATGACCTCAAGGTTAATACAAGCGGCACTGGTGCAGTGACCCTGAAAACATCAAAAACGACAGTTACCACTGACGGGAATGCTTCCATAGAGATGATGGTGAATAGTGGCGAAGATGTCCTGCTTACCTTCCAGCCTTCAGAGTCCGGCTCCTATACCTTTACCATCGACGGAGAAGAAAAACAGGCAGAAGGAAATACCTACAGGATTCCCAGTATCCAGAGCAGCCATACAATTCTCGTAACTTTTTCGGAAAAACTCCAGCCCACTCCGGAACCTGCACCCACACCTGCCCTAACTCCCACCCCGACAGGCACTCCGGAGCCGCCCAGACCGATAGAGACACCAGTTTCGACGGAAGCACCAACGCCATCGGCGACACCAGTCTCTACCGAGACACCAGCGCCTTCCGTTGCCCCGGAACCGATCCCATCCCTGGCACCGACACCGTCCCCCGCACCAACACCAAAGGCTTCCCTAACGCCCCTTCCAGACAAAGACCTTTCTGACATCACGGACGGACTGGGCGTCTCCCCGGATACGGCAGTGAAGATCCAGGCGGCGGCAAAGGAACTGGATGTCTCCATGGATACGATCCTTGTGACAGAGCAGACCATACGGTCCCAGAAGACCGATAAAGACATAAAGGGAGCATATTTTGCCAGGATCCAGGCACGGGCGTCCCAGATCACGGAGAAAAACATCAAACTGACCTGGAACCGGGTGAAGGGAGCAGACGGCTACGAGATATACGGAAACCGTTGCAACACCAAGAAATGGATCTACGAATACAAACTAAAGAAAGACATAAAGAGCGGAAATAAAAAATCCTACATTGACCGGAAATGCAAAAAGGGCACTTATTATAAATATATGGTCCGGGCCTATAAGGTCATCGATGGGAAGAAGGTGACCATCGCCGTCTCCAAGACGATCCACGTCATCACGAAGGGCGGAAAGAACGGAAACGCCAAGTCCGTAAAGCTGAACAAGAATAAAGTTACCTTAAAGACAGGTAAGACATGGCGTATCAAGGCAAAAGAGATCAAAGAGTCCAAACCGCTGAGGCACCACCGGGAAGTCAGTTATGAATCCAGCCGTCCCCAGACAGCCACCGTCTCCAAAAAGGGCGTCATAAAGGCGAAGAAAAAGGGAAAATGTACGATCTTTGCCTATGCCCAGAGCGGGGTCTATAAGAAGGTTCAGGTTACGGTAAAGTAGCCTAGTGAATCCAGATTTACGCCATTGAGCTAAAGTCGAAGTAATTAAAATTGGCGACGTTGAGGTTAACTTAAGAACAGGTTAAAAAATATATGAATTTTAGATTGATAATTGTTTGACAACTTCAAACAGGAATGTTATTATAGGTATTGTGAGTGGTGGGACAACGCATTGTGAAAAAATTAACAAAGTAATCCGGTATAAGCCTGATAAGGGAGATTCTTATGATAAAAGCAGTATATCCTGGCAGTTTTGATCCTGTAACCTATGGACATCTTGATATTATCAAGAGGGCATCGAAGGTGGTAGACGAGGTCATTGTAGCTATTTTAAAAAACAACAGTAAAAATCCTCTCTTCACCTTAGAGGAAAGGGTTCATATGCTTGAGGATACGACAAAAGAATTTCCCAATGTCAAAATACAGACCTTTGACGGGCTTACGGTGGATTTTGCCAGGAGTGTGGAGGCAAAGGTTATGATCCGTGGTCTCCGTGCTGTTTCAGATTTTGAATCGGAGATGCAGATCGCCCAGACAAACCACAGTCTGGATCCGGATATCGATACGATGTTTTTTACGACAAGCCTCGAATATGCTTTTCTGAGTTCTACCATTGTGAGAGAGGTGGCTTCCTATGGCTCCGATGTGTCCAATATGGTGCCGGAGGCTGTGGAAAAGATGTTAAGAAAAAAATATGCCAGATGACAGGTATCTCTCATGTCAGTTACAGAAAGCGATAAGGGCAGTCATGTTTGATAAACTCACGATATAAAACCGGAAATATTTCCGGCACATATAAAATAATTATTTTATTAAGGAGGATATATTTATCATGTCTAAGAAAGTAGTTTTAGCAGGCGCTTGCCGTACTGCGATCGGAACAATGGGGGGTACACTCAGTACGACTCCGGCACAGAAGCTGGGTTCTATCGTGATTGAAGAGGCTCTTAAGAGAGCAGGTGTTCCAAAGGAACAGGTTGACCATGTATACATGGGCTGTGTGATCCAGGCTGGTTTAGGCCAGAACGTAGCACGTCAGGCTTCTATCAATGCAGGTCTTCCGATTGAGACACCCGCGGTAACGGTGAATGTTGTGTGTGGTTCCGGTCTGAACTGTGTCAATATGGCTGCTCAGATGATCCAGACAGGGGATGCAGATATTGTTGTAGCAGGTGGTATGGAGAACATGTCCATGGCTCCATATGCTCTGAAACAGGCACGTTTCGGTTACAGAATGAACAACAATACGATTGTAGATACAATGGTAAACGACGCTCTCTGGGATGCATTCAATGACTACCATATGATCCAGACAGCAGACAACATCTGTGCTGACGACAGATGGAAACTGACCCGTGAAGAGCTGGATGAGTTTGCAGTAAACAGCCAGAATAAGGCAGTTGCAGCTCAGGAAGCAGGAAAATTTGATGATGAGATCGTTCCAGTAGAAGTAAAACAGAGAAAGCAGACTGTTGTATTTGACAAAGATGAGGGACCACGTCCTGGTACTTCCATGGAAGGTCTTTCCAAACTTCGTCCAATCAACAAAGATGGTTTTGTTACCGCTGGTAACGCTTCCGGAATCAATGATGGTGCGGCAGCTGTTGTTGTTATGAGCGAGGAAAAAGCAAAAGAACTCGGTGTGACACCGATGGCTACTTTTGTTGCCGGCGCCCTGGCTGGTGTAGATCCGAAGATTATGGGTATCGGACCAGTTGCTGCTACACAGAAAGTTATGAACAAGACCGGACTCAGCGTGGCAGATATGGATCTGATCGAGGCAAATGAGGCATTCGCCGCACAGTCTATCGCTGTGGGAAGAGACCTTGGCTTTGATCTTGAGAAGCTGAATGTAAATGGTGGTGCGATCGCACTCGGACATCCAGTAGGAGCATCCGGATGCCGTATTCTTGTGACACTTCTTCATGAAATGCAGAAACGCGATGCCAAGAAAGGTCTTGCAACACTTTGTATCGGTGGTGGAATGGGTTGTGCTACCATCGTTGAGCGCGACTGATAAAAAGCATTTTGGTTCTATGCCAGAGGGGAACAACCTCTGGCATATGGACTGTTTATATGGTGGCTGAGCTTTATGCGGCGAAGCGCTCCATTCAAACATAATCAATGGAAAGGAGAGTTCCCGATATGGAATTCATTACTTATGACGTAGAGGACAAAGTTGGTATTATTACCATCAACCGTCCCAAAGCATTGAACGCATTGAACAGCACCGTTCTGGATGAACTGGATGCGACTCTGGATGCGGTAGATCTGGATGCGATCCGCTGTCTGATCCTGACCGGAGCAGGCGACAAATCTTTTGTGGCAGGTGCTGACATCGGAGAGATGAGTACACTGACCAAAGCAGAGGGAGAGGCATTCGGTAAAAAAGGAAATGATGTATTCCGCAAGCTGGAGACATTCCCGATCCCTGTTATCGCTGCGGTAAATGGTTTTGCTCTCGGCGGCGGCTGTGAGATTTCCATGAGCTGTGATATTCGTATCTGTTCTGACAATGCAGTATTTGGACAGCCGGAAGTCGGTCTCGGTATCACACCAGGTTTTGGCGGAACCCAGAGACTGGCGCGCGTCATCCCTGTTGGTATGGCAAAACAGCTGATCTATACGGCGAGAAATATCAAAGCAGATGAGGCATATCGTGTTGGGCTTGTAAATGCTGTTTATACTCAGGAAGAGCTGATGCCGGCAGCGAAGAAGATGGCAGCTGGAATCGCCATGCAGGCTCCAATCGCTGTCCGCAACTGCAAAAAAGCCATCAACGACGGTCTGCAGGTAGATATGGATCAGGCGATCGTGATCGAAGAGAAACTCTTCGGCGACTGCTTTGAGACAGAAGACCAGAAAGCCGGAATGGGCAATTTCTTAGAGAAGGACAAAGAGAAAAAATTAAAAGTAGTTCCTTTTCAGAATAAATAAAATAAGCAGGGGTAGTCTCTCGTTTGAAATCGACCGGTGCAAACCGGTGGAATAAAGAAAAATATATATTTAGGAGGAACGTAACATGATAGTAGGTATTATTGGAGCTGGAACGATGGGTTCCGGAATTGCTCAGGCATTTGCAATGACAGATGGAATGGAAGTTCGTCTTTGTGATATCAAGCAGGAATTTGCAGATGGCGGAAAAGCAAAGATTGAGAAGAACCTGAATTTCCTTGTGAAAAAAGAGAAGATCACACAGGAAAAGGCAACGGAGATTCTTGGCAAGATCAAGACTGGTCTGAAAGATATTTGTACAGACTGTAATCTTATCGTAGAAGTTGCTCCGGAGAATATGGATATCAAGAAAGCAACATTCAAAGAACTGATGGATATCGTTCCCGCTGACTGTATGTTTGCTTCCAATACTTCCTCTCTTTCTATCACAGAGATGGGAGCTGGTCTGGACCGTCCGATGATCGGAATGCACTTCTTTAACCCGGCTGACAGAATGAAGCTGGTTGAAGTGATCCGCGGAGAGAACACACCGGATGAGATGAATGACAAGATCATTGAGATCTCAAAACAGATCGGAAAAACACCAGTACAGGTTAATGAGGCTGCTGGATTTGCCGTAAACCGTATCCTGATCCCGATGATCAATGAAGCAATCTGCGTTCTTGAAGCAGGAGTTGCCAGCGCTGAGGATATTGATACTGCGATGATCCTTGGATGTAATCATCCGATGGGACCTCTGCATCTTGGCGATTACATTGGTCTCGATATCTGCCTTGCCATTATGGAAGTCATCTACGCAGAAACAGGTGATTCCAAATACAGACCATCACCGCTTCTCAGAAAAATGGTTCGCGCCGGAAAACTGGGATGCAAGACTGGCAAGGGATTTTTTGACTACAGCAAATAATTAGAAAGGAGTTCATTAACAATGGATTTTACTTTAGATCAGAAACATGAAATGGCAAGATCTTTGTTTAAAGAATTTGCTGAAAATGAAGCGAAACCACTCGCTCAGGAAACCGACGAAACAGAAAAATTCCCGATGGCGACAGTGGAAAAAATGCAGAAATATGGTTTCATGGGAATTCCGATACCAAAGGAGTACGGCGGACAGGGATGCGATCCTTTGACATATGTTATGTGCGTGGAGGAGCTCTCTAAAGTATGTGGTACGACAGGCGTAATCGTATCTGCCCATACATCCCTTTGCTGTGATCCGATCATGACTTATGGTACGGAAGAGCAGAAGCAGAAATATCTCGCACCGCTGGCAAAAGGTGAAAAACTGGGTGCTTTTGCCCTGACTGAGCCAGGTGCCGGAACCGATGCCCAGGGTTGTCAGACGAAAGCGGTTTTAGATGGTGACGAGTGGGTGCTCAATGGCTCCAAATGTTTCATTACCAACGGTGAAGTGGCAGATGTTTATATCGTGATCGCCATCACCAGCGTGACAGAGGACAGAC
Source organism: uncultured Eubacterium sp. (assembly GCA_948848225.1). Classification (GTDB taxonomy): domain Bacteria; phylum Bacillota; class Clostridia; order Lachnospirales; family Lachnospiraceae; genus Eubacterium_F. The sequence goes on from CAQOJF010000001.1 coordinate 94,944, forward strand.
GCGGCAGAAAGAAAAAGAATTTCTCGGCATTCATTGTAGAAAAAGGAACTCCAGGCTTCTCATTTGGTACAAAAGAAAAGAAAATGGGTATCCGCGGTTCAGCTACATATGAATTGATTTTTGAGGACTGCCATATCCCGAAAGAGAATCTTCTTGGACCAGAGGGAAGAGGATTCCCGATCGCCATGCACACACTGGATGGCGGACGTATTGGTATCGCCGCTCAGGCACTTGGTATCGCTGAGGGTGCTCTGGAGACGACGGTAGCTTATGTAAAAGAAAGAAAACAGTTTGGCCGTTCCATCGCAGCACAGCAGAACACACAGTTCCAGCTGGCTGACATGGCGACAAAGGTAGAGGCTGCCAAACATCTCGTATATAAAGCAGCGAAAGCAAAAGAGACACAGAAAGTTTATAGTGTAGAAGCTGCAATGGCTAAATTATATGCTGCTGAGGTTGCTATGGAAGTGACAACAAAAGCAGTTCAGTTACATGGTGGTTATGGTTACATCCGAGAGTACGACGTAGAGCGTATGATGCGTGATGCGAAGATTACAGAGATTTACGAAGGAACATCAGAAGTTCAGCGTATGGTTATCTCTGGAAACTTATTGAAATAAGGAGGTTCATATCGTGAAAATAGTAGTTTGTATAAAACAGGTACCTGACACAGCAGGCGGAGTAAAATTCAATCCGGATGGTACACTTGACAGAGGTGCAATGCTTACAATTATGAACCCGGATGATAAGGCTGGTCTGGAAGCAGCACTTCGCATCAAAGAGCAGAACGGTGCAGAGGTTACCGTTCTTACCATGGGACTTCCCAAAGCAGAAGAAGTTCTTCGTGAAGCAATGGCAATGGGCGCTGACAAGGGAATCCTTGTGACAGACCGTGTGCTTGGTGGTGCGGATACATGGGCAACCTCCACAACGATCGCAGGTGCTCTTCGCAATATCGACTATGACCTGATCATTACAGGACGTCAGGCGATCGACGGTGATACCGCCCAGGTAGGACCTCAGATCTCCGAGCATCTTGATATTCCGGTTATTTCCTATGCTAAGGATATTAAGATCGATGGCGACTATGTGATCGTACAGCGTCAGTATGATGACAGAAGTCATGAATTGAAGGCAAAAATGCCTTGTCTGATCACTGCTCTTTCTGAATTAAATGAGCCACGTTACATGACTCCTGGCGGAATCTTTGATGCCTATGACAAAGAGATTACGGTTTGGGGAAGGGCAGACTTAAAGGATGTGGATGATTCCAACCTTGGTCTGAAAGGTTCTCCGACAAAGATTGCAAAGGCTTCTGACAAAGTTCGTAAGGGCGCTGGTGAAAAAGTGGCTCTGGACGGCGCAGAAGGTGCAAGTTATATTGTTGAGAAATTAAAAGAGAAACATGTAATCTAAGTAAACAAGGAGGCAATCATGAATTTAGAAGAATATAAAGGTGTATTTGTCTATGCACAGCAGGTAGACAATGAAATAAGTGGAATCGCTCTGGAATTGCTTGGAAAAGCAAATGAGCTTGCCAAAGACTTAAATACCGATGTGACAGCCGTTCTGGTTGGTTCCGGTGTTTCCGGTCTTGTAGATACATTAGCTGAGTATGGCGCCGACAAGGTAATCGTTGTGGATGATCCAGAACTGAAAGATTACCGGACAGAGCCATATACTCATGCCCTTGCTTCTGTGATCAATGAGTACAAACCTGATATCATGCTGGTAGGTGCGACAGCGATCGGCCGTGACCTCGGTCCTCGTGTGTCCGCTCGTGTGGCTACTGGTCTTACCGCAGACTGTACCGTACTTGAGATCGGTGACTTCCCGATCAATGCAGTTCCTGGAAAAGAAAATGAGCAGAAACACAACCAGCTTCTTATGACTCGTCCTGCATTTGGTGGAAATACTATCGCTACCATCGCATGTCCGGATAACCGTCCTCAGATGGCTACCGTTCGTCCAGGTGTTATGCAGAAGATCGAGCCAAAAGCAGGCGCCAAGGCAGAAGTGATCAATTATAACCCAGGCTTTACTCCAAACGATAAATATGTTGAGATTCTCAACGTGATGAAAGAAGTGAACGATACAGTGGACATTATGGATGCAAAGATCCTTGTATCCGGTGGACGTGGTGTTGGTTCAAAAGAAAACTTCAAACTGTTGGAGGATCTGGCAGAGGTGATCGGTGGAACCGTAAGCTGTTCCCGTGCTGTTGTGGAAAATGAGTGGCTTCCGGTAGACCGTCAGGTTGGACAGACTGGAAAGACCGTTCGTCCGAACGTATATTTTGCCATCGGAATTTCTGGTGCTATTCAGCATACAGCAGGAATGGAAGAGGCAGATATCATTGTTGCCATCAATAAGGATGAGGATGCTCCGATCTTTGATGTAGCCGATTATGGTATCGTAGGTGATCTGAATAAGGTCGTTCCACAGCTGACAGAGATGCTTAAGACAGAGATGAAGAAATAATCATATCAGTGATTGAAGGGTGTCCACAGAACTTATGACAGCTTGACTGCCAGGTTTAGTTCCAGGACACCCTTTTTCATTGGCTCAAATTGGCGCCATTGAGCTGGCTCTAACATTTCAAAGGAGGATACCGGGATGAAAAAGATCGGCATTGTAATATGCAATTATAATAAGAAGGAGTATGTCGTCAACTGTATCCAGAGCGTACTGGAATCAAAAACGGATGATTTTGATATTTATGTGGTTGACAATGCCTCCACGGATGGTTCTGTGGAAGCCGTCCGGGAACAATATGGGGAACAGGTAACCCTGCTGGTGAACTCAGAAAATCTGGGTGGATCCGGGGGTTTTAATACCGGTATCCGAAAAGTTCTGGAAGAGGATTACGAATATCTGTACTGCCTGGATAATGATGTGCTGGTGGATGAAAATGCGGTGGGGGCGCTGGCAGAATACCTGGACAGCCACCAGGATACCGGCGCTGCTGGTTCCATCGTATACCATATGGATTATCCGGAATACGTACAGCAGTATGGACTGGATATTGACTTTGAAAATTATACGGCGATTACCCATTTTGCGGATTTTCTGGATGATGGAACTATTCCAGAGGTTAAGGTTTGTGACACCATTGCCACCTGCAGCGTGATGCTGCGTACCAGCTGTATAAAAAACACAGATATCGGCATCATGCCGGAGGATAATTTCATCTATTGGGACGACATGGAGTGGATCTACCGGTTTACTCTGGCTGGATTTCGGGCAGTTACTGTCAAAAACAGCGTCGTATTACATAAGATGGGTTCCAATACAAGACCAGCCAATACCTTTATCAATTATTATATGTGGCGCAACCGTCTGAATTTCTTTATGCGCTACACACCGGATGAAAAACTGGAGACCATGAGTTACCGGATCCTCAGTGCGGTGTTTGACTCCCTGTATGAGAGCATGTACAGAGAAGAGCACAATGTCATGCAGACCATTTCCTATGCCTTTTATGATGCCATCCGGGGAGTGAGAGGGAAGGCATCCGATGGGAAAATAATGGAGAATGATGCCAATGATGATAAACTAAGGGATTTTCTCAAAGATAAAAAATCCTTTTATATAGTCCCAGATGGGAACCAGGAGCGGGCAGAACAGACAGCACATTTTCTCTGTTCCCTGAATCCATCTCTGGAAGCCTGCGAAAACAGGGAACAGGCAGATGTGGTATTTCAGCTCTGCGACTATGTGATGCATATCACAAAGGGTGAAACGGAAGCGATATATATTGACTCAGAAAATAATGTGATCCTGGACGATGAGGACTGGAAATGTGTGGAGAATTATTCCTATTCCCGGTCGTTGTTTATCTATATGAATCAGGCGCCATTTTTAGATGCTGTCCAGTCATTGCGGAAAAAGTGACTAAAACAGTGAGCAAAGTCATGAGAAACGGAGCGATGCGGTGGGCAGTGCGAGAGTTCCGAATGGTGGAGGGCTGGTAAAGCTGCGTAGCAGCGGTGCTAAGCGCCAGTGGCGCTTGTTCAGCACGAACCGAATCGGAGATGAGACCAGCCCGGTGTTTTTAGTCACAAATTGTTTGTGTTGCAAGTTTGGGCGTGTGCGCCCAAACTTGCAGAGAAATATGAAGAGGAGAAGACATCATGAATGAAATGTATTTACGTTTTCCTGAGGGAAAGAAAAAAGCGTTTACCATCAGCTACGATGACAATACAACCCAGGATGAGAGACTCATTGAGCTTATGAAGCAGTATAATATCAAGGGAACCTTTAATATCATCCCTAACTGGTTTGCGGCAGAAGATGCTGTCTTCCCAGAGGGGGAGACCTATATCAATGTCACAGAGAAAAAAGCGCTGGAGCTCTATGATCATGAGTTGATCGAGGTGGCAAACCATGGGTTTAACCACACAAAAATGACCTGTACGCCAAAGATCCAGCAGATGGAGGATCTGGTAAAATGCCGCCGGAAACTGGAACAGATGTACCAGCGGATCATTACTGGATTTGCCTATCCCTATGGTTGGTATGATGAAGATTTGATGCAGCTGTTAGAAGAGGCCGGGATTACTTATGCCCGAACCGTACACAGTACCTACGAGTTTTCTCTGCCGGAACGCTGGCTGGAACTCCATCCCACCTGCCATCAGGCGGATGAACGCCTGCCGGAACTGACAGAACAATTTCTGAAGGACAGCGTGGAAGAGCAGCCCTATATGTTTTATGTGTGGGGACATACTTTTGAATTTGACCAGCAGGATAACTGGCATCTGATCGAAGATCTGTTCCAGAGCGTATCCGGAAGGGATGAGATCTGGTATGCCACCAACGGAGAACTTTACGATTATCATACTGCCTACCAGAATCTTGTATTTTCTGCTGATGCCACCCGGATTTATAATCCCACGGCAACGGATCTGTGGGTTGAGATTGACCGGAAACACCTGATCAAGCTGACAGCAGGGAAAACAACACTTGTTGAATAATAAATGCTTGTATAGAATAGAGGGAATATCCATGAAGAAAAAAATCATATTATTCAGTGTATTTACTGCTGTGATCCTGACAGCTGCTCTGGGCATCCGGGCGGCTGCCAGCCAGGCGGCGGCAAAACCTTCTCCCCTGCAGGTCAAGGGAACCCGGATCGTGAATGCATCAGGCAAAACCATAACCTTAAAAGGCGTAAGTACCCATGGCATCGCCTGGTATCCCCAGTATGTGAACAAGTCCTGCTTTCAGAGTTTTAAGAAGATGGGAGCCAATACGGTCCGTCTCGCTTTTTACAGCGATGACGCAGCCGGCTACAGCAAATCTCTTTATAAGAAGGTGGAAGAGGGGATTCAAGCCGCCACAGATCTCGGAATGTATGTGGTGATCGACTGGCATATTTTATCCGACGGAAATCCAAAGACCAATCAAAAGAAGGCAAAAGAGTTCTTTACCTATTTTTCCAAAAAATATGCGGGCCAGACCAATATCCTGTACGAGATCTGTAATGAGCCCAACGGAAATGTCACCTGGCAAAAAGATATCAAACCCTATGCCTCCAAGATGATCTCCTTGATACGAAAATATGACAAAAAAGCCATTATCATCGTAGGAACACCGACCTGGTCCCAGGATGTGGATATTGTGGCGCAGAATCCGATTAAGAATCAGAAAAATATCATGTATGCCCTGCATTTTTATGCGGCGACCCATAAGGACTGGATCCGGGATAAGCTCAAAAAGGCAAATCAGTCAGGTCTACCGATTCTTGTTACCGAATTCTCCATCTGTGATGCCTCCGGAAATGGCGCCTTAGATAAGAAAGAGGCTGGGAAGTGGATGAAACTTCTGAAAAAGTATAAGATCGGTCGCATCGCCTGGAATATTTCCAACAAAAATGAGACTTCTGCCTTGATCAAGAGCAGCTGCCAGAAGACCGGAAATATCAAAAAGGGAGACCTGTCCAAATCTGGAAAATGGATCATGAAAAACTGGTAGGGCAGAAGTTATATTACGCTTGTACAAATCCTAGTTTCGTTATATAATAAAATTAAGTTAAACGGCAGCCACGACAGGAGTAGCTGCTGGTACATAAAATGTTCAGGAGGGTATTTTTTATGAGTATCAAGATTCAAAACGTAACAGATCCATCTTTTCAGAAATACGGACGGATTCTTACCGCAGACTACAATGTGGCAGAACTGATTGACAAAATGCAGGAGATGCCTTGCCCGGAAGATGTGGTTTATGAACCATCGGTGGCAGAGCTTGAAGCGCTTCCTATTATGAAAACCTTCACCGACAGTCTGTACGGAGGACTTCCGATCCAGATCGGATACTGCAACGGACACAACCGTCTGCTGAATGCAGTTGAGTATCATCGTTCTTCTGAGGTAAATGTAGCCGCTACAGACCTTATACTCCTCATTGGCATGCAGCAGGATATCGAAGCTGATTTTACCTATGACACAAAAAACATCGAGGCATTTCTGGTACCAAAGGGAACCATGATCGAAGTATATGCCACCACACTTCACTATGCACCATGCAGCGTGGATGGACAGGAGTTCCGCTGTGTTGTTGTCCTTCCCAAAGACACCAACCTTGATCTTGAAGTGAAACCGGAGGGAGCGAAAGAAGATAAACTTCTGGCAGCAAGAAATAAATGGCTCATCGGACACGAAGAGGCAGGTATCGCCGGTGCTTTTAACGGTCTGAAGGGTGAGAATATTTCAGTGGATTAACTTGACGTTATCTTCAAGTTTCTTTTAATAATATAAAACGGGGTCGTGCTGGATTACCAGCATTACCCCATTTTATATTTAATTCACAGCAAATGGATATCCGAACTGGACTTTATTTCAGTGTATATGTAATACTCTCAGCTACTGTACCGATTTTTAAAGTCAGGTCTTTTTTGCTCTTTGCAACCTTTTTAGGTACTTCAAAAGCTACCACGCCAGTTTTGGAAGCCGAAGCCTCGATGGTTTTACCGGCGAGATCCTTATCATAACCTGTAAGTGCTGAGGGTTTAAATTCATCTCCATCCTTAGAAGAAATAGTGGCAGTGATCATTGTGTTTTGATAACCGATACTAGGAAGAAGAGCTTCCGCCTTTTCTCCATTATTTTTTACAGACATGGAAATGACAACGAAAGTATTTCCTTTTTTTGGTTTGAAATAAAGGTATTTGCCTGTCATGATCTTATTTTTGACCTCAGCCTTTTTCGCACAGATCTTCCAATCACCAAGAGTTGCCTTCTTTCCAAGGGACAGCATTTCAGCTGCTGGCGCCGGCGACTCTGTCGGGGCAGGGGTATCCGTTGCCGCACTGCTGTTACTGTCTCCAGCATTGTTCTCGATGGATGATTTTACCGGGTTAGATGGCTGTTCTGAAGCACAGCCTGCCAGGCATAAAAAAGTACATGTCAATACTAATGCAAGTTTTCTCATAGTGTTCTCCTTTTTCTTTTTATTTCGTACAATGATTTTGTCAAATTATGTACATAACATATCATAAAACAAAACAGGGAAAAATTCAAGTAATTTGGAAAAAGGAATTTAGAAAAATCTTAAAAAACCTTGACGTACGTTAATGCGTACGCTATAATGTAAAAAGACATAGCACAATATATAATAAAATTTAAAATACCAAATAGAATAATAAATTAAATAAACAATAGAATACTTATAAAATACATTAAATAATCAACTACTGAATATATCACTACAGAATATAAATGATAGAATTTACACCAAATAAATAAATGACTAATATATTTTAGAAATAATTCATAAATTAAAGGAGATTTGCTATGTCTACAATAAATATAACAAATGCAAGAAAGGATCTGTACAAACTTGTGGAAAACGTAAATGCTTACAGTGATCCTACACTTATTGTTGGAAAAAATGGTAATGCTGTTTTGATTTCAGAGGATGATTATAGAGCGTTGCAGGAAACAATTTATTTAAATAATATTCCGGGTTTAGCGGAAACTATTATTGAAGGTGGAAACACTTCTCTGGAAGATTGTACAGAGTACGGTGACGATTGGTAATGTATAAGATATTCTTTTCTCCGCAGGCAATGAATGACCGAAGATTGATCGAAAGATCTGGGCTAAAACAAAAAGTTATACGGCTTTTGGATATTTTAAAAGTAAACCCCTATGAAACCCCGCCATCCTATGAGAAATTAATGGGAAACCTTTCTGGTTTTTACTCTAGAAGGATAAATATGCAGCATCGTCTTGTTTATCAAGTTTTGCCTAATTGTGATGGATTCTGCGATGAAAATGGAAAGGAATATGATGGAGTTGTAAAAATTATAAGAATGTGGACTCATTATGAAAATGTCCGATAACATATGAAACAGAAAGGCAATGATTGGCGGATCAATGCCTTTTTCTTCTATATATACATAACGATGGGACGGTGAAAAAAGATGGCATCCCGGATCATGCACATGGCAGTTACCAAGATAATTGCTGAAAAATGGGAAATTAAAGACAGGAACCGATTGCTGCTGGGAGCAGTGTTACCAGACGTTTATAGAGAAGGTGACACCTCACATGAAAGCCATTTGAAAATTCGTATCCGTGGCGGCGGATGGGTAACTTATGATCTTACAAGTTTCAAAGAAGGTTATGGGGAGCGGATGAAGGAAGACCGTTTATATCTTGGTTATTATCTGCATCTGGTACAGGACCTGGTATATCGGGACTTTGTGTATAACGAATATCATTGGAATCCGACCGCCGCCGGGAATATTGAACGGCTTCACAACGATTACCGTCTGATTAACTCATATATAATAGAAAAATATGGGCTGGGAAATGAACTGTCCATACCCGATGATTTTGAAAAAGAACCTATAAATGCCCTGTATCCTTTTGGCATCCATCGTTTGTATGATGATCAGAAGTCCGATTTTACCGCTTTTTCCGATGGGGACATTTTTTTCTTTACGAAAGAGATGGCAGATATATTTATACAGAGGGCATGTGATATTTGTGATAAAGAGTTACAGGCATGGAGAGAGGGAAAAAGCTTTGTGGATGCCTATGACTGGGCGTGGAAAAAAAGGGCAGAGAGTCTGCTGGAAACCACGTTAAATACCAGAGAGCTGGGGGGATACAGAACAAAGCAGGGGAAAATGACAAAGGTTCATTCGCTGCTCCGAAGCGATGAGCAAAAGCACCCAAGCAGCGGAGATATCGCGTATTTATTAGAAAGAAAGATTACCACTATCATAGATATGCGAACAAAGAAAGTTACATCCCATCTGCCAAGCCCTTTTGCCAGCAGGGCGCCCTTTGCATATTATAACATTCCCATCGAGGAGGGAAGCGGTGTGGCGGAATCCATAGAAGCCGTCCCTGTCAGCTATATGAATATAGCAGGCAGCGCCAATATGAGACAGGTATACCAATGCATCGCCCATGCGCCCCAGGGAGTGTTGTTTCATTGTTCGGCGGGAAAAGACCGGTCGGGAGTTGTCTCTGCCATTTTGCTTTTGCTGGCAGAGGTAAGGGACAAGGACATCATCGAAAACTATATGATGACAAAAGAATGTAATGCAAAACGTTTTGCCCTGGCGCGCAAAAATCACCCTGATCTGGATATCAACATCATCATTCCGGGAGAGGAGTTTATGATCCGGTTTTTACAGTTATTCCGGGAGAAGTATGGTGATGCTGAAAACTATATGCGCAGGATCGGGGTACTGCCGGAAGAGATCGGGATGATCCGGGCGAAACTGTTGGATACAGAGAGGAAACATTAGGAGGGATACGATATGAAAATACTGCATCTGGGGGATCTGCACCTGGGTAAATCCGTAAACGATTATAACATGATTGATGACCAGCGGTATATATTGGAACAGGTTCTTACGATGATCCAGGACCAGGGCATTGATGCCCTTCTTCTCGCGGGAGATATTTATGACAGGTCGGTTCCCAGCGAGGAGGCGGTTCAGTTGCTGGATTATTTTTTGTGCCGGCTGTCTGAAATCGGCATAGATACATTTATCATAAGTGGAAATCATGATTCGGATGAACGGCTGCATTTTGGAAGCCGTTTGTTTGAAACAAATCATGTTTATATTTCCGCAAAATACGATGGAACCATTTACAAAAAAGAGTGCCGGGATGAATTTGGGAAAATAAATATTTATCTCCTTCCCTTTATAAAGGCATCCCAGGTAAAATATTTCTATCCGGAGGAAAAGATTGAATCCTATGAGGATGCGGTAAAGGCAGCCCTGGCACACACAGACATCGATACTTCGGAGAGAAATATATTAGTGGCGCATCAATTTGTGGCGGGAAAAAGTGCAGATCCGAAAATCGGAGGTTCCGAGGGGGCGGCGGTACTGAATGTCGGGACGGTCGAAAAAATAGGAGCAGACTGTTTTGACGATTTTGATTACGTCGCTCTGGGGCATATCCACTCGCCGCAGAAAATAAGCAGGGAAACCCTCCGGTATTCTGGTTCCATTCTGAAGTATTCCCAGAGTGAAGCCGGTAATCCGAAATCGGCGCCGGTGGTGGCTTTTGGCAAAAAGGGGGAGATATCCGTCGAGCTGGCTGAACTCAGGCCGCGACGGGATATGCGGCATATAAAAGGAAAGATGGAGCAGCTTCTGGATCCGAAACATATTATTTCACCGGAAGATTATGTCTATGTGACATTGACCGATGAAGAGCCAATTCCCGATGCCATTTCCATTTTTCAACAGCATTATAAAAACACCATGAAGATTATGTATGATAATAACCATACAAGAGAGAAAGAGGAGATCGATGTGTCAAAGGCAGCGCAGAAAAACTACTCTGAACAGATCTCGGATTTTTACCAGATGATGTATGGCTGTGAGATCAGCGAGGAAGAGATGAAGATCATGAAAGAGATTGCAGAAGAGGCAGGTGTTGATAGATGAAGCCAGTTAAACTGATAATCAGTGCATTTGGCCCCTATGCGGATGAAATGCCTGTGATCAATTTTGAACCCTTTGAAAAGAAAGGTCTGTTCCTGATCTGCGGAGATACCGGGGCGGGGAAGACTACGATTTTTGATGCGATCTGCTTTGCATTGTATGGAGAAACCAGTGGCTCTTTCCGGGATACGAAAAATCTTCGCAGTGAATACGCCAGTCTTTCTGCCGAAAGTTTCGTGGATTTTTCCTTTACCCATCAGGGAAAAGAGTATCGCATATACAGGAAGCCCTCCTATGACAGACCGAAACAGCGGGGCGAGGGCATGATCACGGAGAAGGAACGAGCGGAATTATATTGTGAGGATAAAGTGCCCATCGAGGGCACGACGCAGGTGAATCATGCGGTAATAGAACTTTTGAAGATCGATTTTAAACAGTTTAAGCAAATCGCCATGATCGCCCAGGGAGAATTCTGGGATTTACTAAATGCCTCCACAGAGGACCGGACGAAGATTCTTCGGACTATTTTTATGACTTCTGGCTATGAAAGAATGCAGTATAAATTAAAAGAAAGAAAAAATGCCAGTTTTTCGGAGAAGAAGAAGACAGAGGACAGCATTTTCCAGTATTTTCGGGATGCCGAGGCGCCAGAGGACAGCGGTCTGGAAGAGGTGCTGCGGTCATTGCAGGAAGAGGCAGATTCAAGCGACAGCGCCTGGAACCTGGAGGAAATGCTAAACGTACTAACAGATATAATTTCGGCGGATGCCGCCGCATTGAAGAATACCCAGAAAGAATTACATACCGAAAAACAGACAGGGGAGGAGAAAAAGAAAGCGCTTCACAATGCCCAGACCAATAATGAATTTCTTCAAAGGTTCAGGAAATTCACGGAAGAAAAGGATAAGCTGGATGCCAAAGAAGCTGAGATCAAGGAACTGGAGCTTCTTACCGAGCGCCAAAAGACGGCTGTCCGCAAACTCAAACCGATGCATGATACATTGAAAAAGGAGGAACGGGAGGCGTCCGAGACAGAGAGAGAGCTGACTGGAAAAAAAGAAGAACTGACCAAGATCAAGAGCAGGGGGGATCAGGCAGAAGAGGCATTGAAAAAAAGTCTGGAGGGTGAAGCAAGGGCGGAAGCGCAGAAAAAAACCGCTGAAAGGCTGAAAGAGGATATCCCTAAATATGAAAAAAGGGATGCTCTGATCTCGGAGATGGAAGCATTGAAAAAGGAAGAGGCATGTCTGGATAAGGAAGAAAAGACATTACGTGAGGATGAAGAGAAGTTAAAGTGTAAGATCGATCATCTGGGAGCGGTGATCAAAGATCTTGAGAAGTGCGCACCGCGACGGGTGGAAGTTCAGAACCGGGGAAAAGAGTTACAGACACTGGAAGCTGGGATGAAAGAGATCCTGGAACAAGACATACCAGAACATAAGAAAAAGAAACAGGAACTTAAGGTAAAGCAAGACGCCTTCCGGCTGGCACAGGAACAATTTGAGGATGTCTCCGAAGAGCGCAGGCGCTACGAACATGTATTAGAGAATTGTCGGGCAGGCATATTGGCCCAACACTTAGAAGAGGGGAAGAAATGTCCTGTCTGTGGCTCCACCCACCATCCAGAACCGGCAGTATTGCCGGAGGAGACGGCATCCGAAGAGAAGCTGAAAGAACTGCGGGAGATAGAAGAGAGCGCCAAGGAGGCAAAAGATAGCTCCTGTATAAAGGCAGAGAAAGCAAAGATGACGCTGGAATCCCATGAAGAACAATTAAGAAACCGGATATTAACCTCGATGAAACAGGTAGATCATATTGCTGATCTTTCAGAAAATGTTTCCATAGAGCATTTTTACGAAAAGATTTCTTCCGCATGGGACGTGGTTAAGGAACAGATCCTGGACAATGAGAAGTTAGAAAAACAGCTAGAAGAGGACTGCAGAACCTATGAGAAAGCAGTCCAGGATATCGAGACCGCCAGAGGAAAAGAAACAGAAGACCTCATGACGCGAAAGGAAGATCTTGATGAAAGAAAAAGGAAGAACCAGACTCATTTCGTGGAAAAGAAAACTGCCTTAAAGGAGTATGACAATCTGGCATTTCCTGATCTTGAGACGGCGGTCAAAGAGCAGAAAAAGGCAGAGCAGGAGGCAGAGGGTATCTTTGAAGCCATTGAAAAAGCCAAAACCGCTAAACAGCAAGCAGATACAAAGAAGGCAGAGACCGAAGCCGCTCTCGGTGTTCTGGAGACAAGATTTCAGTCCTTAAGAGTACTGACGGAAGAATCCCGCAGCAATTTTAGGAACCTTTTAATGGAAGAGAACTTCGCCTCGGAAGAAGCTTTTCTGGAATTTCTTACTGATGAAAATGAGATCGCAGAAAATGAGAAAAAGATCAACGAATATAAACAAGCTGTTCAGACCAATATCCAACAATTAAACCAGGCAAGGATGGATGCCGAAGGAAAGATGGAGATGGCGGAAGATCAGCTAAAGAAGGAATCCGAAGAGCAGGACCACCGGATCGAAACGATACGGAAACATTGCACACAGATCGAGAACCGGCTTGAAAAGAATAAGAGAATAAAGGAAAAGATATCCAGCCAGAGGAGTTCACTGGAAAAATTCCAAGAGGAATATAACCGGTGTACCAGACTTTACAACCTTATCACTGGCAACATCCCCGACCGGGCAAAGATCACCTTTGAACAGTATATACAGGCGGCTGGCTTTGATCACATCATTGCTGCGGCCAACAGACGTCTTCTGCCTATGAGTGACGGCCAGTATGAACTGTTCAGGAAAGACGATTCTGAAAACAAGAGAAGCAAAACGATCTTAAACCTTGAGGTACAAGATCATTTTACCGGTCACAGAAGACCGGTGGGCAGCCTCTCCGGCGGTGAAAGTTTTAAAGCCTCCCTCAGCCTGGCGCTCGGGCTTTCGGATACGGTATCATCCAATCTCGGCGGGGTGCAGATGGACGCCCTCTTTGTGGACGAGGGCTTTGGAACTCTGGATAAAAAATCCATCGAGAGCGCCATGGATACTCTGGTCCGTCTGTCGGGAACCAATAAGCTGGTGGGAATCATCAGCCACCGTGAAGAATTAATGGAAAATATTCCGCAGCAGATCAAGATAGAAAAGACCAAGGAGGGGAGCCGGATTGATATTGATACGGGGTTTTAGTATGATGGATCAAGCGTCAAAACTCACTGGGAAACAATGAATCAGCCGGGAAAGGAAAGGTTGAAAGAGACGGTCAAATACCCATGCATAAAGGGTGCCAAATACGTTATTGAAAATTCTCAGTAAAATGGCGTATGGCAGCCCCAGGACTGGCATCGCGATGGCTAGGGCACTAAAGGCATTGAACATGGTCTGCCATCCGTAGCTGGCAGATAATCCGGTGCCGATGCCTCCCAGGATTCCCATATAAGAGACGGAGCCTTCCGGCAGAAGGAAATAGGCTGCTAAGAATAGCAGGCTTCCTAGCAGATTTCCTGGCGCACGGTATTTTATCCGGTCTGTCATGTCTTCTCGAAAAGGTACGCATACTGACATAACGGCGATGCCGATCCACATAGCTTTGGGAATGTCCAAAAGGGACGCGATCAATAGTGCACTGGAAATAGTAAGAGTCAGACGAAGCTGCCACTGGGTCCGGGCAGAGGATACGTCAAACTCCAGAAAAATACTTTTAAATGTACGTTTATATGTTTTTTTCCTGTGATTCCGGTAAAAGACAGCGGCGGTTAAAACCGCGCCGATCATGAGACCTAACAGCCGTTTGTGGTACGACTCTCCACTGACATCGTATCCCTGTAATAATAAATAAGCAAGCACCAGCGTCGAGTGATTGAACATAATTACATTATGGCATCCTAACAGCAGGATGAGCATGATAAAGATTACATTGATGAAAAAAGCCCATCCGGCGGAAAGAAGGTTGGACAACTTCGGCCCCACCGCCAGCATGGCAAACACGATCAGAATATTGATTGTGCCATGGGATACACGGATGCCCAGATCCGCATTTCGAAATACCATAATGCTGAGAAGCACTGCCAGTCCGGCGGTGCTGTTTTCGGTGCCGAATATCATGGAGAACAAGGCTATAAATATGGTACAAAAAGCGATATTTAGAAAGATCTTGAATAGGTAAATCCCGCTATGCTTCCACTTGTCTTTCATGCTTTCAAAACTTGAGATATAAGATTTCGAACCAGCCTGGTTGAGTTGTAGTTCCTGATAAAAGGTCATTTGGTTACCTCCTTATTCTGTAACAAACTATTTGCTTCTTTGATCTGTGTGAGTAGAGAGTTGAAACGTTCTTCTCCAATCGTTCTCCGAAGTTTATAGATGGGCTTTAGGTAGTGCTGGTATGCCTGCTGCAGCTCCTGATGTCCTTTTTCTGTGATATACAGGGTATAGCTTCGTTTATCCTTTTCGCTGTATTGTTTTTCTAGGAATTCCTTTTTTTCTAAGCTTTCGATCAGGCGGCTCACCGCGGATTTGCTCAGCCCCATAAGTACAGACAGATCCAACGGTGTCTTTGCCTCGTCGGATATGAAAATGCGGGACAGCATATCTATTTCCTGGGGAGAGGTAGCACCCTTTCTTTTTCCTCTTATATGAAGGCTTGAAAAAAGCCTTATTTCATTCATTTTTTCCATCATGTCAAGCCAGTTGTAATTTTCCATAATAAGCTCCCTTCAGAGAGTGTGGCAGCTCAATGGAGCATTGAGCTTAGTTTTGTTTTAGTTTTGGGATATAGTTCATATTGTAAACTATATATTATGTGATAAAGAATCTATTGTCAATAGGGGAGGGAGATTTTTGTGAAAAACAGACAAAATAGGTGGGGGAAGCAGGGGAGAATTTTCCAATTTGACGGTGGAAGATTTATTGAACCATTATTGTAGTCTGATGCAAGTTGTATTTAGGTGGATCATAAATTAGTAAGACGTAATTGACTATTCTGCTTTGGCATGTATATATAGACCAGAAAATGTGAGGTATGGGGGCTGTCACTCCCCCCTTTTCCTATACTTCGAGGGCGAACACCCCTTATACTTCCGAAACAACCGACTGAAATAAAGCGGGTTATCATATCCAACGATCCGAGAGATTTCATTCACGGCATAGTTTGTGGTTTCCAACAGCATCTGGGCGTTTGTGATGCGGATGGATGTGATAAACTGCATGGGGGTAGCCCCGGTGTATCTTTTGAAGTTTCGGATAAACCAGCTGACACTCATTCCTTTTGAGGCAGCGTATTCTTCAATATTGATATCACGGTTATAATTTTCATCAAAGTAAGAAGTGGCTATGTCCATCTCATGATCTAAATATTCATTTTTCAATACATGCTCTTTCGTTAATTCCCGGTGGAAGATAATCAGCAGATAGCGCAGTAACATCGTTAGCATTTCTTCATAGTCATCCTGACATCTTTGTAATTCCAAAATAATTTTTTTGAATATGCGTTCATATTCCAATGAGATTCCGACAGGAAATACTCTCTGATCGTCAGAAAAGCCGTATTTTCTTAATATGTTCTTTACATCACTTCCAGTAAAGTGAATCCAGTAAACTTCAGTCTTATCTATTCCATAGTATTCATATTTCTGAAATTCCCTTGGGCGGAACAATACCATGTTTCCGGCATCGATAATCGTGTCGTTATCCGGATTGTCAAAATGGAAGTGGGCGCGTCCAGAGGCAACATAGATGATCTGGAAGTCCAGTCGCCCTCTGGGACGGTAGGTTGGCAGTTTCGGGTGCGTGGACAGACGATAGGTTCCACAGCTTCCCACGATCAGCGGCCGGCTTTTGTCTTTAAAATTCAGAAGAGAATGGTTTCGGTAGCCTGAATTGATATACATGGCAGGACCTCCTTGGATAAAAATTTTTATAAATAACATTTGAATAATACGTGAATGCCATCTCAAAACCTACGGTTTTGAGATGTTCGCTACGCTCATATAATTTTTCTTTCTCCAATAAATGACCGCGAGCGGTCAACATTGGAGAAAGGAAAAATTGCATTCACTTCATTGTATCATTTTGTGCATATTTTGTCCATTTCTGTTTATAGACATATCTTGTTCGAAAATGTATGATGAAATCAAGATAATTAAAGGATGGAAGATGGAAATACTGGAAGGAGGAATGATTGAAAATTTGATGGAGAAAGCAAAAAAATATATGTAAAAGGAGGATTGTTCTATGATTGTGCCACGTTACTATGAAGATTTGAACATGCTGCATGATAACACGTTGCCGGCGAGATCCTATTACATTCCGGCTTCGGAAAGAAGAAATGATCTGGTAGAGTATAGGGAACATTCAGATCGATTTCAGTTGTTGAATGGAGAATGGGATTTTAAGTATTTTGAAAGCATTTATGATGTGAAGGATACTTTCTATGAGAGTAGTTATGATACTTCGGGATTTGACAGGATTTCAGTTCCGGGCGTATGGCAGATGGCAGGATATGACGGTCATCAGTACACCAATATCCGCTATCCCTTCCCTTTTGATCCGCCTTATGTGCCGCAGGATATTCCATGCGGAGCATATGTGCATACCTTTTCCTATCAGAAGGAAGAGAAAGCACCAAAAGTATTTTTAAATTTTGAGGGTGTGGACAGCTGTTTTTATGTATGGCTGAATGGTGTCTATGTCGGATACAGTCAGGTGCCGCATGCCACCAGTGAATTTGATGTGACCTCATTGTTACAGGAGGGAGAGAATACCCTTGGGGTATTGGTGCTGAAATGGTGTGATGGTTCTTATCTTGAGGATCAGGATAAGTTTCGGATGAGTGGAATTTTCAGAGATGTTTATCTTTTGAAAAGACCGGAAAAAGCCGTAAGAGATTACCGTATGACAACAAAGGTTGAAAAAGACCGTGCCACAGTAAAAATGGAGTTCCGTTTTAGCCAGCCAGTGGAAACGGAGGTAACGATAGAAGATAAGTACGGAGCTGTTGTGGCAAGGGGAGAAATCTCACAGGATGGTACGTTGGAGCTTAACGTGTTAAATCCGGTTCTCTGGAACACAGAGAATCCGTATTTATATACGATAATCCTCGCCACAAAGGAGGAAGTGATCGTAGATCATATTGGTTTTCGGACAATAGAGATTAAGGATAAAGTCATCTATTTTAACGGAGAAAAGATCAAATTCCGTGGCGTGAACCGTCATGATTCAGATCCAGAAACAGGATTTGTGGTGGGCGTGAATCAGATCAAGACGGATCTTACTTTGATGAAAGAGCATAACTTTAATGCAATCCGTTCCAGCCACTATCCAAACGCTCCATACTTTTATCAGATGTGTGACCGATATGGATTTATGGTGATTGATGAGGCAGATATCGAAGCCCACGGCCCCTTTATGCTGTATCGAAAGGAAGATACCGATTGGAACAGATTCAGTCGCTGGAATGAAAAGATTGCTGATGATCCGGCATGGGAGCAGGCAATTATAGATCGTGTACAGCTTATGGTAGAGAGAGACAAAAATCGTTCCTGCATTGTTATGTGGTCCATGGGAAATGAGAGTGCCTATGGCTGCAACTTCGAGAAAGCGCTGAAATGGACGAAAGAATTTGATCCGGATCGAATCACACAGTATGAGAGTGCAAGATACCGCAATTACGATATCACTTACAATTATGAGGATCTAGATCTGTACAGCCGTATGTATCCTTCACTGGAAGAGATTCGGGAATATTTGGAAAAAGATGGAACCAAACCATTCCTACTGGTAGAGTATTGCCACTGTATGGGAAATGGACCGGGAGATTTTGAAGATTATTTTCAGATGATTCAGAGTGATGACCGGATGTGCGGAGGATTTGTCTGGGAGTGGTGTGATCACGCGATTGCACATAGCAGGGCGGAGAATGGAAAGACCATTTATCATTACGGCGGTGATCACGGAGAAGTAATTCATGACAGCAATTTCTGTATGGACGGACTGGTATATCCAGACCGCACACCCCATACCGGTCTCCTGGAATATAAGAATGTATATCGTCCGGCAAGAGTGGTTTCTTATGATGAGAAGGGCGGGGAACTAGTGCTTCACAACTATATGGATTTTGATGACCTGAAAGATTATGTGGAGATCTCTTATGAAATGGCACAGGATGGTCTGACAGTGGAAAAAGGAAAGCTGCCTGCCATTTCCGCAGCGCCCCACAGTGAGGCAAAAGTGGAACTGAAATTACAGATTCCGGCTTCCGGAAGGGTGTATTTGAAATTGATCTATCGTCTGAAAAAAGAACTGCCGCTTTTGGAGGCTGGTCATATATTAGGGTTTGACGAGATCAAACTTGCTAATACAGATGGAAAAAATACTCAGGCGGTCAAATGGCTTAAAAGAGAATCAGCTACCGGAAATATCTCGGTTAAGGAGACGGATCTACAGATTACATTGCAGGCAAAAGATTTTAGTTACGCCTTAGACAAGCGCACTGGATTGTTTACACAGCTTCAGTTCACCGGAAGAAATTATATGAATCATCCGATGGAGTTAAACATCTGGAGAGCACCCACCGACAATGATATGTATATAAAGGAAGAGTGGAAAAAGGCTCATTATGATGAAGCTTATACAAGAGCTTACCAGATCGAAGTGCTCCAGAACAAACACGGCGTGGTGATTATGGAGCATGTGGCAGTTGTGGCTGCTACAGTACAGAAAATATTGGATGTGGAGCTCATATGGAAGATCGATGGAAATGGAAAAATTACATCTATGATCTCGGCGACAAAAGATGAAGAGTTCCCAGATCTTCCACGATTTGGAATAAGGCTCTTCCTGGATAAGAAACTTTGTGATGTCTGCTATTTTGGAATGGGGCCGCAGGAAAGCTATCGCGATAAGCATCAGGCCTCCAGTCATGGATGCTATCATTCCAAAGTGTGTCAGATGCATGAGGACTATATCCGTCCCCAGGAGAATGGAAGTCATTATGACTGCGATTATGTGGAAGTGTCAAATGCACAGTTTGGAATCGCTGCAGTTTCCGGGCAGACATTTTCCTTTAACGCATCGTTATATACCCAGGAAGCACTGGAGAGGGCAGCACATAACTATGAACTTGAGGAATCTGACAGTACCGTGCTTTGCATTGATTATGCACTAAACGGCATCGGTTCTAACAGCTGTGGACCCATAGTCTTAGATAAATATCGGTTTGATGATACAGCATTTCGGTTCCGGTTTGAGCTGATTCCCTTTGTCAAAGAGTAATAACAGAACACGTTAACCCTGTTGAGGATTCTAAACAAATATTTACTAGGAGTGATACTTATGGAGGAAAAGAGATATTTGAAGTGGTATAACAAAGTGGGGTATGGATCCGGCGATATTGCAGGTAATGTGGTATATGCATTCCTGACATCCTTTGTCATGATCTATCTGACAGATACGATTGGCCTGTCATCAGGAATTGTGGGAACATTGATCGCAGTGTCCAAGTTATTTGATGGATTTACAGACATCTTTTTTGGCTCGATGATTGACAAGACACACAGCAGATTAGGTAAGGCAAGACCGTGGATGATATATGGTTATATCGGATGTGCCATAACGCTGGTAGCGTGCTTTGCCGTGCCAATAGGTCTTGGTAAGACAGCGCAGTACGCATGGTTCTTTATTGCCTATACCCTGTTAAATGGAGTGTTCTATACGGCAAACAACATTGCCTATTCAGCACTTACGTCACTGGTCACAAAGAACAGCAAAGAACGTGTGCAGATGGGATCTTATCGTTTCATCTTCGCTTTCTCAACAAGCCTTCTGATTCAGTCTATTACAGTTGGATTTGTTGGTTTTTGCGGTGGCGGTGCAGCAGCATGGCGAAGGGTAGCCATTATTTATGCAGTGATTGGATTGATAGTAAATACCATTTCTGGTCTTTCCGTCAAAGAACTTTCAGACGATGAGCTGAATGACGGAGAGACAGAGGATAATGAAGAAAAGTATGGACTCGTACAGGCCTTCAAGTTACTTGCTAAGAATAAGTTTTATCTGATGATCTGTGGTACTTACATTTTGCAGCAGTTATACAGTGCCATGATCGGCGCAGGTATCTACTATATGACATGGGTTTTAAAGAATAAGAATCTGTTTGGACAGTTTGCCTGGGCTGTGAATATTCCCCTTATCATTGCACTGATCTTCACACCAACGCTGGTAGGTAAGTGGAAGGGCATGTACAAGTTGAATCTGAGAGGATATATCATTGCTGTGATCGGACGGGCATTGGTAGTTGTTGCAGGATATATGGGAAGTATTCCTCTGATGATGGCATTTACAGCACTGGCAGCGTTAGGGCAGGGCCCCTGGCAGGGAGATATGAATGCGGTGATCGCTTCCTGCTCGGAATATACATTCCTTACCCAGGGCAAGAGAGTAGATGGAACCATGTATTCCTGTACGTCTCTTGGAGTAAAGATTGGCGGCGGGATCGGAACGGCTGTGGTGGGATGGCTGCTTGAACTGAGTGGTTATGTAGGTACCAATGCAGTACAGACACAGTCAGCCCTTGACATGATGCAGTTTATGTATTTATGGCTTCCATTGATCTTTGATGTACTTATTATGTTTATTCTATCCAGAATGAATGTAGAAGAAACCAATGAAAAGATCAAAAAAGCAAAAGGAATATAAAAAAAGGACCATTTCACATTTGTGAAGTGGTCTGCTTTTAAAACATTCAGTTTTCACAAAATAGCCCTTTTAGCTTTTTATGCATGATATACATGGTTGAAATATCCTTCGTAGAAAGCTAAAAGGTTATTCATATAATTTTTAAATCTGCTCATTTTGTATTCCTCCTTTCCTCGTTTGCAAGTTCATTATATAGCATTGCTATAAGGAATGCTTGCCAGATCAAAAGAAAGTGTAGACAAATATTGCAGAGATTATAAAAAGTGTAAAAACAGGAGTTAAATAATAGAAGAATAGTGAGAGATGTACTGATGCATTTGACATTTAAGGAAACGAAAGAAGATATTTATGCAGTCCGGAGAGATTCAAAACACATATCTCCACATTTGCATAATGCATTGGAGATTGTATGTGTGACAGAGGGAACATTGGAACTGGGAATTGGACAGGAATTGTATCATATGGAAAAGGGAGATATTGGTCTTGTTTTTTCCGATATTATTCATCATTACCAGGTCTTTTCCGGTGAAGTAAACAAAGCGATCTATATTTCAATTCCACCATTTGTCACCGGTATATTTGCAGATAAAATACAAAATAACGCACCGGAATGTCCGGTCGTAAAAGCCAAACAGATTGAACCGGATGTATATCATGCCATAAATGCCATCATGCAGATAAAAGAAGGGGAGCCAATGATCGTACAGGCATATGTTCAGATTATATTGTCAAGATGTATGGGGAAAATAAATTTTGTTAAAAAAAGCAGTGTGGGGAGTAACGATCTGATTTACAGGACAGTCTCTTATATATCCGGCAATTTTCGAAAGCAGTTTTCATTAGGAAAAATGGCAGGAGATCTTGGGGTTAGTAAGTATGTATTGTCAAGAATTTTCTCCAGGACATTTCATCGAAATTTTAATCAGTATCTCAATGAAGCACGATTGAGCTATGCTGCCACAAGACTGGAGAACACGAAGGATACAATACTGGAGGTCTGTCTGGACAGTGGCTTTGAGAGCCAGCGGACATTTAACCGTGTATTTAAGGAGCGGTACAAAATTACTCCCAGAGAATATCGCAGGAACCAGAGAGATAATTGGGGGGTGAGGTGAAATAAAATCAAAGATGGCTGAGGCTGGACAAAGCTATCGTTAAGTAGTAAAATACACACAGGAGGTGTGTTAAAGTGATGGAAGAGAAAAAAGGCCGTTTCCTGCGCTGGCCTTGGAACGTGGTGGTCTATGTACTGCTGGCACTGGTGCTGCGCATCTTTGCTGTTCCTGTCATTTTGATTTTGATGTGGGTCCAGCGGAAAAACAATCCCCACGGCATATCGGAAGGATACTGTCTCAGCCGCACCCGGAAACGACTCACCTGGCTGATTTGGGCATTTCTGGTACTTGTGGTGTCTGCGGCTCTGTTTTTTATGCTCAAGGTGGGTCTGGAGCAGGACAAGACCTATTGGGAGACCATGGACTATGTGACCCTGGCTGTCTGCGGTGTTGGCGGTCCGTTGCTGCTGATCGGTGGACTCTACCTGGGCTATACCGCTGTCCGGGACACATTCTTTCCAGCGAGAAGCGCCCTGGCACAATCCATCCGGAATCAGCTGCCTTATCCGGACAGCTCTCCGCCGGTGGATGAACTTTTTGCCATGGTGGATAAGGACTTAATGGAAAATGCCCAGTGGTTCGGTCCAGTGGGCATTGGCCGGGAATGGGTCTTAGGAGACGGGGCGAACAAGATTGACCGCATCCGGGGCATTTTTGTGGTCAATGAAATCCACCAACACCACACACAAACCGGTATCCGCACCAGCCGGAATATGGAACTGGTGCTGATTGACGACCGCTGGCAGCGGACCGTCACCAGCTTCAACAACCTGAAGGATCTACAGGCGGCGGCTGACTGCCTGGCTCTCCGTGTTCCGGAGGCGCGGTGTGGCAACAATAGCGAAAATATAGACTTTTGGACCATGGACGAGGCCGCAAGGGAGGACTTCGAGAGGAAATTTCGCCAGAAACAAAACCGGCGTGCCTCGGAGCGGATCCAGCAGGAGATGCTGGATAGCGGTCCCCAGGATATGATCCTCCGTCAGATAGATGGTCAGATGACTTCCCGCGTGACCCAGTCTCTGGTGGATGAGCAGTTTCGGTTATGCCTGGAGCAGGGCGAGGGGCGTTTTATCCTGATACCCAACCGCCCGGTGGAGGCGGAGACAGATACGTTTCAGGCACTGCATGTTTCCGTTTCGGAGGGGAGAATCTGGCTTTTGATGGAATATCAGAACCAGCTGGGTTATGGTCCGGCCAAGGCACTGGATGAAAGGGAGGCCCGAAGAATTCTATCTGACTGGTTACGTCGGGAAGCACCAGATACTGTTTCCTGGGAACTCCGGCAGGTCAATGCCCCCGATAGCCGGCAGGGTGCCGCTGACCAGGTCCAGCAGTCCCACACAAGGCTCTCCCTGGTCTATGCCAGCGGTGCCGCCGAAAATCACACCACTTTCACCAAAGAAGATGTCCAAATAGCAGCGGAGGGCATCGTGAATGGTACATATCAGTTGGTAGATCTGACCCACTCGGTGGGCTATTTGTGGATTCGGGTTACAGCAGGAGATAAGTCAGATGTACGCTGTACTGTAGAAGCCACAAAACCAAACGGAGAAAAGTTGGAGTTTTACAAAGCGAAACTTCCGCCAAGAGAGGCAGCGGAGTGGCTGATGGGCTATCCTTACGGAAGGTTCCTGCCCGGGGGCAGGGATTGGAAGCGGGTCAGAAAATGAACAAAAATTTACTAAATAAATAAGGAGAAAAAGTATTATGGCAACGGTTTTGAGTAATGAGGTTAAGCAGGCGCTTCAGGATATTTACTACAACGAACGCACAGGCCGGGGCAAAGAAGCTCTCGCTCTTCTGGAGAGGGCCTCGCAGGCCGGGGACGGGGATGCTACCTGCGTCCTGGCCCGGTGTTACTGTGGGCGGCAGTATGTGTGGGCAGGTCACAGATTTCCGGAAGACGATAATAAAGCCATCCAGCTGCTCCATCAGTCTGTGGAGCAGGGGAGTGCACTGGGAGTTCTGGTGGCTCTGCGTTCCGGGGAGCTGACACCATCTGTGCAGAAGAGGATGCCCTTCGCAAACTTGCAGGAGGCTCTGGACACGGCGGTGGAGCTGGCGGAAGGAGGCGATGCCTTTTCCCAGTACGTGGTGGCAAACTCCTACTTCTGGTGGGATTTCCTGCGCATCCAGAACAAGGGCAAAGACTCTTTTCCCAATCCTGCTGCTTTCAAGGCGTATCTAAAGGAGAATATATCCAAATGCGAGGACTGGTTCTGGAAAGCTCTTCGGGGCGGTATGTATTTTGCCGCCAATAATCTGAACAAGTATTATAAGGAAGGCGATGAGGACATCATCGCCCCCCAGCCGGAGAAGGCCAGGGATCTCTATAAGATCGGTGCGGAGGCCGGACATCCCATCATGCAGGCGATCTACGCTGACAATCTGACCGAGGAGGGGCGGAAGGAAGAGGCTCTTCGCTGGTACAAAGAAGCCGCTGAAGGGGGCCATCCGGGGGCTTGGTATGATGTGGGTCGCTGCTATTTTACAGGCGAGGGAGTAGCGCAGGATGACGCTTACGCTGTGCAGTGTTTTGAGAAGGAGCTCGCCCAAAATCCCATCCACGAAGGATCCTGCAATCTGCTGGGCAAAGCGTATTTCTTTGGGCGGGGTGTTCCGTTGGACTACGCCAAGGCGTACCATTACATTTCCACCGCTTACTACAAACAGGACAGTACCTGGGGCGTATTCTACCTGGCACAGTGCAGCTTCAACGGCTGGGGAACCCCTCAGGACTATGGCAAAGCCATGGAGTTCATGAACAAAATGACCTTTGAGAATCCAGAGGCGGACTATATGCGGGGCTTCATCTACGCCAGGGGATTGGGCGGTGTGCCGGAGGATATCAAAAAAGGGTGTACATATCTGCAGAAGGCTGGAAACTTTGATAAGGCCAAAGAAGAACTTCTTCACTACAAGAAAACCTTTTTCGGCAAATGGGTTCGACGAGGATAAGCCTTCGGTATACAGCTGCTACACTGTGCTGGTAATGGGCAGCAGCGATACCAGCTTGCTGGGGGTTCTCCCCAAGAGAGTCCAGAAGAAGGCGGCGCATTTTGCGCCGCCTTCTTCGCCAGTATCGCATAATTTATTTACAGTACCATGATGAAAGAGAATTTTTATAGTCCATCATCCCTCCAGATACCCTTTTTTCTCTAGAAATTTAAGAAAGTTGTCACATGCCTCTACGATATCTTCATAGGTTCTGTCAAAATTCCCTGTATACCAGGGATCGGCAATACTACGTGGTTCCTGGGAAAAATCAAGAAATTTGTAGATCTTGTGATCCTTATTCTCACCAAAGATTCTTCTCATATTTTTGATATTCCGGTCATCCATGGCAAGGATAAAGTCATAGGCTTCATAGTCTTTCTTCTGAATCTGTACGGCACGCTTTCCATAACAGCTGATCCCCAGGTCAGACAATATTTTCTGTGTTCCGTGATGGGGCGGGTTTCCAAGCTCTTCGGTACTGGTTGCGGCAGAGGCAATATGGAACTGATCCCCCAATCCCAGTTTTTCGATTTTGTCACGGAAGATATATTCTGCCATAGGGGAGCGGCAGATATTTCCGTGGCAGACAAAAAGTATTTTTATCATATCTTCAAAACCTTTGAAAATGCTGTATTTTCGGCATTTCTAAGCATTTTACTGTCCTTTCTTTTTCTTGATTTTCCTCATATCTTATCATAAATTATCATAGTCTTGTTTTTTAAAAAGAAATAGCATCCCTACCGCCTAAAGAGAGGATGCTATTCTTTATAGTTTCTAATTACTGAGGGCAATCGGAGATTCAATTCCGATTACTTCTAAGTAAATTATACACCAGAGACGCTTGATTTTCAAGTGGCTCTTTCGTTTATCATTTTTTTGAAATACGAGTTTGGGGCTGTTTCTGCATGATTATAAAAGTGGTAAAACCGGAGTAAGTTTCTAATGTTACCCCTAAAACCTTGATTCGCAGAGATGTTAGCGTGTCTTGCCATGGCAAACGAAAAGTATTTTTATCATATATCTAAGACTCCTTTAATTGCTTTTTTTCAAGGTTTTTACCCCATTTATATTTTCGATTTCAAGCATTTAATACTTTTACCATTACTTTAAACAACCCAAACAGCATATGGTTTAATTTGAAATGATTTTGAGTTATGATTGAGAATATGTCCAAATATACCTAATACATATCTCATTAGTTTCTGAACTTTTGTTTCATATGGTTGCATTCCCACTTTTTCAGTTTCACGAATGGTTTCAACACCACCAGATAATGTTACATCTGTATTATTTAACACCTCACCTTCAGTTATCATTTTAGAACATCTTCCAAAATTGTAAAACAGCCTAAAAAATCAAAATCGTTACTTCATTTCGGAATATTCATAAATTAAAGAGCACGTTTTTAAATAACAACACATGCCGTGGCAGACAAAAATTTTTCTTATCATCTAGTCTGAGCCCCTTAAAAAACTTAATTTCTGTTGTATAGTATAAACTTTTAAAGGATCCTTCTACAATCCCCCGGCACTTCTCCCACCCCTGCGACATCAATACAATCATTCAGCCACGTTATCAACTCTCCCTGCTATCACAGTATTCCCCATACTTCTCATCCACTAACTGGTCGATATAGCCTTTGCTGAAAAGCGGGAACTGCTGTGACACCTCACCTTTCAAAACTTCCGTTACATGGAAAAAGTTTTCTTCTTCGGATAAAGTATCATCATCAAGAGAAGAGAGATACTCATCTGTAAAATGCTCATTGATATACTGCTGAACCTTTTCCACTGCACTTTCTTCTTCGGACACAAGATTTTTGATCCTGGATGCCTTTCGGAAAGAAGAGATACCAATCAATAAAAATACAGTGAATACGACGACGAGAATGATCATAGAAAAGTTCGTAAACAGTGAGATCACCCCTGCCAGATTGAGTCCGGCAAACAAATAGCCAAGGACAGCAAAGCCGATAAAAGAATAGCCGCTGAACTTTAAGTCGGAATAGGCATCTTTTTTATTGACATATACGGTGCTCGCTTCGGTCCGAAGATCGGAGAGCAGTTCATTGGCTTCTTCCTTCTGGATATCCTCCATCTGCTCATCTAACATCGGCATCAGTTTTTCCAGATCGATCTCATCTGAATCCTCCAGGTTGGCAAAGCCGCGGATCACCTCCAGAGCGCGATCCAGTTCCAGATAGGACACGACAAGATCAAAACCGTCGTTTTCCTCCCGGGGTATCAGACCACAGGTCTGTAAACCGGAAAACCGGAAAAAGCGGATAAATTTGCTGCCGACTGCCTCATCTGTGACAGATCCGATCACCTGAGGCGCATCTTTATCAATTTCAACCGGGAGTTCCTCCACCAGCTCACAACCACAGTCTACACATGTAGAAACTCCGTCAATATATTCATTTCTGCATTTAGGGCACCACATAATAAGATGTATCTCCTTTCGTATAAACAATTTAGCCTCGTTAGGCTAGGATGTATTAATAGTAGCATAGAGCAGGCAAAAAAGCAATTTTTTTCTTGTCGTGATATAAGAGGAATGGTATACTGTTGTAATGACTGAAAAGGAAGAGGTGCACTATGGCATTTAAACATAAACGAAAGCTGGCGCTGCCGGATGAGATTCTTTTAAGTATTGAAAAACCGGCGAGATATACTGGCAATGAAATCAATATGGTAAAGAAGGATCCCCGATCTGTCCAGGTGCGGTTTTGTATGAGTTTTCCTGATGTATATGAGATCGGCATGTCCCATCTGGGAATCCAGATCCTGTATGATATGTTTAACAGATGGGATGACACCTATTGTGAGAGGGTATACTCCCCCTGGCCGGATCTGGACCAGATCATGCGGGAGCGGAACATTCCGCTTTTTGCCCTGGAGAGCCAGGAACCCATTCGGGATTTTGATTTTCTTGGAATTACACTCCAATACGAGATGTGTTATACCAATATCCTTCAAATACTTGAACTGTCAGGAATTCCTCTATATGCGAGCGAGCGAACCGCAGAGGATCCCTTTGTGATCTGCGGCGGTCCCTGTACCTACAATCCGGAACCGGTGGCTGATTTTTTTGACCTTGTTTTTATCGGAGAGGGGGAGACCTCTTACCGGGAGCTTTTGGATCACTATAAAGAATGGAAAGAAAGAGGCGGTGAACGTAGGGAATTTCTGGAGACCGCAGCAGGTGTGGAGGGAATATATGTCCCATCCCTTTATGATATAGAGTACCATACCGACGGCACCATAAAGGCAGTGGTCCCAAACAGCCCGGCGGCGCCTGCGAAAGTGAAAAAACAGGTGGTGGCAGACTTAACCCACACCTATTACCCAGAAAAGCCGCTTGTACCTTATATAAAAGCGACTCAGGACCGGGTGGTGCTGGAGATCCAGCGGGGCTGCATCCGGGGCTGCCGATTCTGCCAGGCGGGAATGATCTACCGTCCCATCCGGCCTAGAGATCTGGAACACTTAAAGGAAATGGCGGTAAAAATGTTAGATAATACCGGTTATGAAGAGATCACGTTAAGTTCTTTAAGTTCCAGTGATTATAAAGAACTGGCAGAGCTGGTATATTTTCTGATCGAAGAGTGTCAGGAGCGGAAGATCAATATATCCCTGCCCTCCCTGCGCATCGATGCCTTTTCTCTGGATGTGATGAGCCGGGTTCAGGATGTGAGAAAGAGCAGCCTGACTTTTGCGCCGGAAGCTGGTTCCCAGCGGATGCGAAACGTGATCAACAAAGGGCTGACAGAGGAAGTGATCATAGAAGGCGCCTGGGAGGCATTTCAGGGGGGCTGGAACCGGGTGAAGCTTTACTTCATGTTAGGGCTTCCTGGGGAGCGGCTGGAGGATATCGAAGAGATCGCAGTGCTGGCAAATAAGATCGCGGCAAAATACTTTGAGCTTCCAAAAGAAGAGCGACATGGCAGACCGGAGATCGTGGCAAGTTCCTCCTTTTTTGTTCCCAAACCTTTTACCCCATTCCAGTGGGCGCCAATGGACACGGCGGAGAATTTTGAGAACAAAAGACGCTTTTTGCTGGGAAAGGTAAAAGAACAGATCAACCAGCGGTCCATCCGCTATAACTGCCACGATGCCGTGACCTCGGAGCTGGAAGGGCTCTTTGCCAGAGGTGACAGAAGACTGGCAAAAGTGATTGAAGACGCCTATCGTCAGGGCTGTATTTTCGATGCCTGGACCGATTATTTCCGGGAAGAAATCTGGGAACAGGTACTGGAAAAAAATCATGTGTCCAGAGATTTTTACAATTACAGAGAGCGGGAAAAAGACGAGATCTTCCCCTGGGATTTTATTGATATCGGGGTTACCAAAGAGTTCCTCTGGAGGGAATACGAAAATTCCAAAAGAGAGCAGGTCACACCAAACTGCAGGCAGAAGTGCAGCGGCTGCGGAGCTATGCGCTTTGGGGCAGGAGTCTGCCTGGAACAGACATCATAATATGCAAGAAAGGTCGTAATAAATATTGAAGACGAGAATGCGATTCACAAAGACAGGTTCCCTCAAATTTATCGGTCATCTGGACTGTATGCGTTTTTTTCAGAAAGCCATCCGCCGCGCCAAACTGGATGTGGCATATTCCCAAGGCTTTAATCCCCATCAGATCATGAGCTTTGCCTCCCCGTTGAGCGTGGGGCTGACCAGTGATGGAGAATATATTGACATTGAATTCAACTCCCTGCCAGATATGCCTTTAGATGAACTTGCAAAAAAACTGAGCCAGTTTATGACGGAGGAGCTTTTTGTGACGGAGATCCAGCTGCTTGAAGATAATGTGAAGACTTCTATGGCATTATTGAATGCCTGTGATTATGTGATCCAGTTAAAAGACGGCGGAACCTTTTGTTCTAATACCATACCTGAAGCGGAATTTTCCCTTCGGGAGAGTTTTATGGAATTTATGGAACAGGAACAGATCCTTATTCTTAAGAAAACCAAAAAAAGTGAAGCTGAGATTGACTTAAAGCCGCTGATTCTTTCCTATGCTTTTTCCAGGGAAGAATTTTCAAAGGTCTGTTCCGGGATGCCGGAGGAGTTGAACAACGAATATGACAGCGAAGAAGAGCTTTACTTAAAGCTGGTTTCCGGCAGTGTGACAAACATCAAACCGGAACTGGTATTGGGAGCTTTTATGAATTACATGAACCTTGAGTTAAAGCCATATTCCTGTCAGATTCACCGGATCCAGATGTACTTTAATGAAGAGTGAGGGCGCCCACATGAAGCAGTTAGCAATCATAAAAAAAGGCCATTATTATATATCCGCTGTTCTGGAAGACCAGCGGTTGGATAACGTGATCGTGGAAGATATCGGTGAGGACTCTCTTCAGACAGGAGATATCTATGTTTGCCGGGTGAGCCACATCCTTCAGAACATCAATGCCGCCTTTGTTGAGGTTCAGAAAAATGTCATGTGTTATCTACCCATCGAGAAAAAGAAGGGAACCTCGGAGAAAATAGTACAGGGGATGGAATTTGCCGTTCAGGTAAGAAAAGCGGCAGTTAAGTCCAAGCAGGCGGTAGTATCAAGAAAACTTGAATTTGCGGGCAAATTTGCCGTGGTGACCACAGATAATCTCTCACAGAGCATTTCATCCAAGATCAGTGAACCCACCGAACGACAGCGCTTAGATGGTATCTTAGAGGAATTACAGACAGAATGTCAGGAAGCCGGTGTGGGAATTATTTTGCGGACCAGCTGTTCCAGGGCTGACAGAGAGCAGATCCTGTCCGAGTGCCGTCAACTGATCCGGGAAGCACAGGACGTCCTTCAAAAGGCTGGGAACCGTACCTATACCACCAGACTTTACCGCTCTCAGCCAGAATTTATCAAATTCCTGGATTCTGAAGCGGAACCCTTCAGCCGGATCATAACCGATGTGCCAGAAGTATTCCGCCGGTTAGAGAGCTATCCCGGACTGGAACCAGAGCAACTCCAGTTTTATGAGGATTCCTCCTATTCTCTGGACAAGCTTTTGGGCATCAGCAGCAAGTTAGCGAAAGCACAGAAAAAACATGTCTGGCTCAAAAGCGGCGGTTCCCTCGTGATCGAACCTACGGAAGCGCTTACTGTCATAGATGTAAACACCCAGAAGGCAGTAGCGGGCAAGAGAAACAGCGAGACCACCTTTTTTAACCTGAATATGGAAGCGGCCAGGGAAGCGGCCAGGCAGATACGGATTCGGAATATCTCTGGCATTATTCTGATCGATTTTATCGATATGAAAGAAAAATCAAATATACAGGCATTACTTCAGGAACTTGAGAGTGCCTTTCTGAAAGATCACGTTAAGACTACAGTTGTAGATATCACCCGCCTTGGTCTGGTTGAGATCACCCGGATGAAAGTGCGCAAACCCTTATCAGCGTTTTGCATAAAGGATTTCCATGAATAGTTGTTTTTCTGGGCAGGATGACGAAAATCCCCAGATTGTTAAAATAAAAACAAAAAATACTTGCCCCAGATTTTTATTATGTTATAATAGGTTCGGTATAAATTAGAAAAATGAATCGAATTTGGAAGGAGCAAATGAAAATGGCAAACATGAATGATTGTCCAGAAAAGCAGCCGCTGACAAATGAGTATTTAGAAAAAATGGATGCTTATTGGCGTGCCGCAAACTATTTGGCAGCAGCTCAGCTTTACATGCTTGACAACCCCCTTTTACGTGAACCTCTTACAAGAGATCAGGTAAAGAAAAAAATTGTAGGCCACTGGGGAACTGTCCCTGGTCAGAACTTTGTTTACACTCACTTAAACAGAGCCATCAAAAAATATGACTTAGACATGATCTTAATCTCAGGTCCTGGTCATGGCGGAAACTTCTTTGTAGCGAACTCCTATCTGGAAGGTCACTACAGTGAAATTTATCCGAACGTAAGTGAAGATATTGAAGGTATGAAGAGACTCTGCAAGCAGTTCTCTTTCCCTGGCGGTATTTCCAGCCACGTGGCACCAGAGACTCCTGGTTCCATCAACGAAGGTGGAGAGCTTGGTTATTCCATCGCTCACGCATTCGGTTCTGTATTTGACAATCCGGAACTGATCACAGCAACCATCGTAGGAGACGGTGAAGCTGAGACTGGTCCTCTTGCCACAGCATGGCATTGTAATAAATTCCTGAATCCGGTTACTGACGGAGCCGTTCTTCCGATCCTTCACCTGAATGGATACAAGATTAGTAACCCAACTATTTTCGCACGTATTTCCCACGATGAAGTGGAGAACTTCTTCCGTGGATGCGGCTGGGAGCCGATCTTCGTTGAAGATGAAATGAGCAGCCCAGAGTACATCATGAACATGCACAAAAAGATGGCAGAAGCATTGGATGCTGCTATCGAAAAGATCAAAGGAATCCAGAAAGATGCCCGTGAAAACGGAAACAAAGAGCGTCCAATGTGGCCAATGATCGTACTTCGCACACCAAAGGGATGGACGGGACCAAAATTCGACGACAACGGAAACAAGATCGAAGATTCTTTCCGTGCCCATCAGGTACCGATCACCATGGAGAAACCAGAGCATTTAGATCAGCTCAAAGAGTGGCTCTTAAGCTATAAGCCGGAGGAACTCTTTGATGAAAATGCACAGCTTATTCCGGAACTGAAGGCTCTGACGCCGGATGGCGACGCAAGAATCAGTGCAAACCCACATGCCAACGGCGGTCTGCTTCTGAGAGATCTTCGTCTCCCTGATTTCCGTGAGTACGGCGTGGATGTGCCAAGTCCTGGTGCGGTAGAAAAACAGGATATGATCGAGCTTGGCGCCTTTGTACGTGATATCTTTAACCTGAATGAAGAGACAAAGAATTTCCGTATCTTCGGACCAGATGAGACGATGTCCAACCGTCTGTATCACGCATTTGAGGCAACAAACCGCGATTGGAACGGCATTAAATATGACGACGATGAATTCCTTGCCAATGACGGACGTATCATGGACTCCATGCTCAGCGAGCATATGTGCGAGGGATGGCTGGAAGGTTACCTTCTCACAGGCCGTCACGGATTCTTCGCCAGCTACGAAGCATTTATCCGTGTCGTAGATTCCATGGCTGCACAGCACGCAAAATGGCTGAAAGTTACTTCTGAGCTTCCTTGGAGACAGAAGATTGCTTCCTTGAACCTTCTTCTTACCTCCAATGTATGGCAGCAGGACCACAACGGATTCACCCATCAGGATCCAGGTTTCTTGGACCATATTGCCAACAAAAAAGCGGATGTTGTTCGCATGTATCTGCCACCGGATGCAAACTGTCTGCTTTCCTGCTTCGATCATTGTATCCGAAGCAAGAATTACGTGAACGTAATCGTAGCTTCCAAACACCCAAGCCATCAGTGGCTGACGATGGAGCAGGCTGTAAAACACTGTACCCAGGGTATTGGTATCTGGGAGTGGGCTAGTAACGATCAGGGCGAAGAGCCAGATGTGGTACTTGCATGCTGCGGTGATACACCGACCAAGGAAGCACTGGCTGCTGTTACGATCCTTCGTGACAACATTCCAGACCTTAAGATCCGTTTCGTCAATGTAGTTGACCTTATGAAGCTTGAGTCCAGCTTTAAGCATCCTCACGGACTGACGGATGCCGAGTATGATTCCATCTTTACAAAAGATAAGCCGATCATCTTTGCATTCCACGGTTATCCAACGATGATTCACGAGCTGACTTACTATAGAACTAACCGTAACCTTCATGTATTCGGTTATCAGGAAGAGGGTACGATCACTACTCCATTTGATATGAGAGTCCAGAACAAGATCGACCGCTTCAACCTGACCAAGTCAGTTGTACAGAATCTTCCACAGTTAGGAAACAAAGGTTCCTTCCTGATCCAGAAGATGAACGATATGCTTGTTGCCCACAAGCAGTACATCCATGAAGAAGGAATTGACCTTCCAGAAGTACGTGACTGGGTATGGCATACACCGGATAATAAATAATTTGATCCCAGGATCAAAGGGCCAGACAGCCTTATCATATTTACGTGATAAGGCTGTCTGTTCTTGTTTCTCATCGTTTGGGGACGGAGGGAGTCATTTGCGTAAGCAGCTCAAATTCGTGCCATTTCACTTAGAAAAATAACTTCCTGTCAGATTTTCCTTGTATCTTTTCTGGAAGAATAGTAAGATAGAAGAAAAGATAGCTCGGCGGGGTCAAATTGATGCCGTCGTGCTAAGATAACAGGAGGAACAATCCTTGGAAAAAACATTTGCAATACTTATCGATTCCGATAATATATCTGCCAAGCATATCCCATATATCATAGACGAGATCAACAATTACGGTTCTATCACATATCGAAGAATGTATGGAGACTTTACAAGTTCCCAGATGAACGCGTGGAAAAATGTCGTATCAGAATACTCCCTGACGCCGATCCAGCAGTTTCAGAATACGATGGGCAAAAATGCCACAGACTCCGCCCTTATTATAGATGCCATGGATATTTTATATACCGGAAATGTTCAGGGGTTCTGCCTGGTCTCATCCGACAGCGATTTTACCAAACTGGCAAGCCGTTTGAGAGAAGCAGGTAAATTTGTGATCGGCATGGGGGAGAAGAAGACGCCGGCGGCTTTTCGTAATGCCTGCAATGAATTTAAGTATCTCAATATTCTATCTGGCGCTCCCCAGACCTCGGTGGAAGACGAGGCCGTTGCCGGTTCCCGTAAGATCAGTAAGATTATTGAAGATATTCTTGAGATCATCACCACCAACGAAAACAAGGGAAAAGAGACAGGCTTAGGAGAGATCGGGTCCTCTCTGACAAAACGGTATTCTGATTTTGACGTCCGGAATTATGGATACAATTCCCTGTCGAAGTTTATTGAGAGCATGGAACAATTTGAGCTGGTACAGAACAAAACATCCATAAAAGTACTGATTCGAAATGATATCAGTGAGATCAAAGACCATGTATTTAAAATCCTTTCAAAGCCAAAGAATCAAAAAGGGATCCTTTTGAGTAAACTGGCAGACGAATTGTATAAATATACGCCAAACTTTACAGCGAAAAAGTTTGGTTACTCAACCTTTCTCAAGTTTGTACAGGACATAAAGGGAATCGAGGTCAAAGAAAACAAGGAAGATACGCAGAAATATGTGTTTCTTTCCAAAAAAAGTTTGAAAAAAAGCTAGTTAGTTGGGCCATAGCTCGACAGACAGCGTCGCCTGACTTAAATAAGTGATTGACAAATCCTTCTTCTCATATTATAATGTAAAAAAATGTGGAGGTGCGGAATGTTTAATAAATAATTTACAAAAAAAGCAAATACAAACAATGCCCAGAAGAACCAGGGTGTTATTGTATTGTGATGCCGATTGTAGATTATTTATATTCCCGTCCTGAAGACATACGCAAGTGCAACGAATATTAAGTCTTTGATATATTCATTGTACTAGTCATGGCATAAATATTGGTGAATGATATCTGCTTTCGGTATAACCTGGGCAGATATTTTTGTTTATCAAAAAGAAATGAGGCGAGCGTATGTTACAAATAAAAGAACTTACTATTACTTACAAAAAAGACTTGCGCAATTTGATCTCTGGATTATCTTTTGTACTAAATCCAGGGGATAAGGCAGCCATCATCGGAGAAGAAGGAAATGGAAAATCTACTTTGATGAAGCTGCTCTATGATGAGAGGCTGGTTGAAGATTATGCGGAATACTCTGGAGAAATCTTACGAAATAACAGCGTACTCGGATATCTCCAACAGGAATTGGAACAGCCAGAGAAAGAAATGTCCATCTATAAATTTATGACACAGGAAGCTGGTTTCTATGAAATGGAGGGAAAAGAACTGGCAGGTATGGCGAATCGGGTAGGGCTTCCACCGGATCTGTTATATTCCTGTCAGAAAGTTGACACCCTGTCCGGCGGCGAAACGGTAAAACTTCAGATGATCCGCCTCCTGTGTAAAAGACCGGATACACTTCTGTTGGATGAGCCCTCGAATGATATTGATCTGGAAACACTGGAATGGCTGGAGCAGTTTATTCTTCAATGGGAAGGAGCCATCCTGTTCATTTCCCACGATGAAACACTGCTGGAGAGGACGGCGAACCGCATCCTTCATCTGGAGCTGCTCAAGAAAAAGAAGGAAGCAAAACATACCATCTGTAATACCGGATATGAAGAATACGTCAGTTCCAGACAGCAGCAATTGACCAAACAAGAACAGTTGGCAAAAAACGAGAGAAATGAATACCGGGCACAGCAGGAACGTCTCCGTCGTATCGAACAAAAAGTAGCACATCAACAGAATATGATTTCCAGACAGGATCCCCATGGCGCAGCTCTACTAAAAAAGAAAATGCGGGCTGTCAGATCGATGGCATACCGGTTTGAAAAAGAAGCGGCGGAAATGACAGAAATACCAGATACAGAAGAGGCTATTTTTCTCAAATTTCATGGCAGTGAAAGAATCCCCAATGGGAAAAACATTTTACAGCTAACTCAGAAGGAGCTGCGGGCAGGAGATGAACTTCTGGCAGAAAATATAGAGCTCTGGGTAAAAGGAAGGGAGAAGATTTGCCTAATCGGTAAAAACGGTGTGGGAAAGACCACACTTCTGAAAATCATTGCGGAAAAACTATTGGAGCGAGATGACATTCACGCAGCTTACATGCCACAGGATTACAGGGATCGGATGGACTTTGACAGAACCCCTTCTGAGTTTCTATCCCAAACGGGAGATAAGGAAGAGTTGACCAGAATCCATACGTTTCTCGGCAGTTTGAAATTTACCGCAGAAGAAATGAATCGTCCGATCCGGGAACTTTCTGGTGGTCAAAAAGCAAAATTGTTTTTACTTCATCTTAGCATGAGAGGAGCCAATGTCCTGATTTTAGATGAACCAACCCGAAACCTTTCCCCTCTGTCCAATCCTGTGATCCGTCAGCTACTAAAGGATTTCGATGGTGCGATCATCAGTGTATCCCATGACAGGAAATATATCGCAGAAGTATGTGACACGGTCTATGAATTGACAAAGGATGGACTGAGCAGAAGGTCTTACTCGTAGATCTTTCCCATATATAAAATCTTTGCCATCGAGCTAAATCCAGAAGAGGAATAATCTTTAATCTACGGCCGCATTGCATCAAGATATAGGTCAATCGTTGGATTTTCCCTCTTCTGGACTCATTCGAAAGTCTGACTTCAATTAAATTCCCTTATAAAATCAATCTTTGTTTATCTACTTCTTTATTGTATCACAAATCCAAGAGCGTAAGAATTGACACAATACAATATTATGAGCACGCTGTCAAGAGAAAATTCTATTTTTTCGTTCCCTTTTTTGTCTGATATCGCATTATAAAGCGGAGTTTAGCCAGTAAAACCGCTATTTCCCCAAAATCCATACTACACATAATATTGTAATATGTCTATAAGGTTCAGAAATAAAATCTGAACTAAAAATTTTAGGAGGTAGCACAATAATGAAAATGGAAATGTGTAATGAAAGTAAAAATGCGGAGCAGATCAATGAGGAGATTCGCGGTCTGACATACCGTCCAGAGGAAGTGATGGCATTTTCAGGAGAAAAGGTGACAAGTTTTCTGCCAAAGACAGGAAAAAGTGTCGCGGAAAAATTTATTGTAACGACGAAAACCAAACATGACATGAGCGGACAGTATGATATTGCCGTTCCCAATGCCAGAAAAGACATTACATATCCGGGAGCGCTTCTCGTTGCGAACCAGAAACTGATCGAAGGCGTTCCGGATCCCCTGGTGGTAAAACGGCGCCCGATGAATCTTACCATCGATCTGCCGGGTCTGACGAAAGACAATCATGTAACCGTGGAACACAACGACTACACGGGAGTGACAGAGGGAATCAATGAATTAT
This sequence comes from uncultured Eubacterium sp., assembly GCA_948848225.1. GTDB lineage: Bacteria > Bacillota > Clostridia > Lachnospirales > Lachnospiraceae > Eubacterium_F. The sequence continues at coordinate 133,572 of CAQOJF010000001.1, forward strand.
TGGATAACTGGCTGGAGACCAAATCAAAAAAATATGCCATTGCGGCAAACATGCAGTATAAAAAGAGTATTTTGTATGATAAAAAATCGATGCAGCTCAAATTTGGATGCGACGTGGAGTATATGGAGAGTAAACTTGGCATTGATTTTAGTTCCATCACAGAGCAGGAAACATCCGCCTACCTGATTCAGTTTAAGCAGATCTACTATACCGTATCGGCGGAACTCCCATCCTCACCAGCAGATGTCTTTGATGACTCTGTCACCTGGAACAAGCTGAAAAACAAAGTGGACAATAATAACCCGCCATGTTATGTGCAGAATGTCCAGTATGGAAGAGAGGTCTATATGCTGCTCCAGTCGGATATGAGTTCTGCTGAGTTAGAGGCTCATATCAATGCCAACATGAAATTTACTGATGGCAGCGTTGATGTAAAGACAGATACAACGGCTAAAAACGCCAATAAGCGAATTAACTGCACGATCATAACCATGGGAGGCAAACCAGTTATGCTCAACGGCAGCATGGAAAATGAGAAGCTGATCCATCAGTTAAATGATCTTATTTGTGAAAATGTAGTGCTGTCCGCTGAAAACCCGGCGTTTCCATTATGCTACACCGTGGCGTTTCTGAAAGATAACAAGATCGCCAGCATTCAGGGAAAAACGGAATATGTTACAAGTAAATCCGTAGAATACACTTCCGGTGAGCTGGATCTGAGGCATACCGGAGGATACGTGGCTAAATTTGATGTGTCCTGGGATGAATTTACCTATGACAACAAGGGAGAAGAAGTGATAAAACGGCATACCTGGGGGCAAAATGGAAAAAATGTCACCGCACCCTATTCTGCCATCGTAAACTTGCCTGCAAATGCCAGAAATATCCATGTGAAAGCACAGGGAGCCACCGGACTTTTTTGGGAAAAGTGGCGTACATCCATTGACCGCACATTCCCACTGGTGAACAAAAGAACCATCAGCATAAGCGGTACGACATTAAATCAAAAAGCATCGGTGAATCCAAATTAAAACACAAAACATGAAAGGGCGTGAGATTATGATAACCAAACATCAGGTAATAGAAGAACAGACAGTGAATCTGCCTGCTCCGGAACAAAGGGCAGCATTTTTGAAAAAATGTACACTGGAAGGGGGAATTGTGCCAGAGGGCTTCCCGGTATACCGGGGAGATACCAGAACCTGGTTTGATATTGAGAGAGCTGGTGGTTTTGTTCCATCTTTTGAACTGTCGTCGGGAGAGACCGTACTCGAATATGCGAAAAAACGGGTGGACGAGATCATGCATGTATCCGCACCAGATTTCGTCTTTTATTGGAAGTATCCGTCGCGGTGTATCAAGGAATATCAGCCGCTTGTTTTCGGAGCGGAGGGAAGAGCAGCAGGTGTTGCCGCCAGTTGTGGGAAAGAAGGCGGACAAAAAGGCGGACAGGAATATGCGGTCTGCCTTCCAAAACTTTATTCCCTAATGGTATCCCGAAATAAAATGGGGGCTGTTGGTGTTTACGGAGATAAGCCGTCCTTAGAGGAAAGCACTGTTATATGGCTGCATCTGATCATGGGAACGAATGCAGATGAAATGGTATCACTGACTATGATACCTATAGACCGGATCCAACCGGTATAACATGAAATCATCAAATCCAACGATTGTAAACTGGGTGTCTTTGTGGTATACTAAAAGCAGATAAACAGCAGGAAAATAACGGTTGACATAACATAGTATTCCATGCTATACTTATATAGTATGCCGCACAACGAGGTATAGTTCTGTCTATTTTTAAGAAATGAGACAGGCACCATAGTTGGCGAGTAAAATGAAGGAGGTGCTATATGTACGCAATTATAGCAACCGGTGGTAAACAGTATAAAGTTGAAGAAGGCGACGTAATCAAGGTAGAAAAACTTGGTGTAGAAGCCGGAGAAACCGTTACTTTTGATCAGGTACTTGTTGTCAGTGACAAAGAGACCAAGGTTGGTACCCCGACTGTAGCAGGAGCTTCTGTGACTGCAACCGTAGTATCAGAAGGAAAAGCAAAAAAAGTAATTGTCTACAGGTATAAGAGAAAAACCGGATACCATAAGAAAAATGGTCACAGACAGCCATTTACCCAGGTTAAGATTGAAAAGATCAGTTGCTAATTCTCAGAATCTGCATAATCTTTAAGTAAATTCTTAACTTAAAAGAGGGTGTATCTTATGATACAGATTCATATTAAGAAGTCAGAACATGGTAACATAATTGGTTTTCATGTATCCGGTCATGCCGATTTTTCTCCACATGGAACAGATGTGGTGTGTGCAGGGGTTTCCGCTCTGGTAATAAACTGTATCAATTCTGTGGAACAGTTTACCGATACCCGTTTTGACCTGAGCCAGAACGAAAGCGCCGGGGTCATTGATTTTACCTGTAAAGCGCCAGTGGATGACAAAGCGATGCTCTTGATCCGTTCTATGCTTTTTGGAGTAAAAGAGATTGAGAATACGTATGGAAATGAATATGTTACTTTACATGAATGATTGAATGTTAGGAGGGAAATATCATGATGAAAATGAACCTTCAGTTATTTGCTCACAAAAAGGGAATGGGTTCTACAAAGAACGGTCGTGATTCCGAGTCCAAGAGACTGGGTGCGAAAAGAGCAGATGGACAGTTCGTTTTAGCTGGAAATATTCTTTACAGACAGCGTGGTACAAAGATCCATCCAGGTATAAACGTTGGAAAAGGTGGAGATGATACACTGTATGCACTGGTTGACGGTGTTCTTCGTTTTGAAAGAAAAGGAAGAGACAAAAAACAGGCAAGTGTTTATCCAGTAGAGACTAAATAAGTTATTTATAGAAAGACTTAGGGCTGTCATGTATTTGGCAGCCTTTTTATCTTATGGGAAAGTGCTTAAGTCGCGGAGCAAAAGAATGGCCGAAGGCAATTCTTCCTATGACTTACCCTACGAAACGCTTTCGTGGCAAAATAAAAGGAGGCAGACATGTTTGCAGACCAGGCAAAGATATATATTCGATCCGGCAAAGGCGGTGACGGTCATGTAAGTTTCCGCCGGGAATTGTATGTTCCGGCAGGAGGACCAGACGGCGGTGACGGAGGCAGGGGCGGAGACCTGATCTTTGAGGTAGATCCCGGCATCAACACATTAAATGAATTTAGGCATATTCGTAAATACTGCGCAGAAGACGGAGAACCTGGTGGCAAAAAGCGCTGCCACGGCAGGGATGGTAAAGATTTGATCGTTAAAGTACCAGCCGGTACCATTATAAAAGAAGCAGGTTCCGGCCAGGTCATCACAGATATGTCCTATGAAAATACAAGAGAAGTTGTTTTAAAGGGCGGAAGAGGCGGCAAGGGAAACCAGCACTATGCGACACCGACAATGCAGGCGCCCAAGTATGCCCAGCCCGGCAGGCCTGCCATGGAACTGGAGGTAATACTGGAATTAAAGACCATTGCCGATGTAGGACTGGTAGGATTCCCTAATGTTGGAAAATCTACCTTTTTGTCTCGTGTGACCAATGCCCGTCCCAAGATTGCAAACTATCATTTTACCACCTTAAATCCCAATCTGGGTGTTGTGGACCTGGAGGGGACAGATGGTTTTGTTATTGCGGATATTCCTGGACTGATTGAAGGCGCTTCCGAGGGAATTGGCCTGGGCCATCAGTTTCTCAAACACATCGAGAGGACAAGAGTTATGATCCATATGGTGGATGCGGCATCCACGGAGGGACGTGATCCCATTCAGGATATCAAGCTCATCAATGAGGAATTACGTGCCTACAGCGAAGAGGTTGCTTCCCGTCCCCAGGTAATCGCCGCAAACAAAATTGATTGTTTTTACGGGGACGAAGAGGAGACTGTACTGACACTTCTGAAAGAGGAATTTGAACCCCAGGGGGTTAAAGTGTTTCCGATCTCTGTGGTTACAGGCAGCGGGGTAAAGGAATTGTTATATTATGTTAAAAGCATGCTGGATGAAATTAAAGAAGAAAAGATCGTTTTTGAAAAAGAGTACCTGATCCAGGAACCGGATTTCCGAGATGAACCATATTCGGTATTTCAGGATGAAGAGGGCATTTATCACATTGAAGGACCACGGGTGGAGAGAATGCTTGGTTACACCAATCTGGATTCGGAAAAAGGGTTTGAATTTTTCCAGAAATTTATTAAGAACAATGGAATGCTGGAAGAACTTGAAGTTCTCGGTATCGAAGACGGTGATACCGTGGAGATTTATGGATGGAGTTTTGAATATTTCCGCTGATACGGTTAACTGTGTACTGGCACATGATATTTGATAAAAGAAAGGACAATCCTATGACTAGCAAACAAAGAGCATACCTAAAAGGTCTTGCCATGAAAATCAACCCGATCCTGCAGATCGGTAAATCCTCTATCACACCGGAGTTTACTACAGCCGTAGATGAAGCATTGGAAGCAAGAGAGCTCATAAAAATACATGTACTGAAAAACTGCTTTGATGATCCGAGAGGGATGGCAGAAATTATTGCGGAGAGAACGCATTCCGAGGTAGTTCAGGTGATCGGGAAAAAGATTGTATTATACCGGGAATCCAAAGAGAAAAAGCAGATAGAGCTGCCAAAACAGAATCGTGGTTAAAATAAGTCCTGTCGGACTTATCCGCAAGTTGCTTCGCAACTCGGCATGCACAAAAACCGTGTGCAGAAATTAGGTTAAAATAAGTCCTGTCGGACTTATCCGCAAGTTGCTTCGCAACTCGGCATGC
>CAQOJF010000001.1:138448-272938 GCA_948848225.1 uncultured Eubacterium sp.
ACAAAAACCATGTGCAGAAATAATGATAAAATATAATGCAGGTGATTTAATCTATGGCTAAAATAGGAATTATGGGGGGGACTTTTAACCCCATTCACAACGTTCATCTAAGCATGGCTGAAGAAGCCAGAACCCAGTATCAATTGGATGAAGTTCGTTTTATGCCCTCAAAAAATCCACCCCATAAGAACAAACAGGGAATTGCGGCGGACTCTCATCGGAAGCGAATGATTCAGCATGCCATTCAGAATTATCCTTATTTTTCTTTTTCTGATCTTGAATTAAAAAGAGAAGGCACTACCTTCACGAGAGACACACTGGCATATCTCACAGAGACATGTCCCGAAGACCAATTCTATTTCATACTCGGCGGAGACTCTCTGGCTTCGTTGGAAAGCTGGAAAGAGCCAGCATTTATTTTCAGCCACTGTCACATTCTGGCTGCCAATCGCGGGGACGTCTCGGAAGATAAAATAACAGAATGGATCCATTATTATAAAGAAAAATATGGAGCAAACATTTCGGAGATTCAGATGCCATCTCAGCGAATCTCCTCTGAAATGATCCGAAGTAAACTCGCTTCTGGCTGCGATGTAAGTACCTATTGCCCCATACCGGTAACACAATATATACGGTTTCATGGCCTTTATGGCTGTGACCGGCTGATACAGGAAGAAATGGAACATCCGATGAAGGTGGCCGATATGTATACCTGTCTCTCTGCCTGTCTTAAACCAAAGCGTTATATTCACACTCTGGGGGTGGCAATGACAGCAGCAAATCTGGCGGAAGTACACGGCTGCGACAGCACCCGGGCATATACCGCCGGGCTGCTCCACGACTGCGCCAAATACCTGACTGGCAAAGAGCAGATCACGGCATGTGAGTCCGCAGGTATAGCACTGTCCAAAATAGAACTTGAAAATACTGCTCTGATCCACGGTAAACTTGGCGCATATATTGCCAGAACCAAATATGGAGTTCAAGACAAAGAGATTTTATCCGCCATCACATGGCACACAACCGGAAAACCCAAAATGACGCTGTTAGAAAAAATTATATACTTAGCGGATTATATGGAACCCGGCAGAGCAATGAACTGTAAACCATATTCGCTGACGCAGATCCGAGGGACAAGCTTTGAAAATATTGACAAGGCACTGTGTATGGTATTGGAGTGCAGTGTAAAGTATCTGGAAAAATCAGGAGTTCCTATCGATCCGCAGACTATGGAAACTTACAAATACTATCGGAAAAAGGCTGACTAAAAAGTTAAATCATAAATGTTTTGAAATGGAGGAAACAAACATGTTGAATTCAAAAGAAATGGCAAGAATAGCATACGATGCTCTGGACGAAAAACTGGGAAAGGATATCCGTATCATAAAAATCGATGAGATCTCTGTTATTGCAGATTATCTTATTATTGCCAATGGTAATAATGGTCCACAGATTACAGCCATGTTAGATAATGTGGAACTTAAAATGCATGAAAATGGCATCGAAAGTAAACGGATCGAAGGAAATAAAAATTCTACCTGGATCCTGATGGACTACCGTGATGTGATCGTGCATATTTTTTCACCAGAAGACCGGCTGTTCTATGATCTGGAACGGATCTGGAGAGATGGAAGAACCATAGAACGCAATGAACTGGAATAAGCACCTTAACAAGCGGCTTTTATAGACAATAAGCAGGGAACCCAGAGAATCGTTCCCCGCTTATTTGTTTGATAAAGATGTTATGATACAGGAAACAAACGTTTTGTGCTCCCTATGGATACAAAAATACGATGACCGGCTACAGTAAGCGGAAAAGCCCAACAACAATACCCAGAATTACAACCTGATCCACATAAATCGGTTCCATCGTATCATTTTCAGGCTGAAGACGATAACGTCCATCTTCTTTATAGTATGTCTTAACTGTAGCAGAATCTTCTATCAGTGCCACTACAATTTCACCATTTCTGGCTGTCGGGCTCTGACGTACGATAACCTTATCACCGTCATAAATTCCTATATTAATCATACTTTCGCCCCGGACATTTAAAATAAACAGATCCCCGGAAGGAAGTTCATCGGCGAGAAGAGGAAAATAGCCGCTAATATTTTCTTCTGCAAAAATCGGCTGACCTGCCGCCACCGTTCCTAAAATTGGAATATTGCGCATTTCCTTTCTGGTCAAATTAAAACTATCGTCTACGATCTCGATGGCACGCGGCTTTGTTGGATCTCGCCTTATGTATCCGTTTTTTTCTAATGTTTCAAGATGAGAGTGCACCGATGAAGTAGATTTCAAATTTACGGCATTACAAATCTCTCTTACAGCCGGCGGATACCCTTTTGTAAGTATCTGTTCCTTTATATACTCTAATATTTCACTCTGTTTGGCAGAAATTCGACCATTACCCATATTCTGCTACCTCCTGCTTTTTTAATACAAACGGTTGTTTGTATTTATAATATAACATATAGTTCTATCCTTGTCAAACATTTGTTCTATGTTTTCCATCTTTTTATTTAAATTTTTGTGGACAAATTTTGATACAATGGTTATAATTATGAAGGAAAGCTTTTTGTAAGGAGATGACAAACGAATGAGTGCAGAAAACAAACAAAAGTTTACAGAAAAGTTAAAAACAGATAAGAAATTTCGTTTAGAATTTATAGTGGGAATCTGGTCTGGTCTTATAGCCTGTGTGCTTCTGGTAGCGCTGGTATTTATTGCAAAGATCTATATCTTTAGTGATAAAAGCATCGACAGCGATGAGATTGTTGACGAAACACCAGCCGTTGTGACAGAACAGGCAATTGAACCGGAAAAGACAAATCCTCCATATAAATCAGCTATTATCAGCGGTAATGAAGAAGACTTCAATGACGATGAGAATGACGAAGAAATGGAAGAACTGAAATCAGCAAAGACAGCCTATGCTACTACGGTTGTTAATCTGAGAAGTGAAGCTTCCCTCACAGCTTCTGTTATTACCAAATTAGATGCCGGAGACGAAGTGGATATTCTTGAATACGGCAGGGAATGGACGAAAGTATCTTTTAATGGAAAAGAAGGTTATGTCAGCACCATCTACCTGAGCACAAGAAAGCCGGTATCTGAGCCGACATATACTCCCAAAGTAACGGCGGCAAAACCAAAACCGACCGTAACACCAAAGCCAACGAAATCACCAAAACCAACGAAAACAAAAAAACCTGTCAAAACAAAAAAACCTGTCAGAACACAGGAACCGATAGATCCACCTGAGCCGACACCGGCTCCAACGGAACCGCCGAAACCGACGCCGGCTCCAACGGAGCCGCCGAAACCGACGCCGGTTCCAACGGAGCCACCTCAGACAACCCCGGATCAGGGAACTGAAGAGTAGTATGGCATTTTACCAGAATGATAATAAATCTATAATTTATGTTGGGGTTCAAAGTTTTCTGCCCCCGAAGAATACGATAAGATTTAGAAATGGAAGAACATAATGGAAGATCAGCTTACACCCATGATGCAAAAGTATCTGGAGACAAAAAACGAATATAAAGATTGTATCCTGTTTTACCGCCTGGGGGATTTTTATGAGATGTTTTTTGAAGATGCCAAATGCGTCTCCAAAGAACTGGAACTAACTCTCACAGGAAAGAGCTGTGGATTAAAAGAAAGGGCACCCATGTGTGGTGTCCCCTTTCATTCTGCGGAAGGGTATATTACCCGCCTGGTATCCAAAGGATACAAAGTGGCCATCTGTGAACAGGTGGAAGATCCCAAACTTGCTAAGGGGCTGGTGAAACGGGAAGTGATCCGGGTTGTGACTCCCGGTACCAACTGCAGTCCGGAGGCGCTGGATGAGAGCAAAAATAATTACCTTATGGGAATCGTATCCACAGGAAACGAATTTGGCATATCTGTTGTAGATGTTTCCACGGGTGAATATCTTCTGACGGAAGTGGATACCCCTGGAAAACTTTTGGACGAAATTAATAAGTTTATGCCTTCTGAGATCATATGCAACGATGCATTCTACATATGTGGTATAGATGTGGAAGAATTAAAGGGCAGGCTGGGAATCTCGGTCTCTGCACTGGCTCCCCACTATTTTGACGAAGAGCTCTGCAAAAAAGCTTTGTGCAGACATTTTTCCATTGCCTCACTGGACGGTATGGGATTGTCGGATTATTTTACCGGAATTATTGCTGCTGGGGCGGTCATGGAATATCTGGTAGAAACCCAGAAGATCTCTCTGGCACATATTTTGTCCCTTGTTCCATATAGTTCAGGCAAATATATGCTGCTGGACCGCAATACGAGACGGAATCTGGAACTGGTGGAGACCTTGCGTGAAAAACAAAAAAGAGGTTCCCTGCTCTGGGTTTTGGATAAAACAAAGACGGCAATGGGAGCAAGAAAGCTTCGGACCAGCATAGAACAGCCACTGATCGACAAAGAAACCATCCTGCGCAGATACGATGCCATTGATGAGTTAAATCAGAACATGATCACCAGAGAGGAACTCCGGGAATATCTGAATCCGATCTATGACCTGGAACGCCTTCTCAGCAAGATCAGCTATAAATCCGCAAATCCAAGAGATATGATCGCCCTGCTCAGTTCTCTGCAGATGCTCCCTCATATCTTGTTTTTGTGTAAAAATTTTAATAGCCAGCTCTTTCATGAACTGAGCGGTGAATTGGATCCTCTGGAAGATCTGTGTACCTTGATTTCTTCTGCCATAAATGAAGAACCGCCTCTGGTTCTCCACGATGGCGGCATCATAAAAGAAGGGTATGATTCCCAGGTGGACCAGTTGCGCAGGGCAAAATCTGAGGGAAAGACCTGGCTGGCCTCTCTTGAGGCAGAAGAGAGAGAACATACGGGCATCAAAAATTTGAAAGTGAAATATAACCGTGTTTTTGGATATTATCTGGAGGTAACCAATTCCTACAAAGATCTGGTTCCCGACAACTGGATCCGGAAGCAGACCTTGACGAATTCTGAACGATATACCACGGAAAAACTCAAAGAATTAGAAGATATCGTGTTAGGCGCCGAAGAAAAGCTGTACAATCTGGAATATCAGTTGTTCTGTCAGATCCGGGATCACATTTTTACCCAGGTAGACCGCATCCAGCAGACCGCAAAAGCCGTCGCAATGATAGACATGATCACCTCCCTTGCCTATGTGGCAGAAAAAAATAATTATGTGCGTCCTGTGCTGAACGACCGCGGCGTGCTGAATATCAAAGAAGGGAGACATCCGGTGATTGAGCGGATGATCGACCACGATATGTTCATCGCCAACGACACCTATCTGGACGAAGACTCCCACCAGCTTATGATTATCACAGGACCTAATATGGCCGGTAAATCTACTTACATGCGCCAGACAGCTCTTATTGTACTGATGGCCCAGATCGGCTGCTTTGTCCCGGCAGTCTCGGCGGATATCTCCCTGGCAGACCGGATCTTTACCAGGGTAGGAGCTTCCGATGATCTGGCCAGCGGTCAGAGTACCTTTATGGTGGAGATGACAGAGGTGGCAAACATCCTTCACAATGCCACAAAAAACAGTCTTATCATACTGGATGAGATCGGAAGGGGAACCTCTACCTTTGACGGGCTCAGTATTGCCTGGGCCGTGGTGGAACACATTGTAGGAAAGAAAAACATCGGAGCAAAAACTCTGTTTGCCACCCATTATCATGAACTCACCGAACTGGAGGGCAAATTAGAAGGCGTCCAGAACTGCTGTATCGCTGTGAAGGAAGACGGTGAAGATATTGTATTCCTGCGCAAGATCGTAAAGGGCGGCGCCGATAAGAGCTATGGAATCCAGGTGGCAAAGCTCGCGGGAGTTCCTGAAAGCGTACTGAACCGAGCCAATGAGATTGCCGCCCAGTTAGAGGCAGAAGAGATCAGCCCTATTGCTGCTATAGAAGGGACCGGGGCTGGTTATCGTCTTACGGAAAAAGAAGCCGCTGTCTCAGGAGAGATGGCGCAGTTATCCATCTTTGATGCGGTGACTTCATTCAGCTATGAGGACATATTATTTGAACTCCGGGACATCGATCTTTCCCACGTCACACCAATGGATGCCATGAATCTGGTTTACAAATGGCAGAATAAATTGAAAGATAAATGGTAATAAACAGCCATTCCTGGAATGGAGGATTTGTATGATTCATCTTTTAGATCAGAATACCATAGATAAGATTGCCGCCGGTGAAGTGATCGAACGACCGGCGGCAGTCGTAAAAGAACTTGTTGAAAATGCGATAGATTCCGGGGCAAATGCCATCACCATCGAGATCAAGCAGGGCGGCATTTCTTTTATACGGATCACAGATAATGGCTGCGGCATTCCGAAAGATCAGATTCCCCTGGCCTTTCAGCGCCATGCCACCAGTAAAATATCTACCATCGAAGATCTGCTCCAGGTAAAAAGTCTTGGTTTCCGTGGAGAGGCGCTTTCGAGCATCGCCGCGGTATCCCAGGTGGAGCTGATCACCAAAGATGCCGATTCCATCATCGGCTGCCGCTATGAGATCCATGGGGGAACGGAGATCACAAAGGAAGAGATCGGCTGTCCCGACGGAACTACTTTCATTATGAGAAATTTATTTTACAATACACCAGCGAGAGGAAAGTTTCTAAAGACCAATACGACTGAAGGAGGCTATATCAGTGATGTAGTACTCCATTTCATATTATCCCATCCGGAGATCCGTTTCAAATTTATCTGGGATGGAAAAATAAAGATTCAGACCTCCGGAAATGGAAATGTAAAAGACAATATCTACAATCAATACGGGCCGGATATTATGAAGGCGCTGCTGCCGGTAGAAGTCAGCCAGAACGGCTTGACATTAACCGGCTTTATCGGCAAGCCGGAGCTTTCAAGGGGAACCCGTTCCTTTATGAATTATTATATCAATGGAAGGCACATAAAAAGTCCTGTGATCCAGAAAGGGATCGAGGCTGCCTACCAGGGGTTTACCATGACAAACCGCTTTCCGTTCACTGCATTATTTCTGGAGATCGACAGCTCATGTCTCGATGTAAATGTGCACCCTTCCAAAATGGAAGTACGGTTTACCAATCAGGAAGAAGTATTTGAACTATTCCGCGCCGGACTGCATGAGATATTGAAGCAGGCAACGCTGATCCCAAAGGTTTCACTGGGAAAAGAAGAAACGGTTAAAAAGTCAGAAAAAAAAGCTTATAATCCCTCAGTCAGGACACCGGAAATACCAAAGGCACCAGAGCCATTTGAGACGAAAAGGACAGTCCAGCCACCAGCGCCGGAGGCTGCCCCTGTTGCTCCTGTTATTAAATATGAACAGCAGAACTTATTTCAGGAGCAGCTGCTTCGGGAAGAAGACGCGGTTCGTTTCCGCCTGATTGGGCAGGTATTCGGCACCTTCTGGCTCATCGAATACAAGGATGAGCTACTGATCATTGACCAGCATGCCGCCCATGAAAAAGTACTATACGAGGAACTGATGAAGGAATTATCAGAGAATCATGTTTACAGCCAGAATCTGCTGGCTCCGGTGGTGCTCACCCTGACTCACCGGGAAAAAGAAGTTTTGGCGTCTTATCAGGAAGCCTTTACAAAACTCGGTTTTGAGATCGAAGAATTTGGGGGTGATGAGTATGCGGTGAAGGCGGTACCCTCCCATTTTCTGCATCTCGCTTCCAGAGAGCTGTTTTACAGCATTTTAGACGAACTTCTGGAAAATCCACAGGGGAGGAAAACAGAACTGATCATAGACCGCTGTGCCTCTATATCCTGTAAAGCGGCAGTAAAAGGCAATCACACCCTTTCTTTCTCAGAAGCGGAAAAGCTCATCGAAAAAATGCTGCGGGCGGAAGAACCTTATCACTGCCCCCATGGGAGACCAACTACTATATCCATGACCAAGAAAGAATTTGAAAAAAAGTTTAAAAGGATCGTGTAACAATGAATAAAAAACCACTCATCATCCTCACTGGTCCCACAGCGGTGGGAAAGACTGCTGCCTCTATCCAACTGGCGAAGACAGTAGGAGGAGAGATCCTCTCTGCCGATTCCATGCAGATCTACCAGCAGATGAATATCGGAACAGCCAAGATCACCCCAGAAGAAATGCAGGGCATTCCCCATCATCTGGTGGATGCGATCCCGCCAGATACCCCTTTTCACGTCTATGAATTTAAAAAAATGGCGGAACAGGCCATACATGGGATCTGGAGACGTGGGCACATACCGGTCGTCGCAGGAGGCACCGGTTTTTACATTCAGGCACTTCTCTATGACATTGATTTTAACCCAGAGGAAAATGAACATTCTTACCGGGCAGAACTGGAAAAACTTGCGGGAATAAAAGGAGCAGACTTTCTGCATAACCAGCTAAAAAACATCGATCCCGTTTCGGCGGAATGCATTCATCCCAACAATATCAAACGGGTCATCCGAGCGCTGGAATATTACCATGAGACGGGATCGCCGATTTCAGCCCACAACCAGCAGCAGCGGACCAAAAACTCTCCCTATGATTTTATCTATATTGTTCTGACCATGAACCGACAGAAGCTCTATGCGAGGATTAATAAAAGAGTGGAGCAGATGTTTGAACAGGGGCTGTTGGAGGAAGCGGAGGCGCTGATAAGGCAGGGCTGCACCAGTGATATGACCTCTATGCAGGCCATCGGTTACAAGGAATTATTCCCATATTTTGAGGGGAAAATATCCAGGGAAGAAGCGATGGAACAGATCCAGAAAGACACCAGACATTTCGCAAAGCGGCAGCTCACCTGGTTTCGCAGGGAACGGGATGTGGTTTTTCTGGATAAAGATCAATTTGAAGCGGAAGATGCAGTAGTTCATGAAATTATTCATCTGGCAGAGAAAAGGGGGATTATAAACCATGAGGAATGACAATAATTTATTATATGACATGTATCAGAAAAGCGGCATCAGCAAACCTGTCCTGGACTATGCCGGGCAGGTTTGCAACTCTTTAGAAGAACGCTTCCGCATCATCGACGAGACCGCCGAGTACAATCAGCTCAAAGTCATGCAGGCATTTCAGGAAAACCGGGTCAGCGCAGAACACATGAACGGAAGCACCGGTTATGGTTATAACGATGACGGAAGGGATACACTGGAGAAGGTATACGCTCATATTTTCCGTTGCGAAGACGCCCTTGTCCGGTCCCAGATCACCTGCGGCACCCATGCGCTGACCCTTGCCTTGTCAGCGGTCCTGCGACCGGGAGATGAATTGTTATCCCCAGTGGGGAAACCTTATGATACACTGGAGGGAATCATCGGTATACACGGTAAAAAGGAACCTGGTTCCCTGCGGGAATTTGGTATCACCTACGCCCAGGCAGATCTAAAGGAAGACAGCAGCTTTGATTATGAAGCCATAAAAAATGCCCTGAATGACCGGACCAAATTGGTGACGATCCAGCGCTCCAAAGGTTATGCCATGAGAAAAACCCTCTCCGTAAAACAGATCGGAGAGCTGATAACCTTTATTAAAAAACAGGCTCCCCATGTGATCTGCATGGTGGATAACTGTTATGGAGAATTTGTAGATACGATAGAACCATCGGAAGTCGGGGCAGATCTTGTGGTAGGTTCCCTGATCAAAAACCTTGGCGGCGGTATAGCGCCGATGGGGGGCTATCTCGCCGGGAGGAAGGATTTGATCGAATTGGCGGCAAACCGTCTGACGGCACCAGGCCTCGGAAAAGAGGTGGGCGCATCTCTGGGAACCAATCTCTCATTTTATCAAGGACTGTTTTTTTCGCCAACCGTGGTGGCAAGTGCATTAAAATCCTCTATCTTTGCGGCACATCTATACGAAGGACTTGGTTTTACTACCAGTCCTGGCGCGGCAGAAGAGCGTCATGATATCATTCAGGCCGTGGCGCTGGGATCCCCGGAACGGATCATCGCATTTTGTGAGGGAATACAAGCCGGTTCCCCCGTAGACAGCTATGTGGCGCCGGAGCCCTATGCAATGCCAGGATACCACAGTGATGTGATCATGGCGGCAGGCAATTTTATTCAGGGATCTTCCATCGAACTCAGTGCCGACGCCCCCATCGAACCGCCTTACAGCGTTTACTTTCAGGGGGGTCTGACCTGGCAGCACGGAAAATTTGGGATTTTAATGTCGCTTCAGCGGATGATGGATAAAAAATTAGTCGATTTACCATGACCATTGACGAAAAGTCAATGAAAAAACTTTTGATCCAGCTATACTTTTTAAAAAAATTATGGTAGAATAGACCATGTATGATTGGCAGTGATAGGGAATGGAGTAAAAATGAGCCAAAAATATTATACGATGAAAGATCTTCCCGAGTCGGAGCAGCCTTATGAAAAGCTGGAAAAATACGGAGCAGCCAGTTTATCCGATGCAGAACTGATCGCTGTTCTGATCCGGAATGGCAGCCATCACAAAAACAGTGTGATTCTCGCCTCGGAGATTCTGAATCTCCATCCGGTACACAAGGGATTAATAGGTCTGCATTATTTGTCCGGTCAGGAGCTCACGAAGATCGACGGCATTGGCAAAGTCAAAGCCGCACAGCTGCAGTGCGCTGCGGAGATCTCCAACCGGATGACCAAACAGCGAAAACCAGAAGGAGAGCGGTTTGATTCTCCGGGAACAGTTGCCGGATTTTTTATGGAAGAGATGCGGACCAAGGAGACGGAACATACTTTGGTAGTCTTTTTGGACAACCGCTGCCGGTTGATCCGGTATGAACTTTTATTTGTAGGTTCCGTATCTGCCAGTCTGGCAAATCCAAGGGAAATATTAAAAAAAGCACTGCAGTATGATGCATCGTGCTTTATCGTGCTACATAATCATCCAAGTGGGGATCCGACACCAAGCACGTCGGACATTAAATTGTCGGAACAGCTGAAAAACGCCGGAGAACTCATCGGCATCCGGCTTCTGGATCATATTATTCTGGGTGATTGTCAGTATGTCAGTCTGAGAGAACGAGGACACATATGAGAATATATTGTTAGAGAGGATGAACGAAATGCTGGGAAAAGCGATAGGAATTGATTTTGGAACAAGCTCTATAAAAATTTATAAGAACGGAGAAGGAGTGATCCTTCACCAGAAAAGTGTAATTGCCATATATAAAAAGAATCATGTATTTGCGGTGGGGGATGAAGCTTTTGAGATGTATGAAAAAGCACCGGAAAATCTGGATGTTTCCTATCCCATCAAAAACGGAGTGATCGCTGATATCGGAAATATGCAGTCCATGATTGACTATTTCTTTACCGAACTGAATGGGAAAAAAAGATTTAAAGGAGCAGAATACTACATTGCCGTTCCCACAGATATTACAGAGGTAGAAAAGAGAGCATATTTTGATTTGATCGCCAACATGAATCTCAAATCAAAGAAGATCCATGTGGTAGAAAAGCCCATCGCCGATGCTCTTGGCATGAATCTTGATATCACAAAATCCACGGGAACCCTTGTAGTGGATATCGGAGCAAATACCGCTGAGATTTCGGTCCTCTCCCTGGGCGGTATCGTATTGAGCCGGCTCATCCCGGTAGGCGGAAACCGCTTTGACGAGGTAATCATCAATAAGATCAAAAAAGATATGAATTTCGTCATTGGTGAAAAGAGCGCCGAGCTGATCAAAAAAAATATTGCCTCCGCCTATGTAACAGATGAAACGATGGATATCTGCGGACGTAATCTGGTGACCGGACTTCCAAGTGAAATTACCGTGACCGGAGCCGATATTCACGACGCCCTGGCTGAATTGTTCCAGAACATTGTGGATTCCATCAAGATCATTCTGGAGAGAACACCGCCTGAAATTTCTTCTGATATTTATAAATCCGGGCTCTATCTGACAGGAGGGTCCAGCCGTATCAAAGACCTGGGCAAATTTATCTATGATGAGCTTGGTTTGAAGGTAAATCTTTGTGAGGAGCCGGAGAGTACGGTTATTATGGGACTGGGTGCAGTGATTGAAGATCCGGAGCTTGCCAAGCTTGCTCTTTAATACAGTCAATACAGATATGGAGAAAAGTGTGAAAAATAAATTTTTCACACTGCAAGTTTGTGCGTATACGCACAAACTTGTAATGCGCAAAAGGCATGCGCAAATGGAGGAAAAGCATGAAAAAGAAAAGAAGAAGGAAAAAATTTTCCATTCATCCAAAGTATATCTATATATCCCTGAGTATTCTTTGTGCCCTTCTGGTCGTTTTAAGTTTTCGCTTCTCCGATCAGTTCCGCACCTTTAAGACCGCCCTGGGAGATGTGGTAACCCCCATGCAGAGCGGAATCAATGCCGTAGGAAAATGGATCTATGGAAAAATGGATCTGCTTGACACGAAAGAAAAACTACTCGAAGAAAATAAAGAGCTGAAGCAGAAACTGGACGCCCTCAGCTATGACAATAAGATCCTGGCGGGAGAAAACAGCGATCTGGATAAATACAGGGAACTTTTTAAACTAGACCAGCAGTACCCGGATTACCCGAAGGTAGCCGCCACTGTCATCGGCAGGGACGGAAACAACTGGTTCAATCTTTTTACCATTAACAAGGGAAAAGAAGACGGTGTGGATGTGGACATGAATGTCATTGCCGGAAACGGACTTGTGGGAATCGTCTCTGAGGCGGGGAAACACTACGCAAAAGTCCGCAGCATCATTGATGACAAAAGCAATGTCAGTTCCATGTTTGAAAACACTGGAGAGACCTGTATGGTGAAGGGAAATATGCAAAGTATTTACAAAGGATTTATAGATGTTACCATGATCAGCAATACGGCAGAGGCAAAGGACGGAGATGCTGTGGTGACTTCCCGGATCAGTGATAAATTTCTTCCGGGGCTTTTAGTCGGATATATCTCCAACATACGAGATGAGACCGACGGGCTCTCAAAGTGTGCCCAGCTCACACCGGTAGTATCCTTTGACAAATTAGAAACTGTACTGATCATCACAACGCTGAAGGATAATTCGGAAATTGAGGATATAAAAAACTATGATTAAACGACGAATTTCCACGATAGTGATCATATTTATTGGATTTATACTCCAGACAACCGCCCTGCATGCCATCAAACTGGCAGATGTGGTACCAAATATACTGCTCATACTTACCGTCTGCTACTCTTACATGCGGGGAAGAACTTCCGGTCTGTTGACCGGTTTTCTATGCGGTCTGCTTTTGGACATGCAGTTCGGCAATGTGATAGGGCTTTATGCCTTTGTTTTTATGACCATCGGTTTTCTGTGTGGTTACTGCCAGAAGATTTATTTTACGGACAACTACATACTTCCGTGTGTACTCGTTGGAATCAGTGATCTGTTTTACGGCATTTACTATTATGTCACAGAATTCCTGGTAAGGGGGCGGCTGTATTTTGGTTTTGCTTTTACATCTGTCATTCTCCCGGAGATCATCTATACTCTGATCGTCTCCGTACTTGTATTCCGGCTTCTCAATATGCTTGAGAAGTTTTTATCAGAAAAAAAAGAGGAGGTATAATCTGTGGTTACTGCGATAATTGATTATTTTAAAACTCTGGTCAAATCGCGAATCTTTTCCCTGATTCTTGTATATATCGTTCTTTTCAGTATCCTGGTGGGCAGGTTATTCTACCTTCAGATCGTTCAGGGAGAAGAATATGATCAGAAAGCAACCATCAAAAATACAAAAGTAAAGACCCTGAAAAGCTCCCGGGGAAAGATTTACGACTGCAATGGAAAGGTCCTTGCCTCCAATGAGCAGAGTTATTCCATTACCATAGAAGATACCGGAGAGCTAAAAGATAATAAGACCACCAATGAAATGATCCTGAAATGTATTTCACTCATTGAAAAACACGGAGATAAGCTCTCAGTAGAATTTCCGATAGAGATCACAAAAAAAGGGCGCTTTCGTTTTACAGTAGACAAAAAAGCCCAGCTTCGCTTTAAGCGTGAGATCTACTTTTTAAAGACCGTGGACGATCTTACCGAAGAGCAGAAAAAAATGAGTGCCGAGGAATGTTTCCGTTATATCCGGACCTCAACAAAGACCAATTACATTCATTTTTTTGACCCTCTGACAGGAGAAGAAAAAACAGAGGAACAGATCGAGAAAAAAGAGCAGAATTATGATGATGCCACTGCCTTAAAGATCATGAAAGTCCGGTATGCATTGATGATGAACACCTATCAAAAATATGAACCTGTCACGATCGCTTCCGATGTTTCCCCGGAAACCGTAGCCGCCATCAAAGAAAACTCTGCCGATATGACCGGGATAGAAGTCAGTGAGGACACCAAACGGGTTTATTATGACAGCTATTATTTTTCCCATGTGATCGGTTACACAGGTCTGATCTCATCCGACACCCTTGCTACTATGAAAGAGAAGAAAAATAATACCTACACTGCCGCCGACCAGATTGGAAAAACAGGTATCGAGCATACCTACGAAGAGCAGCTTCGGGGAAAGAAGGGCAGTGAAACCCTGGTGATCGACAGTAGTTCCCGTGTGGTGGAGACAAAGGACCACAAAGATGCAGTGGCAGGTAATGACATTTATCTGACCATCGATGCCGATCTTCAAAAAGCTGCCTACAAGCTGACCGAGAGAACGGTGGCAGGAGTTCTGATCTCTAAATTGAACAACAGCAAGAGCGCAGGCTCCAAAGGAAAAAAGGCAGATGATATCCGGGTTCCGATCTATGATGTGTATTGTGCTATTATAGAAAATAGTCTGGTAGACATCACAAAATTCAGCACCTCAGAAGCTTCAGATCTGGAAAAAAGAATATACAATAAATTTATTTCCCAGAAAAAAAACACCTTAAAGAATTTAAAACGTCATCTAAAATATAACTATGGTGTAGCAGGCAATGATCTTTCAGAAACTTCTGAAGATTATCTGGATTATATCTATTCCCTGCTGCGCTCAGAAGAGATCATTTCCTCTGACAAAATGGACAAGACCGATGAAACCTACAATAAATATGCTAATGGGAAATTAAGCCTCAGCCGCTTTTTGATCTATGCTATTTCAAATAACTGGATCAGTCTGGATGCGCTGAATGTAGGTGATGATTATTACAGCACAGAAGAAATTTATCAAAAGATCATAGATTATGTATGGGAGACTCTGGCGGATGATACAGAGTTTGACAAAAAAGTTTATCACACACTGATCTACAATGACATTATCAGTGGAAGAGAGATCTGTCTGCTCTTATATGAACAGGGCTATCTGAAAAAAGATAAAGCGATGACAGCCAGACTTCGCGGAGGAAGTATCTCACCTTTTGGATTTCTGAAATCCAAGATCAAATCCCTGGAGATCTCTCCCGGCGAGCTGGGGCTTACCCCCTGTGCCGCTTCTGTCGTGGTGACTGACCCAAACACAGGAAAGATTAAAGCTCTGGTATCGTATCCCAGCTATGATAACAATAAATTTGCAAATTCCGTGGATACAGAGTATTTTTCCAAGATCAATACCAATTCTGCCTCGCCGATGCTCAACCGTGCGACCCAGCAGAAGATGGCTCCTGGATCCACTTACAAGATGGTGTCTGCCACCGCAGCGTTGGAAGAGGGCATAATCAATCCCTATTCCACAGTCACAGATAAACATGTATTTGAGAAGATCGGTCCCAACCCTCCCAAATGCTGGTCCAGATCCAGCCACGGAACCATCAACGTGTCCCAGGCCATCCAGCATTCCTGTAACTATTTCTTTTATGAAATGGGATATCTCCTCAGTGGTTTAACCGGCGGGGTAGTAAATAATGAACGGGGACTAAAAAAATTGGAGCAATACTCAAAAATATATGGCTTAACGGACAAATCAGGTATTGAATTGTCAGAAGCGGAACCAAATGTTTCCACTTTGGATGCGGTGCGTTCTACGATTGGACAAGGTAACAGCAGTTATACACCGGTTCAGTTATCCCGTTATGTTTCAACGATTGCCAACAACGGTACCTGCTATGACCTGACGCTGGTGGACAAAACCGTGAATGTGGTAACCGATAAGAAAAAGACGAATAAGGCAAAAGTCCACAATAAACTGGAGATCAAAAATTCCACCATGAATGCGATAAAGAGCGGAATGTATATGGTGGTAAATAACGGAAGTCTTAAAACGGTATTTAAGGATGTTCCCGTAAAAGTGGCAGGAAAAACCGGTACGGCGCAAATCAGCGCCAATGAGCCAAACCATGCACTGTTTGTTTCCTTCGCCCCTTATGAATCCCCTGAGATTTCTGTGACCGTTGTTATTCCAAATGCCTTTACTTCCAGCAACGCGGCGACATTGGCAAGCACGATCTACCGTTATTATTATGACAAAGCTTCAAGAAAGAATCTGTTAAAGAATACAGCCACTGCACCAGTAAGCAATTCAGGCGGTGTGGCCGATTAAATACATAGTTATGGAAACGGAGAAATGCGTATGAATCACCCTGTTATCATTAAAGGAACCAAATCTGGTATCATTGTTCATCTAAAAGAAGAACTGCCCTTTGAGGAACTAAAAGAAAAAGTCTGTGAAAAATTTAAGTCCTCCGCTGATTTTCTGGGAGACGCACAGATTGCCCTGTCTTTTGAAGGCAGAAAACTCAGCGACGAAGAACAGCTGGAACTGGTGGACTGTATCACAGAAAATTCAAACCTTGAAATCGTCTGTGTCATTGACGACAACGCAGAGCGGGAGGCGTATTTCAGCCGTACACTGGAAGAAAAGCTGATGGCGATGAATACGAATACCGGGCAGTTCTATAAAGGAACCCTTCGCTCCGGGCAGGTGATCGAATTTGATACCAGCGTTGTTATTTTGGGAGATGTCAACGCTGGAGCCCAGATCGTTTCCACTGGAAACGTTATCGTTCTCGGTAAACTTCTGGGCAATGTTTATGCCGGAGCCTCTGGAAGAGATAATTCTTTTGTGGTAGCGTTGCAGATGAATCCAACGCAGATCCGGATCGGTGATGTAATCGCCAGAAGTCCAGATGAAAAACAAAAGACAAAGGTGGAGACCAAGATCGCCTTTTCGCAGAATGGAAATATTTATATCGAACCCTTAGACCGGGATATTTTGAATGATATTTCCCTTTAAAAAAAAATTGCTTTTTTACTATCATTCAAGTATTATAAATGATAGGGATATGGAAGGCTGGCCATCAGCTTTCCCATAAAGATTTGCAGAATGAAAGGACAGGTAAACAAATATGAGTGAAGTAATTGTTATCACATCCGGTAAAGGTGGGGTAGGAAAGACCACCACCACAGCTAATGTTGGTACCGGGCTGGCAAAAGAAGGCAAAAAGGTAGTTTTGATCGATACAGATATAGGACTTCGTAATCTGGATGTTGTGATGGGACTTGAAAACCGTATCGTCTATAATCTTGTTGACGTAATAGAGGGAAACTGCCGGATCAAACAAGCATTGATCAAAGATAAAAGATATCCCAATCTTTATCTGCTTCCATCCGCCCAGACCCGTGATAAGACGGCTGTATCACCGGAACAGATGGCAAAACTTGCAGATGAACTTAAAGAAGAATTTGATTACATACTGTTAGACTGCCCGGCAGGCATCGAGCAGGGCTTTCAGAATGCTATTGCAGGAGCAAACCGCGCTATTGTTGTAACAACACCGGAAGTTTCTGCTGTCCGGGATGCAGACCGCATCATCGGACTCCTCAATGCCAACGATGTCAAAAAGACGGAACTTGTGGTAAACCGTCTCCGTGCCGATATGGTAAAGAGGGGAGATATGATGTCCAGTGAGGATGTAGTGGAGATCCTCGCCGTGGATCTGCTCGGAGTGGTTCCAGATGATGAGAATATCGTGGTATCCACCAACCAGGGAGAGCCTTTGGTAGGGACTAAGACCATGGCAGGACAAGCCTTTGAAAATATCTGTAAGCGCATCATGGGAGAAGAAGTTCCCCTGTTGGATCTGTCAAAAAATAATGGATTATTGTCTAAGATACGAAACAAGTTTAAAAACAACTAAAGAAGGAGATGAGTATTATGGGACTTGCAGATTTTTTCCGTAAAAAATCATCAGGAAATGTCGCCAAGGATCGCTTAAAGCTTGTTCTTGTTTCGGATCGTGCGAATTGTTCTCCTGAACTGATGGAGCAGATCAAGAATGACATCATAAATGTACTATCTAAGTATGTAGAAATTGATAAAGAGGGTTTGGACATTAAGATCGAGCAGACAGAATCCGAAGGAAACAACGGATCTGTTCCTGCCCTTTTTGCAAACATTCCAATTGTAAGTATGAAGCAGACTAAATAAATTTAGGGATTGAGTAGTGAGATTATGGTAAATATTAAAGAAAAGATCCAGCACTGGCTGACATCGAAGAGATATAACTGGAAAAATTATGATGTAGGACTTCTTCTTGTAGTTCTTACGCTATCTCTCATTAGTTCATATGTATTGTCTTTATTAGGAATTCCCAATGTGGGCTCTTTTAAGCGTCAGCTTGTTTCTCTAATAGCAGGCTTGTTTATCATTGCAGTATTTTCACTGATTGACTACCATACCATCTGTATGTATGTGCCAATTTTATATATTATTTCAACCATCATGGTAGCATGTACAAGATTTTCACCCATCGGATCAAAGGGAGTGACAGATTCTTACCGTTGGCTGGATTTTAAAGTGATTATGTTTCAGCCGTCTGAAGTGTGCAAGATTGTAATTATTTTAACACTTGCAGCATTTCTTATGCAGCACCGTGACAGACTTGACAGTTTTAAAACCTTTTTCCTCGCCTGTCTGATCGCCATTTTGCCAATGGGATTTATACTCGTACAGTCGGACCTGTCTTCGAGCGTAGTCATCATGGTTCTTCTGGTCATCATGCTTATCTCATCTGGTATGGGACGAAAAATATTTGGACCGGTCGTTGCTGTTCTGATACCCATTAGTGGTTTTTTGATCTGGTACATCCAGCAGCCTTTCCAGAAACTGCTAAAGCCTTATCAGCTCGAACGTATTACGGGCTTTCTCAATCCAGAGTCAGAGGCCCTCGGTATCATGTACCAGCAGAACAACTCTGTGCTCTCTATTGCCTCTGGTAAATTATATGGCAAACGTCTTATGGAAGGTGCGTCGGAGAGTCGTAATTACAATACCGTTGATGTAATAGAAAGTGATTTTATATGGACACCAATCAGTGAAGAATTTGGGTTTATCGGCTGTATGGTCATTCTGGCCCTTCTCTCTGTCATCATTATAAAATGTTTTATTACAGCAAAACGCGCCCGGGATTATATGGGTATGATGATTGCGATCGGTATTGGGTCTATGTTCTGTTTTCAGATTTTTTTCAATATCGGCGTGGCGACGTCCATTCTGCCGAACACAGGACTGCCCCTCCCGTTTTTGAGTAATGGATTGTCCTCTCTGTTGAGTAATATGATGGCAATCGGTATACTGATCAATATCCGGATACAACCGAACCGCGGAAGCAGTTCCAGTTTTGCCGACAGCCTTAACAGTCGATAATATATATAATAGGAAGTTTATAAAAAACCGAAAATATGTTCGCAAACGCTTTAAGGAGGTTTTTTGTATGAATATTGGGTTAATTGCTCACGATTCAAAAAAGATATTGATGCAGAATTTCTGTATCGCATACCGGGGAATTCTCAGCAAACATGACATATTTGCCACAGCTACCACCGGCCGTTTGGTGGAAGAGGTTACGAATCTCAGTATTCACAAGTATCTCGCCGGACATCTGGGTGGCGAAAAGCAGCTTGGCGCACAGATCGAAAACAACGACATTGATCTGGTCATCTTTCTTCGGGATCCATTGACACCTAAATCTCATGAACCGGAGACCACGACGTTATTCCAGCTTTGCGATGTTCACAATATTCCGCTGGCCACGAATGTAGCTACGGCAGAACTTCTTATAAAGGCTCTGGAACGGGGGGATTTAGACTGGCGTGAACTGGTTCGGCAATAATGCAATAATGCTAGGGTCAAAAGGTCAAAATGCCTTTTTCAAACTATGTAATGTCACCGGTGATTAAAACTCCTACTGGTGACACTTTATTCTTCTAGTTGTTGCGCAGTCTTCCGCAGAAACTGATGGCATACAGACCACAAATTCCCACGATGCCATAAACAATTCTTGAAAAGAGCGACATAGAACCAAATAAAAAAGCGACCAGGTCAAATCCAAGAAAACCAATGAGACCCCAGTTAATGGCTCCAATGATAACGATGATAAGTGCTGTATAATCAAGTGCTTTCATAGTTTTTCCTCCTTATTCTTCATTTGATAGTATGATTATGAACGGTTTTTAACTGTATTATTCATAGATAGGGACATTACTTTTTGCAGGAAAGGAAGCGTTTATTTTGAGTAACAATAAAATCATAAAATATAAAAGACCTTTTCAGCCCAGGGTAGCCACGATGATCTTATTGATTATCATTGTATATGTCGCTGTCATCGCATGGAATTATATCAAAAAGGAACACATTAGTATTTATGAGGTGAATGAGACAAGCATTGCCGACGACAGCACCATCACCGGCTTTATTCTCCGCGATGAAAAAGTGATCTATTCGGAAGAAAGCGGATACGTTAATTTTTATCATGCAGATCAGAGCAAAGTGGGAAAAAATGAGGTCATCTATACGATAGATGACAATGGCTCCATCAGCGAACTACTGGATGACGTGGAAACAGATACCAGTACAACAAAAGATGACATTGCAAAAATGCGTGAGGTTATCAGAGATTTTTATACAAATTTTAACCCTTCCATATATTATGATATAAAAGATTTTCACTATAATGTAGAAAACACCATATTTGAACAGAGCCGCAATAATCTTTACAGCGACTTGAAAAAACAAATGTCTGAAAACAACGTAAAAAGCGATTTTAAAAAATTCCGTGCCCAGACTTCCGGTATCATATCCTATTCCATCGATGGTTTTGAAGAGACCACACTGGATATGATAACTACCGAAGTGTTCCAAAATGCAGCATCCGTGGAACGGAAACAACTTAGTTCTTCGGAACATATCGAGAAAAAAGTTCCCGTGTGCAAACTGGTCACTAATGAGGACTGGAAGATCATCGTTCCACTTTCAGAAGGGTTGTCTGGTAAACTGAGAGATCTCACTACCGTCCGGGTAACGATAAAAAAAGATAACGTTTCCTTCAATACGACGATTGAGATTGAAAATCATGGAGGTAATGAATTTGCTGTCCTTTCTACCAGCCGTTTTATGGGGCGGTATCTTAATGACCGTTTTATTGACATTGAACTGAATCTAAATGCGGCAAGTGGTTTTAAGATCCCAAATTCATCTATTATTTCCAAGGAAATGACACTGGTTCCAGAAAATCTGGTATCCGCCGGAGAGGACAACGCAGAAAAGGGAGTCCTGCTGCTCACCTATAAAAAAGATGGTTCCTCCTCAAAAAAATTTGTGTCACTGAGAGACTTTTCCGTCTCAGAGGGCAGTTATTTTGTAGATCAATCGGTTCTAAAGCCGGGAGATACCATTAGCAATCCATCGAATAACCAGGCATACACCCTGCAGAGCGTTTCAAAGGTGGAGGGAGTTTACTGTGTCAATACCGGATACTGCCAGTTTAAAAAAATAGAAAAGAAATATGAAAACAATGAATATACAATTATCGCTCCGGATACCAGAGGCGGAATTTCGAACTACGACCATATCGTTGTGAATCCGGAAAAAATCAATGAAAATGACTTTGTGGAATAAAGGAGGCATCCCCAAATGGTAACAGAAAATCTCAGACAAGTGGAAGAAAAAATCTGCCGGGCCTGCGAAAGAAGTGGAAGAAAGAGAGAAGAGGTGACACTGATCGCGGTCAGCAAGACCAAACCTATTGAAATGATGGAAGAGGCGATGACGGCAGGAATTCGAGTATTCGGCGAAAATAAAGTCCAGGAAATCCTGAAAAAAGAAGCAGCTCTCCCAAAGGATATTGACTGGCACCTCATCGGACATCTTCAGCGCAACAAGGTGCGCCAGATCGCTGGGAAGGCAGCAAGGATACATTCTGTGGACTCCCTCAGACTGGCAGAACAGATCCAGAAGGAATATGAAAAGATCCAACAGACAGCCGAAATTCTTATCGAGGTAAATGTTGCCAGGGAAGAGTCCAAATTTGGGCTTATGCCGGAGGAGACAGAAGAAACCATTCGTCAGATTGCAGTTATGCCAAACATTCATGTCTGTGGTCTTATGACCATCGCTCCCTACGTAGAAAATCCAGAGGAAAACAGGGTACATTTTCAGAATTTACGAAAATTACTAGTTGACATTAATGGCAAAAACATTGATAATATTAGTATGGATGAGCTTTCTATGGGGATGACCGGAGATTATGAGGTTGCGATTGAAGAGGGTGCTACCTTTATCCGGATAGGTACAGGAATTTTTGGAAGCAGAGAATACGATAAGTAAAGGGAAGAAAGGGTAGAAATAATGGGATTAAATTCACTGTTAAACTTTTTTAAATTAGATGGAATTGACGACGAATATGATGATTATGAATATGACGACTACGAAGAAGAGACACCGGCGGCGAAACCGGCTTCATCCCGTAAAAGTGCTGCGAATAATGAGTCCTATGAAGACACTTCTAAGTCGAGAAGCGGTTTTCGAAACTCTAAGCCCAAGGTCGTATCTCTAAATCGTTCCATGATGGAGGTTAAGATCATTCAGCCAACTTCCTTTGAAGATTCCCAGGAGATCTGCAATACCCTTCTATCGTCGAAGCCGGTCGTTGTGAATCTGGAGGGCTTTGATCCCGATGACGCACAGCGCATTATGGATTTTATCTCTGGTTGTATTTATGCCATTAATGGAAAATATCATCAGATTTCCAAATACATCTTTATTTTTACTCCTGAAAATGTGGATATCAGCGGCGATTCTCTGTCTTTGGGAGACGGAACTGTTACCATGCCTACGATAAGCAGAGAATTCTAATGCATTAGAATTGTTGTGTTATACTTTGAATGAGAATCATATTAAGGGAGGGAACATCACATGTTATCACTTATTGAATTACAGGGTAAAAAAGTCGAGGCAAAACGAAAAAAGTACGAGCAGAATGAGATGGATACCTATCTCGATCTGGTTTTTGATAATTATAAAAATTTGTTGGAACAAAACAAAAAATTAGAAGCAGAAAAGGCAGAACTCAATAAAAAAATTAAAACCTTAAGCGATGGCGTGCAGTATTACCGTTCTATAGAGACCACGCTTCAAAAGGCGTTGATTCTGGCGGAAAAGACTTCCAAGGAGACAAAGGATGCGGCAATCCTCAAAGCAGAATCTATTGAAAAAGAGGCTCACAAACGTGCTGACCATATTGTTCAAAATGCGGAGGAAGAATACAATAAGATCCGTAACAAAAGTATCCGCCTGGTTCAGCAGTTTAATCAGTATAAACTCCAGCTCAAGGAAGCGGCCAGCGCACAGCTTCAGCTGGTAGAAGGAGACGAGTTTGATATCTCCAAGCCGGATGATCTGGAAAAGCCATTGCATGAAACGGCTTCTGAGGACATTTCTGCCAATGAAACAGAGACCCCTGTGAGAGAAACACCTCCCGTTCATGAAACAGAGCAAAGGATCAAAAAGAAAGCTGACGCCCCCTCACCAGCTGCTGCAGCGACTAAGGAGAAAACAACATTGGACACTACCAGAGAAGAAATTCTCAATGCGGATACCATTGATCTCAGTTCTACACTAAATGCCGTAAAAACGGAAACCGAATTTGTTGAAATTAAGGAGCCTGTAGCAGAACCTGTTGTTGTTCCTGTTAAAGAAGCAGAACAACCTCTTGATCGAATTGAATCACCCAAAACGGCTGAGGTGAAAAACGCTTCTGTTCTTGAGCCGGTAACTGCCAGGACCATTGAACCTATGGATGTCGTGTTTGAGGATGAATTATCCGCTGGCAGGGAAGAGAAACCGGAGCGGATCGAACCAGCTGCCGTCAAAGGAAACGATTCTGTTCCAACACTGGATTCATTGTTACAGGATTTAAATTTTAATAACAAAAAAAATCAGAAATCAGACGATCCTTTTGAGTTTCTTGGATCTGTTGATGATTTCTAACCCAATTGTCGTATAAGGATTTACAATGATATGAATACAAAATCACACACCTTTCATAAATTGACCAGTAAAACAAACATTATATTTTTTATAATGTTTGTTTTACTTACTTTTATTGACCGAATCACCAAATATGCAGCATTTTATTTTCTGGCAGACAGAGATATCGAACTGATCCCCGGTGTTTTGGAGTTTCACTATCTTGAGAACAGGGGCGCCGCATGGGGCATCCTTCAGAATCAGAGATGGCTGTTGATCACCATCACCGTTTTGGTCCTGGTTTTTCTTCTTGTAAGCTATTTTAAGCTGCCTGCCACGAAGCGTTTTCATTTGCTGCGTTTTTGCCTTGTGCTTCTCGCCGCTGGCGCACTTGGTAATCTGATTGATCGCCTGATAAATCATTATGTCATTGATTTTATCTATTTTCGTCTGATCGATTTCCCCGTATTCAATATTGCGGACTGCTTTGTCTGTATCTCAGCAGTTCTCATTCTGTACTGCCTTTTATTCCGATATAAAGATGAGGAATTAAAGCTATCAAAAGAAGGAAATTAAACGTTATGGAACACCAAATCAATCTAACGGTAGAAGAGGGCGATGCCGGTAAACGGCTGGATGCTTTTGTAGCAGCCAGCTGTATGGATCTGTCTCGCTCTTATATTCAGAAACTGATCAAAGATCATTGTGTTGGGATCAATGGGAATTTTGACGTTAAATCAAAAACCGCCGTCTCCACCAGTGATTTGATCACCCTGCATCTGCCAGAGCCGGAAACTCTGACAATCACTCCCCAGGATATACCACTGGACATCTTATATGAAGATCAGGATGTCCTGGTCGTCAATAAACCGAAAGGAATGGTGGTTCATCCTGCACCGGGACATTACTCTGATACCCTGGTAAATGCAGTTATGTTTCACTGCAAGGACAACCTGTCAGGTATCAACGGTGTGCTGCGTCCGGGAATCGTACACCGTATTGACAAAGATACCACCGGGGCCCTGATCGTGTGCAAAAATGACCGGTCACACAAATGTATCTCAGAGCAGTTGAAAGCCCACAGCATCACCAGAACCTATCAGGCGATCGTCTATCACAACTTTTCTGTGGAAAGTGGAACCATTGACCTTCCTATCGGAAGACATCCTACAGACCGAAAAAAGCGAACAGTGACGGATAAGAATAGCAAAAGAGCAGTGACACACTATACTGTATTAGATCATCTGGACCATCAATTCAATCATATTGAATGCCGTCTGGAGACTGGCCGGACTCATCAGATCCGGGTTCACATGGCGCATATTGGACACCCTCTGTTGGGCGATACGATCTATGGTCCAAATAGCATCAAATATAAAAAGTTACAGGGTCAGACTCTCCACGCAGGGACCATTGGTTTTGTCCACCCTACAACTGACGAATATATGGAGTTTAAGGCACCTCTCCCAGACTATTTTAAAAAACTACTAAAAAATCTAAAATAAATTGTGCAAAAATCCCCTTGACTTCGCAGTTCTATTGTAGTAGAATATAGATAATTTCTCTCGGTAGCTGTGAAAGGATTTTTTGGGGGTCACTGGAAAAATATAAACAGAAAATATTTGTTAATATGTAACATATTTTTCTATTTACTACAGCACGAGAATGGGGTTTTTGGCAGATTCTACAATAGAAGAATACGGTATTTGAGGAGGTATGTAGAGAAGAATGAGTGCGCAAAAAAAGGAGATCCGTCTCCATGAAGGTGAGTTAAATGTCATGGAGCTGCTTTGGAGTAATAAAGTACTTGCAGCCAAAGACATTTCCAAGATCATTAAAGAATATATTGGCTGGGAAAAGAACACGACTTACACCTATATTAAGCGCCTGATTGATAAAGGAGCTATCACCAGAGAAGATCCTGGATTTTTATGCCGGGCAGCTATTACCAAAAAACAAGTCCAGGAGATAGAAACGAGCGTACTAATCAAAAATTTATATAACGGTTCCGTTGCAACCTTTATTCATGATTATTTTGATGGAAAAAGCTTATCGACGGAGGAGATCCTGGAACTTAATAAAGTAGTTAGCAACCGCAACTAAATAATTCAGCGTACATAATGTAAGAAAGAAATATAAGTAAAGAAGCAGAAGATTCAATTAAGAATTTGTGCTTCTTTTTTTGTGATTGGAAGATGGAAAATTATAGTAAATTTATTTTCTTTTAGAAATAAATATGTTATAATATGATTGCTTGTGAGGCTGTAAAGCGCGCACCTCTTAAGAATCAGCGAAGCTGATTCTTTTCTCTGCGAATTGAGAACTTTCCTATCAAATAAAAAAGACTCGCCGAAGCAAGTCTTAAATCCACTCCTGTGGAGGCTCCAAAGAGCGATTAGAATAAATTTTTATTTGAACTTGTAGTGTAAACTCATATGGTGGTAAAACCTTTGAGTTGTATACATAATAACGTATCAGATAAAAAAAGTCAAGTCAAAAATACAATATATTTAGTCCGACACTGCCACTTTGGCAACTAAAAATAAAAGAAAGGAAAAACGCATGAAAAAGACAAGGGAAGACTATTATTTGGGGGTTGATATTGGAACAAATTCTGTAGGCTGGGCCGTAACTGACGAAAATTACCGCCTGGTTCGATTCAACGGAAAAACAATGTGGGGAAGCCGATTATTTGATGAAGCACAGACAGCTGAAAAACGTCGCCTTAGCCGTACTCTCCGTAGAAGACTACAGAGACGAAGATGGAGAATTGAACTTTTGCAAGAACTTTTTTCGGAGGAGATTTGTAAGGTTGATCCTGGTTTCTTTCAAAGACTGAAAGATAGCACATTTCTTCCAGAGGACAAACATTCCCACCAGACAAATACCCTATTTTATGATACAAATTATACTGATGTAGAATTTCATCGTGAGTATCCAACAATCTATCATTTGAGAAAAGAATTGATTCAAAATGAGGAAAAGAAAGATATACGACTCGTTTATCTTGCTATACATGTATAAGAGATGAATTTGAAATTGAGCTAAATTGTAATATAAAAATGGACCAGCGTAAAATGGATGATTTGAAAAAAATAATTCAAGACAAGAAATTATCAAAACGAGATAAAGCTTCTCAGTTCTTAGAATACTTGCAATATGGCGATAAAGAGAAGCAAAAACAATTGAAAGCGATTGTTTCTTTGATCTGTGGCTCCAAATGTAAATTAGCAGATATTTTTTCTGATGAGACATTAAAAGATGCAGAACGCTCTAGTATATCATTTTCAGAAAGTTCTTTTGATGAAATTCGCCCAGAACTGGAAGATCTCCTACAAGAAAGATGCAGAGTACTGGACATATTAAAAGGGGTATATGATTGGAGCATCCTTGCAGATATCTTAGAGGGAGGAGAACATAACGGAAACTCCTATCTTTCCTTTGCTAAGGTACATATTTATAAAAAACATCAGAAAGATTTATTTGAATTAAAGAAACTAATTCGTACTTATGCCGATGATCATCTTCAGATAATGTATTAGAAAAAATATTAAATTATATGGAATTGGCCTCGGAAATTATGGGAATACGCCTGTTTATATTGTGCAATATCAAATCTTATCTGGACTATAAGCAGTTAACATATCTATACGAACAGGCATTTTATAAAAAGTACCATTTATTATTAATAGAAAGCCATTGCTCTGTTGAAAAAAATAATATAGAAAATACAATTATTATCGATCAAGATAATTGCATCATTTCTTAAAATATTGTAAAATAATATAAGTGAATTTATTCGCTCTTATACAATAAACGGAACATCTGCAAAAATGCAGTACATAATTTATTGTGAGGTGTTTGTCCTATCATATAAATTTACCCATATTGTAGTGATATGTTTGCTCGATGAGAATCCATTAACTTACGTTAAAACTTTCACTTTTATGTGAAAGTTTGAGGTTTGAGGTTTGAGAGTAGTGTAAATTCATATGGTGGTAAAACAACGGCTGATTCTTCCACATGGTGGTAAAATAATTATATGGCTATCCTATATGGATAAATCAAATTGGAGGAAAAATGATTAAAAATATAATTTCTCAAATTACCTTAAATGATATATATCAAATATTCTTTATTTTATGTGCATTTATCTTTTTTGGTGCAAAACTAAAAAAACAGATACAAAGATTATTTAGATGGCTAAAATGGAAAAAAGAAAATTTCTTTGTTAAAAAAATAAACAAGAAATATAGGAACAGAAAAGTTATATACATTAATAAAAGTAATAAATAAAAACAGATTCACTACTCTTTTCGACAAACTCCAGTTTTTCAAAAAGAGCTATGCAAACTTCCCAGAATATGCTATACTAAAAGTAATCATTTGAATCAAAAGAAAGAAACAAAAGGATGTGATCTATTTGGATAAAAAAATTACATATCATGAAGAAAACACTCGATCAAATACTTTGAAACTTCGTGAAGTGCTGGCAACGATGCCATCTTTCAGTAAAGATTATTTTCGTGCCATAGAACCCAATACATCAGCTAAGACACGAATATCCTATGTATATGATATCCGGGTTTTCTTTACCTTTCTTACAGTTTCCAATCCGTTATTCCGGGACAAAGGAATTACAGAGATACGGCTGGAGGATCTGGAAAAGCTGCAGGCTGTAGATATTGAAGAATATCTTGAGTATTTGAAACTGTATACTGATGCAGAGGGAAAAACCCATACAAACAACGAACAGGGGCTTCATAGAAAGCTGGCTGCATTGCGGAGCTTCTATGCCTACTATTATAAGCGTGAACTTATAAGCAATAATCCTACGGTCATAGTCGATATGCCCAAGTTACATAAAAAAGAGATCATTCGCCTGGATTATGATGAGGTTGCTGATTTGTTGGATTACGTCGAACATGGCGGAGAGAAATTAACCGGGATGAAAAAAGTGTATTTTGAAAAAAACAAAGAAAGAAATCTGGCATTATTTACTCTTCTATTAGGAACAGGTATTCGAGTCTCGGAATGTGTAGGGCTGGATATCGAAGATTTAGATTTCAAAAATAACCGCATCAAAATCATTCGCAAGGGAGGAAAGGAAGACTTCGTTTACTTTGGCGATGAGGTAGCGGAAGCACTCTCTTGCTACCTCCAGGTACGGGAACAAATTATCACAAAAGAGGGACATGAACACGCTCTCTTTCTCTCTTCCCAGCGCCGGAGAATCTGTGTGAAGTCTGTGGAAAATCTAGTTACGGACTGTGCAAAGCAGGTAACGACTATCAAGCACATTACCCCACATAAACTCAGAAGTACTTATGGAACCTCATTATACCGCGAGACAAGAGACATTTATCTGGTTGCAGAAGTATTAGGACACAATGATGTAAACACCACCAGAAAGCACTATGCAGCGCTTGGAGAGGATCGAAAACGGCAGGCTGCCTCTGCTGTCACACTGAGAAAAGAATAAAATAACCCCAGGGTTCAAATTCGCGCCGTCAAGCTAACACCACAAAACTGCTTTTTTACGTAAATATAAATACCACTATTTAAGAATATGATAATGTATATTACTTAAATAGTGGTATCTTGTTATCATTCTGGTGATATCACGTTTTATTTATCGTCCCGTCGGATAGTTGATAAAGATCTGGTTAATCGTATCATATATCACTTTTGCGGAATTTTTCTGGAACGTCGCATTGGTCAGTTTGTAATAATCCGAACTTCCAGATAAGAAAGCAAGTTCAATTAAAACAGCGGGAACAGTGTTATGCTTTGTGACATAAAATCCTGCGGTCTTAACACCTCTGCTCTTTGTTCCCAGCTTTGCAACCAGGTTGTTCTTGAAGAGGGTTGCCACGGTTTTACTTGTAATTCCAGAAAATCTGGAGCTATTGTTATTGGTGGAATAGTATACCTCTGTACCATTCGCACTTGAATTGCTGGCTGAATTCATATGAAGGCTGATAAACAGGTCTGCACCGACTTTGCTGGCAAAAGAAGCACGGTTTGCAAGCGTTATAAATGTATCCGTAGTGCGCGTCCAATAGATCTTGGTGTCCGGAGCATTGGATGTATAGTAACCCTTCATCAATGTATAGAGAATCTTAAAGTTCAGATCCTTTTCTTTTGTCCCTTTATGAGAGGCTCCTGCATCGTATCCCCCGTGACCTGCATCGAGAACCACAATATTTTTATAAATATTTCGCGGGTTTCCGATGCTCACTTGGAAGGAATCGGTTTTTTCATATATTTTGTAGCCCTGTAACTTTGATGTAGTTACCGTGATCACAGTATTACCATCTGAGGACAGTTCTGTCGTAACATCGGTAATAACATCACTGCTGATCACAATCGGGTTTTGGTTGATAAAATCAATATGGTTTCCACGAATATAGATTTTAAATTTTTTGCTATTATAATAATCTTCGTTGGTAACATTATTGATGGTAATTCCCGCTGGCTTCATGATCTTTAATGCGGAATTTCCCATATACTGTCCCATCACATTGATGGTGAGAACCCCGTCCATAACGGAATAAGCAAAATCGGCTGGATTGTAACCAGTGATATTTATAATAACATTTCCGGCATCGTCTGCGGTTACTTCAAATTTCTCCAGCGTATTTACAAATTTGGTAAAGGAGTAATTATCCAGTATATATTTGGAATCATTTGGTATCGTTACTGTAATCACCCTGTCATTTCTCAAGACAGAAATCTGCTCCATAAGGGCGGTATCTGTTCCCTTGATCGTGAAAGAAATGCAATCAATCTCAGGATTGTAAATAGCCTTTGCCTCCGTGATATAGTTTTTATTATTAGCGGCATTTACTGACTTGTCCGTTTTCCAATCAAAATAAATGAGATCATGGATGCTCACCAGTGATTTTGTTTTATTCCAATTGTAAGAATATCCAAGACTCCGGCAGACTACCTTTGCAGGAACACATAATACTGTTTTATTAGTATCTTTTCTTTTCACCATGTACATAGGAGTGGAAAGATTTTTGACGGTATTATTTTGGGTGTAAGTATTTTTATTCAATGTGAAAGCCACTGTTTTTTTCGTAGCCTCATTTTTTAAAGTAAGTACTCCGCTCCCTGCATCATACTCATACTCAATTCCTACCAGCTTCTTAAACACCTCTTCTGCTGGCAAATAGATTGTACTTCCCAGTTTGATCACCGGCATACTGGAGAGATTATTTTCTTTTCCGTTGTACGAAACTTTCCCTACAACAGTAGAACGTTTTACTGTATCGTTGTATTCAACCATAATGGCATCCGTAATTGTAACTACGGAGCCAGAAGCCTTATAATTAAAGCCCAACTGTTCACAGAGGAATTTTACTGGCACAAGAATTTTATTTTTCCTTTTCTTCACATATCGAACTTTAACTGGAGCAGCTGTCAATTTACGTTTGACACCATTTACATAAGCATACTTACTGCCCAGCTTAAGAGTTACTTTGATACCATTTTTAGACAAAACAAGTTTTTTTGAGGAAGAATAATATTTGGTCTTAACCTTAAGCCCTTTCCGAAAAACATCATCGTAAGCTGCCATCCGGGTTTTCTTAATGGTCAGCCCTTTATACTTCGTATTGGAAATCCTTTTCTTATTGTATTTTACAGTCGTCTGCTTCCCTCTGTAATAAGAAGTTTTCCCATTCATTTTAATCTTTAGTGTTGCTGCATGGGAACGACTCCCCCCTGCTGCGAATACACCGGCAGCCAGAACTGCCATAAATACAAGAACTCGTAATACTATTTTTTTTCCTGAAGTAAACATAGATAATCCCTCGCCTCTTATCAAACTATTACTGACTGCAAAACAGCCGTAATATGTGTAAATATTAACAATGATAATTGTAGCAGTGTTTCTTGGCACAATTATGTCATGATGCTGGCGTAAAAAAGGCATGTTATCCGACATAGACAAGGACTTTTTCTAAGTGTACATGGATTAGTCAGGCGGTGACATGTCCCACCTCTTTGTCATTTTACATCTTATACCGGGGAATTAGCAGATAATTACCGGCGTGGATATGCGCGGGTGAAACGTCATTTAGTTCTGCGATTTCTCTGACAAACTCTCGAATTTCCGCCTCTGTGGGCTGATCCAGATTTGCCTCTGCAATCGTCCAAAGTGTATCACCCCTGCAGATCAGCACAGACTCGTATGCCACTACATCATCGGTTCTGTCCCCTGTGCTTTGTGCTTCCGATGACTGACAGGCTGAAATACAACAAACCAATACAAACACCGGAAGCATAACCGAATAAACCGATTTTCTTACATTTTTTTTATCCATAACAAAATACCTCCTTGCATGTTCCGTATAAACAGAACAAATGATACGAACATTCGTTTTGTTTATCATAGCATGCAAACAGGTGTTTGTCAAACATATTTTATAAACTTCCTATCATATACTCATATAAATCCGTTCCATAGCTGGAATAGTGAGGCTTTCCAGATAACATGTGAAATGTTCTCTCTCCATTTTTCTTCCGTTCTGCTACAAGAAATTCCGCCCCACCACGATTCTCATCATACAATCTGAGGGCAAACTCATGAAGATGTGTAACCATCATAACATGAATTCCCTTCTCATAAAGAGGAAGAATTATGTTATAAGCAATCTGCGCCCCCTCCTTTTCCGTCGTGCTGGCAAAAGATTCATTCAACAAAAGCAGACTATCTGGTGAGAGCTGGGTTATGATATCACTCATCCGCCTCAGTTCCTCCTCCAGACGCCCTCTGGAAAGCATGGCATCCTCTTTTCTCGTAAAATGCGTATGGATCCGGGAGTATATTTTAGAACAAAACTCCTTTGCTGGCACTGGCATCCCACATTGAAGAAGTACCTGTGCGATACCAAAGCTGCGTAAAAAAGTAGATTTTCCTCCCTGATTGGCCCCTGTGATCACCGTCAGGATCTTTCCCTCGGTATGAATGGAGTTGGGAACCGGATATGTCTGGGTATAGAGCGCCAGGGAGAGTTCATACAGATCCTCGGTGTGCCGGTGGCAGGTATTTTCACTCACACTTCCATAGCACAGAGGAAGCTGCAATTCCTGCATGCGCCGCTGCATCGTATAAACTCCCTGATAAAATGAAGTTTCTCTGGCAAACTGAAATAAAAATTTCACGCAGTCGTTGATCAGGGGCTGGTAGGCTGCTGTGATCTGAAGCATATGGCTCTCCACAAACACACCGATATCCTTTTCCAACTGTTCTTTTTCGATGAGTATGCTATCTTTTTTAGCCAGTTTATAATATAGCTTCATAAATGTAAAAGAAGTGCCCTTTAACGCATGGTAGTGATAATTCTGGCATTTTTTCAGGCGACTCTCTGACAACTTCAGCCCGCCGCTGATCCGTATCGAAAAGATACCTTCTCCTCCTGTTGTATAAAAAAGAAAATTTTTGTGAAAATCCAGAAAATCTTCCAGCGGATAATGGGAAAGCCGTTGAACCAGTCCCGTCATGCCTTTTGAGTTTAGATGTATTTCTTTTCTCTGTAAAAGCTCTCTCAGTGTCCGTATCAGTCCCATCGAATCCTCGATAAAGTTGAGTGAAGCTATAATAGCGCTGGTTTTTACAGTGGCTTTGCGGCGGTCCTGCTCCATTTCCTCCTTATACTGCCTTGCCAGTTTATATCCTTTGACACCAAGGGAATAAAGTTCCCCTGCCAATTCCGGGTTTTGCTGGAAATCTCGTATGATTTCATAACGGTATTCCACTTCTGAGGCTCTGCACAATGGAACCATCATTACATTCCGTATCTGTTCCATCATGAATACATCGTCCCGTGCCATGGTTTTCAATACTATATTTAGATTCAGGTCTTTGTACATATCATGAAAAGAGGGATAGACAGCCTCTCCTGTTCCATCCTTATCCGGATATAATAAATATGAATTCATAGTAACTCTCCATTCTGGGAACTGTAGTTCAAAGCTGCTACCCGTTCCGCTATCTGGTCATAATCCAGTCCGTATTTTTTTACAATGGAATCGGAATATCCAAGTCCCTGTGCCTCCATCGGCAGGATCAAAAATGTCCGCTTGCCAGGGTCCTCCTGGTCCACCTGTGCTACCATGCTCTGTACCCCTGGCTGATTTTTTTCATCTGCCAGTTCCTGGATATGAGTGACATAGATCCCCAGACATTTGTTGTTTTGAAAATGCTCCATTACTTTCTGGGCCATGATACGGGCATCGTAAGTGGTTGCCGTTGTAAACAATTCATTCAGAATAACAAAGCTGTTTTTCTGGTTTCCACTCTGGTCCTGCATCATAGGTTTCAGACGCCGTAACTCTTCTTTTAATTTACCAGCGCCGGTCTTAACACTCTCCTCCACTTCAAAGTGAGTCATGATACGTTCAAAAAAGCGGCTTCTCATACTGTGGCAGGGTGCCTTTAATCCCATAAGCATAAGATAGACACACTGTCCCACAGCTCGGGCAAGGGTTGTCTTTCCACCCTGATTTGGTCCTGTAATTACCAGAAAACTCTTTCCCCTGCCATAGCAGACATCATTTTTTACCACTTTTTCACCTGAGAAACGGTTTTTCCAAGCCAGTGCCATGTCGTAAACCTGAATTAATTCCAAATCGCTATCCGGATCGGAAGATTCTCCGCCTTCTTTACGGATTTCCGGGTATTCCAGTTGATACCCTGCCTTCTTAAGCTGTTTCTCGAATTCATAAAAACTGATGTAAAACACGATCTCATTTTTTATCTTCAAAAAGATATTTTCCTCCAGTGTAAAGGGAACGTCTGCAAACCGCTTCAATTCACGGAATATCTCCGGACGGCTTTTGCGCAGTATATCTACCACCGCAGTTTCCAGGCTGCTGGTCTCCAGGGGAGAGGGAAAAATATTTTCTACCACCGGCGACACAGCTTTTTGCACTGGGATCTCAAATGCTTTCATGAATTCATAAATCCGGTCCACTACTCCTGCATCTTCTAAACTCTCGTCCTCTACTATGCGAATTTCTTTTTTGCTTAGGAGCAAAGTCAGCTTCAACTCATCCATATAGGAAAACACCGTTTCTACCAACTTGCTCAATTCCACAAACTCTCTCTTAGCATTCATTTCATCTAATATTTCCTGCAACGCCTGAAAACCTTTTGACGCAATGTCCGCCTTCTCCAGAGAATCCCGTAGAAGCTTGAAGGCTGCCAGATAATGCCGACATGCCATGAGAAGATAGCTTCCTCTTTTTATCTCGTCTTCCATCTGACGAAAATATTGATAACATGTTTCACTCTCCACCATCTTATCCGAAACCCTTTTAAAAACCAAAATTAGAAAATCGTTTTTTTCAAGATCCCGATAAATATCCTGACGATAACGTATGGTATTGACAGATCCTGGTATGGTATAAAAAAATTTTTGAAGATCAAACCCGCTGTATCGAGACAGAATTGCCTTCAAGATCCCTTCCATCTGGAGATCTCCAAAAAAAACTGGCTGCTGACTTACAAATTCCGTATTTCCTTCTGGAAAAAGTAAACTGAATGAATTGCTTCTGGTATACATCCCCTATGCTCCTTTTTGGCAAAAAAATTGGTCTGCAAATACATGCAGACCGCAGTTATTTTATATTTCCGAGTCTTCCGTTGACTTCTCTTCTGAAACTTCATCCAAAGTCATCATTTCCTCTTCTGTTTCATCCTCTTCTGAATTAATCTTGATCGCAGACGTAG
Source organism: uncultured Eubacterium sp. (assembly GCA_948848225.1). Lineage (GTDB taxonomy): Bacteria > Bacillota > Clostridia > Lachnospirales > Lachnospiraceae > Eubacterium_F. Next base: position 174,331 of record CAQOJF010000001.1, read on the forward strand.
ACAACTCCTCGATCGCCACACTAAGTGGTTTCGGATATTTTCCATTCACCAGCGGCACTGAACCATCAATGAGCTGTCTCGCTCTTTTGGCTGTAGCCAGGACAATGGAATACCGGCTGTTTACCACCGGATGTTCTCCTGGCTCCACATCGCTGTTTGCAACATTCATTAAATCATTATAAGATGGGTGTAACATATCTTAACTCCTTTCAAATTACGACTAAAATTTATTTATGACCAGCCAGACGGCGGACCGCCAGGCTAAATGAAACATCGCGATAAAGCACTACAGCACATTCAAGTTACGGTGTGCCAAACTTTGACAATGGCCATATTCGAAAGACTACATGACCTGCAATATTTTCCTTTTTCACTGGTCCCACCTTGGAATCTCGGCTGTCTTTGCTCACCCGCCGGTTATCTCCCAGCACAAAATATTCATCCTCGCCCAGTTTAAGCGGTTCCTCCGCAATTCCGGCATCATCCATGGCATTTTTAGCATATTTATCTTCAATGATCTGATTGTTGATATAAATATCCTTGCCCTTGATCTGAACGGTCTCTCCCGGCAGACCATAAATACGTTTTACGTAATATTCATCCTCTTCTCTTCCCAATGGATAAAATACAACAATATCATACCTTGAGGGCTCGTAGGCGATTTTATTTACCAGAAGGCTCTCCCCATTGTGGAGCGTATTTTCCATGGATTTTCCGCTCACCACTGTTCGCTGCACTACGTGTTCCGGGACCCAGAATATGCATAGAAGGATCAGTGCGATATATATTGCAAACTCAATAATATAGCTGACAGCAGAACGTTTTTTTGGTTCTTTTTTTCGGGAATTTTCTTCCATTCCTAAATCATTCATTTTCATACTCCTTTCGTGCACGCCTTTTGCATTTCACACGAGTTTGTGCGTGCACGCACAAACTTGGTAGGTTGAAAGATTTCTTTCAACCTTATACTCCTTTCGCGGCAAATCCACTAAGCTCCGATGCCATTTTTTCAATGAGCAGTACGCTGTTACAGGATTTGTAATGATCATATGTGATCAAGTGATTTACTTTTTCCACCGCTTCTTCTAAATTATCATTTACAACGATATAATCATAATCTTTCATATATTTAACTTCTTCCACTGCCCGAAGGAGCCGCTTTTCAATCTCCTGCGGCGTTTCTGTCCCCCTGCCGGTCAAGCGCTCCTTCAACACTTTAGCAGATGGCGGGGAAATAAATATCAAAAGGGCATCTGGAAATTTTTCTTTCACCTGCATGCCGCCCTGCATCTCAATCTCCAGCAGAACATCCCTGCCGGCATCCAGCTGCTGCTGGACATATTTTTTCGGTGTGCCGTAATAATTTCCCACATATTCAGCCCACTCAATCAATTCACTCTGCTCGATCATTTGCTGAAATTCTTCCCTGGTATGGAAGTAATAATCTTTTCCGTGAACCTCCCCGGTTCTTGCCTTTCTTGTGGTCGCTGATATAGAAAGATGATAATCATATCGTTTTACCAGTTCTTTCATGATCGTTCCCTTTCCGGCACCTGAAAATCCTGAAATAACTACCAGTATACCTTTATTCATACTCAGCCTCCGATCCTTTTGTATTTTCTTACATATTTTCCATTCCAGTTCCTTTATGATTAAAACGGCTCGCAATCGTATCCGGCAAAAGGGCAGAAAGAACCAGGGAATCATTTTCCATGACAAGAACTGCCTTGGTCTTTTTCCCACAGGTAGCATCGATGGCCTTTCCATCATCCTTAGCCCCCTGTATCATCCGCTTAACCGGGGCCGCTTCCGGACTCACAATGCTGATCACCTTTTCACTGTTGACTACATTTCCGTAACCAATATTTATAAATGCCATGCCAGACTCCTTATCAACCGGCCAACTTACTCAAGATTCTGAATCTGTTCCCGGATCTTTTCAATCTCTGTCTTCATCATAATGCCCTGATTGGATATGATAATGTCATTTGCCTTGGAAAGAGTCGTATTGGCCTCCCGGTTCAGTTCCTGGGCGATGAAATCCAGTTTTCTTCCAACATTCTCTTCCTTTTCCAGTGTCTCCTTCATATGCTGAATATGGCTTTTCAGGCGGACCAGCTCTTCGTCCACACAGATTTTATCGGAATACACCACAAGCTCTGTCGCCACCACACTCTCATCCAGTTTTGTATCCCCCAGCGTCTCCTTTATTTTCATGCGCAGGCGTTCCTTGTATTCCTCAAAGACCTCCGGAGACCGTTTGCGTATCTCCTCTGCAATGAAACCCAGAACATCCAGCTTCTGAATCAAATCTGCCTTCAAAAGCCCACCTTCTGTTTCTCTGGCCTGGACAAAATGATCCAGAGCTCCCGCCACTGTATGATGCAGCAATTCCTGAAGCTTCTCCTCATCTACATGTACCTCGTCCAGAGTAAAAACCTCCGGATATCTCGAAAGCGTAGCCGCATCCACCGTATTCTGGATCTGGAAATCGTCGGAGATCTTCTGTAAAAGTTCCATGTAAGATCTGGCCATATCCGAATTGTAGGTGACAAGAGATTCTCCCTGGCGGCTGCTCTCATATGTTATGTATACGTCAATCTTTCCTCTGCTGACGCTTTCCTTTACCTGCCGGCGGATGTCATTCTCAAATGCATTCAGCTTTTTGGGAAGCCGGATCGATATATCACAATATCTGTGATTTACTGATTTGATCTCTACAGTCAGCCGGGATTCTTCATTTTCTGCTTCAAATCTGCCATAACCAGTCATGCTTCTTATCATATCTGCCCTCATTCCACACAATAATTCCGTCGCCTGTTCTTCCATCTTTTTACAGACATATAGAAAACTTCATCCATGCATACCGTATTATTATAAATTACTTACCAGCATAAGTCAAGAATTCTATTGTATTTTTCCCATAATGTAGTATAATCAAACTAGTTTTGTGCTCTGCACTCAGCTTTATTTTTCAAGTAATGAATTTTGGGAGGAAACAGGATATGGCATTTGATGGTTTTACTATGGCAGCTCTGACAAAAGAGCTCTCTGACAAACTGACAGAGGGCAGGCTTCAAAAGATTGCGCAGCCAGAACCCGACGAGCTGCTGCTCACGGTAAAGAATAATCGGACCAATTTCCGGCTTGTGTTATCCGCAAGTCCTTCTCTTCCGTTGATCTATTTGACAGAGGAGCCAAAAACTTCTCCCCTGACGGCGCCTAATTTCTGTATGCTTCTGCGAAAACATCTGAATGGAGCCCGAATCACCGGAATTTCACAATACGGACTGGAACGCGTCATGAAGATCGAACTGGAAAATCTCAACGAACTGGGGGATCTGGTGAACAAATCCCTGGTGGTGGAGATCATGGGAAAACACAGTAATATTATTTTTCTCGATGAGTCCGGCCAGATCATTGACAGCATCAAACACGTCTCTTCCCTGGTCAGCTCAGTGAGGGAAGTTCTCCCTGGAAGAGATTATTTCATCCCCAATACAAAGGACAAGCACAATCCCTATGAACTGACGACGGAACAGTGGATGCAGGATGTGGTCCGACAGCCCCTCAGTACTGCCAAAGGACTTTGTAACTTTTTTACTGGTTTCAGTTATACCCTTGCCCACGAAATTTCGTTCCGGTGTCAGATCGACGGAGATGCTCCCTTTGCTTCCCTGACTGGCAACCAGCTCTCGAATCTTTTGAATAAACTGCGTGAACTATTGGAGCAGTCAAAAAGTGGGCTATTTGCACCGGAGATCGTTTTTCAGGGCAAGGAACCTGTTGAATTCGCTGCTTTTCCCCTCACCATGTATGAGACACTGGAACACCGGACACAGGATTCCATGAGTTCCGCAGTGGAGACTTTTTACAGGGAAAAAGAAATGATTCAACGGATCCGCCAGAAATCCACAGATCTCAGAAAGAATGTTACCACTTTGCTGGAGCGAAACCGAAAAAAAAGAGGGATACAGGAAAAGCAGCTCAGGGATACAGAAAAACGGGACCGTTATAAGATATATGGCGAACTGATCCATACCTATGGATACCAGCTTACGCCGGAGGATACCTCTCTTACCTGTATCAACTACTATGACAGTACAGAGGTAACGATCACCATCGATCCAACCCTGACAGCGGCGGAAAATGCCAATAAGTATTTTAACCGTTATAATAAACTCAAACGTACTTTCGAGGCCGTTTCCCGGCAGATCGAAGAAACCAATGAGCTGATCCAGCATCTGGAGACAATCCTCACCGCTCTGGACATCGCCAGACAGGAAGAAGATCTGGTACTGATCAAGCAGGAGCTCATCGACAGCGGCTATATGCGCAGCCACGGAAAAAACAACCGGAAAGGGGGACGTTCTATGCCAAAGAGCAGCCCGCTTCACTATATTTCCTCGGACGGCTACGATATTTATGTCGGCAAAAATAATTACCAGAACGACCAGCTCACCTTTAAGACCGCCACAGGTAATGACTGGTGGTTTCATGCGAAGCAGGCGCCCGGCTCCCATGTGATCATCAAATGCAACAACGAGGAGCCGCCGGTCAAAACTTTTGAGGAGGCTGCCAGCCTGGCGGCATTTTACTCCGCAAATAAGAATGCAGATAAAGTAGAGATTGACTATATTCAAAAAAAACATGTAAAAAAGCCGAACGGGGGCAAGCCCGGTTTCGTCGTGTACTATACCAATTATTCCATGATGGCGGCACCAGATATTTCTAACATTAAAGAGGCAGAATAAATACATGCAGATAAATACCAGGAGGTATCCCAATGATACGATACGACTCACATGTGCACACTTCTTTTTCCACCGACAGCGATACACCGATGGAGGAAATGGTTCTCACGGGAATTCAAAAACATTTGTCAGGAATCACTTTTACGGACCATATGGACTATCATTTTCCTTTAAAATATGTAAAAAATGAAACTGGTAAAGCTCCCTTTTCTTTCGATTTTGAGGAATACCTGTCGCGGATCCATGAATTGAGGGATCTTTATTCCGACCGCATCAAACTCTACTGTGGCGTGGAAATGGGGCTTAAGGAGGAGGCCTGGGAATCCAACTGGAAACTCAGCAAGAATCCAGCGCTGGATTATGTGATCGGTTCCGTCCATCTGGTAAATGATATGGATCCTTACTACCCGGAATACTGGGAATCCTACGAGGAAAAAAAGGCGCTTCTTCTCTATTTTGAAACCACCCTGAATAACCTGGAGCAGTTAGGAGAACTTCAGGTGGATTCCCTGGGGCATCTTGACTATATCGTGCGCTACTCACCTTCTGGCTGCCAGCTCTATTCTTACCATATGTTTGCCGATGTGATCGATGCCATCTTAGCGAAACTTATTGAGAGAAATATCTGCCTGGAGATTAATACCTCTGGTTACAAAAATGGTGGAACAATGCCAAATCCGAGCGAGGAGATCATCCGCCGCTACCGGTATATGGGGGGGAAATGGATTACCTTTGGTTCCGACGCCCACACAACAGACCGTTTGACAGCGGATTTTGGCAAAGCCGAGAAACTTGCCGCCTCTGCCGGGTTTGACTCCTATTTAACTTTTGAGCAGCGCATTCCGGTGGTTCACCCGTTTTAGCTCAAGGATCTAATCAATAAAAGGATGTCCCCCAGGTCATTTTATGTCTTGGGGGGACATCCTCGTCGAATTCCTCGCTCTTTTAATACTCTTCTTCTTCGTCCTCTTCTCCTTCATGAACATCGGACTTTGGCTTTTCCAGTCCCTCGATCACGATGCCGTTTTTCTCTGCATAATCCCAGAGGGCAGCATGAATCGCCTCCTCTGCCAGAAGAGAACAATGAACCTTCACAGGAGGAAGACCGTCCAGCGCCTCCATCACCGCTTTATTGGTAACCTGCATTGCCTCCTGGATTGTTTTTCCCTTTACCAGCTCCGTGGCCATACTGCTGGTGGCAACGGCGGCGCCGCAGCCAAAGGTCTTAAACTTACAATCATTGATTATTCCATCCTCGTCAATATCCAGATAGATTCTCATGATATCTCCACATTTTGCATTTCCCACTGTACCTACACCGCTGGCCTCTTCAATCTCTCCCACATTTCTCGGATTACTGAAATGATCCATTACCTTTTCACTATACATTTATAAAAACCATCCTTTCCTGAACATTTTTCTATTAATGGTGACTGTTTTTCCTTACAAAATCTTCATAGAGAGGAGACATACTTCTCAGCTTATCTACAATTCCAGCGATCTTATCCACTACATAATCCACATCCTCTAACGTAGTCTCCTCACTAAGTGTAAGTCTCAGAGAACCATGGGCAATTTCGTGAGGCAGCCCGATGGCAAGAAGGACATGGGATGGATCCAGGGAACCGGATGTACAGGCAGAGCCGCTGGAAGCACAGATCCCTTCCATATCGAGCATAATAAGCAGGGACTCTCCCTCAATAAACTGAAAACTAAAATTCACATTATTGGGAAGACGCTTTGTCCGGTCACCATTTAAACGACAGTAAGGGATTGTCTTCTCAATCTTTTCGATCAGATAATCTCTGACCTCCTCTTCTTTGTGTACCCGTTCATTCATTGTGGACGCCGCTATGGATACTGCCTTTCCCAGACCGACGATACCTGGTACATTTTCCGTACCTGCCCTGCGCTTTCTCTCCTGTCCGCCCCCATGAATAAAAGAACGAAGTTTCAAGCCTTTGCGTATATAGAGAAAACCTATTCCCTTGGGGCCATGTAATTTATGTCCGCTGGCACTGAGCATGTCGATATTCATCGCATCTACATCGATGGGCAGGTGCCCAAATGCCTGAACCGCATCGGTGTGAAAAGGAATTCCATGCTCTTTTGCTATGGCACCGATCTCTTTCACCGGCTGGATCGTTCCGATCTCATTGTTGGCAAACATGATTGAGATCAGAATGGTATCAGGACGAATTGCCTTCTTCAGCTGATCCAGTTTCAAGACACCATTTTCATCCACATCAATATATGTTATTTCAAACCCACGCTTTTCCAGATAATCACAAGTGTGTAATATCGCATGGTGTTCAATCTTGGAAGTAATAATATGTTTTCCCTTTTCTTCATAAGCTTCCGCCGCCGCAATCAACGCCCAGTTATCCGCTTCACTTCCACCTGCCGTAAAATAAATATCTCTGATATCTGCGTTCAAGGCATCTGCGATAGTCTGTCTGCTGTCATCCACGGCTTTTTTATTTTTTGCCGCAAAATCATACACACTGGAGGGATTTCCAAAATTTTCAGTAAAATAAGGTAACATGGCATCCACTACTTCTTTTCTGGTTGACGTAGTAGCCGCATTATCCAGATAAACAAATCGACTCATATCAATATTTCTCCTCTCATCTCTTTTAGCTCAATCAAACCATATCTCGCCGCCGATCTATGATCAACACCCTCTGCTATCCTGAATATCTGATTCTTCCAGTAAATCCGACAACATCAGGCTGTCTACTGCATGATTAATGCTCTCACTGATCCGCTTCCAGACAATTTTGGTGATACACTGTCCGGATTCCTTACAGGGATCACCATGTTCTGTCACCTCGGCACAATTAACCGGTGAAAGATCCCCTTCCAAAGCTCGAAGGATGTCCCCTACAGAGATCTGGTCCTTGGACGCCGCCAGGGAATAACCGCCTCTTGCACCGCGGACGCTGGTGACAATCTCTGCCTTCTTCAGTTTGGCGATCAGCTGTTCAAGATAGCTGATGGATATGTCCTGACGAATGGCTATATCACTCAAAGAAACTGGCTCATCATCTCCATAAATGGCAATATCAATAACTGCTCGGAGCCCATATCTGCCCTTTGTGGAAATTTTCATCAAAACACCTCCAAAAACCATACTAAAACATTTCCAACTATTTTAATTCCTATTAATTTAATCGGGATTAAATCAATTATACGCTGGAAAAAATTTTTTGTCAATACTTTTTGTTTCAAATGTCCTTACAAAGAAAGCCGCAATCCATTTTTTCGGGGTTGCGGCTTTTATATTATGCAGTTAAAAATTACTTATCATTGATCTTGTGATGCTCTTTACTTATAGAACAAGCTATAATAGGTACGTTTAATTTTTCCTTTTTTATGAACAACATGTCTGGCATAGACAGAGGCAGTAACGCCTTCGGACTGGGATTCTTCACTCTTTGACGCTTCTCCTGCCGCCGCGGTTTCCGCTGCCACCTCTGCTGCCTCCTTTTCAACCAGCATCTTCGCATCTGCATGTTCCATATAATCTGCAGTTTTTGTGTTAATATCATCCAGGGAATAGGCAAAGCCATCTGTCTTTTTTTGCTGATTTTCCCTGCTCTTATTCTTTTTCTTCTCCTTTTCGCGTTTTTTCAGTTTCGTTTCTATGTCTGAAACTGTCGGTACTTCACTGTAGTCCTCGATAATCATGGACGCTACATCCCCGTTACCCGTATCATTCAGGATACCAGTGAGATTCGGTCCCTGTCCTTCTGGATATACAGGTTCAAATTCCAGTTTTATTTGCTCTGGTTTTGTTGCCTCTTCCTTCATAATCTCATCTTTCAGCTCAGGTGTCTCCGTCTGAAATTCTACTGGAGGTGGCTGTAAAGCACTCTCTTCTGGCATGGCAGTATCTAATGTACCCATCTCTGGTTTCACCACGGCAGCTTCTAATATACTCTCACTCTCTTCTGGCTCGAAAATAAACTCTGCATCTGACAGAGTGCTTTTTTCTTCCGACGCTGGTATCTCTAGATTTTCCTCCTCGCAGCTACCACTGAGACCAGACATAGCTTCCTCTACCAGATTTGACATATCCAGTCCTGCACCATCTTCCCCTGTGTGTTCAACCACATCCAGATCAAGAATATTTTCTGTAGAAGAAAACTCTTCTGTATCTTCGATGCTTCCCTTAAATAAATCCAAATCAATATTTTCATCGGAATAGTTTTCTTCCTCATCGGATAAATCATATCCCAAATCAAACATATCGTTGGTAATATCCATCTCTCCCATCGAAACGGTTTCTTCTTTTTGAGGTTCCAGATCCAGAACCAGCTCTGGCTCAGTTTCCTTCATAACTGAATCGGATGATTCCAGGATTCCCACGTCAATGGCATCTACCAGTTCGTTATCTTTCTGAGTTTGTTCAATAACATCTGCCATATCTTCCAGGGCAACAGCGTTCATTCGATCCAGATTTTCCGAGATGTCAAGGCGCTCAAACAAATCCTTCAGTTTCTTTTCATCTGAATCCACACCAGTTGTAGAAGCCTTTTCTTCCTTAGATAACATGGCGGCCGCTTCACTGAGAGCATTTTCAGGCTGTTCCCAGGGATCCAATGAATTCACCAGATGGTTCAATGTCTCTTCTACCTCATCCCGTGCCCTGTCCGGTGATTCTTCTTGAATCTCATTTCGTATCTCAGAGGACTCCTCCGTAGACTGTTCCATCGCACCAGTTGAAATTGCAGCCATCGTATTGGCGGCTTCCCCCAGTATAGCACCATTCGCGGCTCCAAGAATGCTGTCACTGCTTCCTTCGTTTCCCGGGGAACTTCCCATGCCTGGACTTTGAATTGTCTCATTCAGCCCTCCGGCGATACTGGTATTGTCCCTCCCAGAAATCTGTATATCTGAAAAAGAAGATCGATCATCTGATAAAAAATCGGAATCCAAGGCATCGTTAAAAAATGACCTTGATCCCTTTGTTTTGTCCTGTTCCCTGGATTGTTCCTCCAGCTCATCCTTCTCCATATTATTAGCAGCATAATCCAGTGAAATGGTCCATTCTGGTTTTTCTTCTGTAGATATCCCCAGATCGATTTTTGTTTTTCCCATATCAAACCAACCCCTTTATTCCAATACATTTTATCACACATACAGTTATACATATTCTACTACAAATTATGTAAAAAAACAATACGAAAAAAATTCATACATTCTATTCCCACACATAAATTTTAATAATCCCCGTTTAGGAACGGAGTCATGGAATGAAGGAAAAAATATTGAAAGGAACCATTTTTCTAACGGTTGCCGGAATCCTGACAAGAATTATTGGATTTTTATATCGTATCTTTCTGGCAAACACACTAGGCGAGACAGAACTTGGCATCTATCAACTGGTGTTTCCTGTGTATTCGATCTGCTTTACCCTGTACGCTGCCGGACTTCAAACTGCTGTGTCTCAGCTGATTTCCAATCCCAATTATAAATATTCAAAAAAGGTCATTAAAACAGGGATTTTACTGTCACTTTGTGTTTCTGTATCCCTCTCGGGCCTGGTATTTGTTTTTTCCGATTACATCAGTATCCGTTTTCTGTTTGCGCCTAAAACAGCTCCGTTATTGAGAATATTGGCATTGATCTTCCCCTTCTGTGGAATTACCAGCATGATCAATGGATATTTTTACGGTCTTCGGGAAGCAAAGGTTCCCGCTATCACTCAGATGGTAGAACAGCTTTTCCGGGTGGGATTCGTATTTTTAATCTATACTAGCCACATTTGCGAATTTTCCAGTAAAGTAGCCGTAGCCGGGCTCATTGCCGGAGAACTATGTTCCAATTTATACAATCTGATCAGCCTCAAGAGAGCCCGCCAAAAAGAAACCGGAATCCTAAAACTTTCTACGGCAAAAATAGCCGGTGCTATCGTAAAACAAGCCGTTCCACTAAGTGGTACCAAACTGGTCATCTCCCTGTTAGCCAGTCTGGAATCCGTGCTCATTCCGATTATGTTCATGAAATATGGACTCTCTCACGACAGCTCACTGGCCCTTTATGGTGTGATCACTGGTATCGTACTCCCCTTTATCCTCTTTCCAGGAACCATAACCAACTCCCTGTCTGTCCTGCTTCTTCCAGAAATATCCAAGGCGGATAACGAAAATAACCGGGATAAAATACAGCACACCACCCGAATCACGATCAAATACTCTCTGCTTCTTGGCTGTATGGCTACCGCTGTGTTTTTAAATTACGGAACGAGTATCGGGACCCTGTTTTTTCATAGTGAAAATGCCGGCAGGCTCCTGACACTTCTTGCTGTCATCTGCCCTTTTATCTATGTCTCCACAACTCTGGCAAGTATCATCAATGGCTTGTCCAGAACCCATATTACCTTTCGCAATACCGTATCCGGCCTTTTGGTGCGAATCCTTTTTTTGATTTTTGTCACCCCCATATATGGGGTCTATGGATATCTGCTGGGGCTCCTTCTCAGTCAGATGATCATCAGCATTCTGGACAGCGTATATCTGATACGGAACAAATATACCCAGATCGACCTTGGAAAATGGCTTATCCTGCCGGCAGCATTATTTACTTCATCGATTTACCTGTTTCGACTGATCGCACAAAAAATATGCCTTTCTCTCCATATCGAAAAAGACATATTTTTATTAATATCCATTATACCCGCCTTTCTTGTCTCCTTTTATATCTTTCACGCCCTGGGACTGGTCAACAGACGGGATTTTTCATAAAAGCTCCAACAATTCCTGTTCTGTAATGATCGGTATTCCAAGTTCTTTTGCCTTTTTATTTTTGGAAGAGGAGGAAGAACTATCGTTGTTCACAAGAAAATCTGTATTCTTACTGACAGAACCACTCACTCGACCGCCGGACTGTTCAATCCGCTCTTTGCATTCACCGCGGTTGGGAAAATACTCCAGGCTCCCCGTAATTACAAAGGTCTTCCCCTCCAGACTACCAGGAGAAGAAGATTTTTCCGGTACAGTTATCGTCAGGATCTTCTCCAGTTTTTGCACCAGATTTTGATTTTCCTCCTGGGAAAAATACTCTACAAATGAACTGGCAAGTTTTTCACCGATTCCATCAATGGCAGTCAGTTCTTCTTCCGTCAGACTGTGAAACTCCGTCAGCTTCATCGGATAGGTGTGACACACGAGCTTTGCCATACTGAGGCCAAAGCCTTTGATACCCAGAGCATACACAACCCGCTCCAGCGGCGCCGCTTTGGCTTCCTCCATCGCTTCGGCCAGATTCAGAAAAGATTTTTCTCCGAATCCCTCCATTGTCTCAATCTCTTCTTTATACTGCTCCAGGGTAAAAATATCGCTAAGGCTCTGGAGCCATCCCCTGGCAATAAATTTTTCCAGGGTTGCTTCTGAAAGACCTTCTATATTCAGGGCATCCCGGCTGACAAAATGAGTAAACCTTTTGATCTTCTTTGCATAGCATTCGGGATTCACACAAAATAAGAATTCTGAACCATTCTCCTGGATACGCTCTGTCTTCTGCAGACAGACTGGACATCGATCTGGAATTGGCAGATCATCACTCCCCGTCAGATTTTCCTGAATTTGTGGGATGATCATATTTGCCTTATACACGGTGATACGATCTCCGATCCCCAGCTTAAGCTCTTTCAAAATACTGATATTGTGAACACTGGCACGGCTCACTGTCGTCCCCTCCAGCTCCACAGGTTCAAAGATTGCTATAGGATTGATCAAACCGGTTCTTGAAGCGCTCCACTCCACCTCTAACAGCTTTGTTTCTGCTAACTCATCCTGCCATTTAAATGCGATGGAATCCCTGGGAAATTTAGCAGTCCTCCCCAGGCTGCGACTATAATCTATATCATCATAGGTCAGCACCAGTCCGTCACTTGGCAGATCCATTCCTCCAGCAATCTCTTCGGAAAATTCGGCTACCGCCTCTCTGATATTGTCAGCGGTTACTGCTTTATAAGGTACGACATTAAACCCAAGATCTTCCAAAAAATGAAGCATCTCTTCTTTGCTTTTCAAGGTGGAAGTCTCTCCCTCTGACTCAATTTGGTTATACACATAAAAGTGAACATTTCTTTCTGCTGTGATCTTGTTATTTAACTGTCTGACAGTTCCGCTGCACAAATTTCTGGGATTTTTATATTTTTCCTGAATATCTGTAAAAGAACGGTTCAGTACTTCAAAATCAGAATATCGAATCAGCGCTTCTCCCCGGATTATAAGTTCTTCATTATAATGAATCTTTGCAGGTATATTTTTGAAAGTTTTTGCATTATTTGTAATGACCTCGCCAACTTCTCCATTTCCCCGGGTCAATGCCTTGACCAGAACACCGTCGCGGTAGGTTAGTATCACACTGAGTCCGTCCAGTTTTAAAGATAAAAGTCCTTTTCTTTCACCAAGCCATTCTGCCAGTTCTTCCGTAGCCTTTGTCTTTTCCAGAGAAAGCATAGGAGCTACATGGGCCTCCTTGGGAAGTTCGCTAAGCGTCTCATAACCTACGTTTATGGTTGGGCTGTTTGCCATAACAATCCCTGTCTTTTTTTCCAGGGCACAAAGTTCATCATATCCCTTATCGTATTCAAAGTTTGTCATGATTTCGTCCTGACCCTGGTAATAAACCTGGGCAGCATGATTGAGCGCTGCAACCAGCTCTTTCATTCTTTCGATGTCACTCATTATAAAATTTCTGTCCTTTCAATGATTGTTCCAATACCTTTAATTCTTCCTCTGTCAAATAACGCCACTTTCCTTCTGGAAGAATATCAAGATAAATATTCATGATACGGATTCGTTTTAAACTGACCACCCGATATCCAAAATATTCACACATCCTCCGTATCTGCCGATTCAATCCCTGGGTAAGAATGATCCGAAAAGTCCGCTCATCGATCTTCTCCACCTGGCAGGGCCTGGTCATCGTATCAAGAATCGGTACTCCTTGTCTCATCGCCTCTAACACTTTTCCCTTGATCGGACGATTTACTCTGACAATATATTCCTTCTCATGCCCATTCCTGCCTCGTAAGATCCGGTCAGTCAATTCCCCGTCATTGGTAAGAAGAATCAGTCCCGTAGAGTCCTTGTCCAGTCTTCCCACAGGATAAATCCGCTCCATAAATCCAATATAATCAATTATATTGTCCCTGTCCTTTTTGCTGTTTGTACAAACGACTCCTGCCGGCTTATGAAAAGCGATCACAACCCGGTCTGTGTTTTTAACAACTGGCTGCCCATCCACACAGACGCATTGTCCTGACATCACTTTATCACCAAGCCCAGCAGGGCTGCCATCAACGCTCACTCTTCCCAGTTCTAACAGACGATCTGCCTCCCGTCTGGAACAATAACCGCAGGTACTCAGATATTTATTCAGTCTAATTTGTTCCTCCAAATCAAAATCTCCTTACTCCTAAAAGAGCCTGCCGGTACTCCTGCCTGGTAAAATTACCAGACCGCCCCGTGTCAGGCTCTTATCCCAGCTCGACGGCACGAATCTGAATCCGCTATGAATGGCGTATTTGCCAGAGAAAATAGATTTCAAACTGGTGCTATCAAGCTTGTATATCGTGTTTTTTTGTATCTACTGTGCCGGTGCCGCATTCGGATCCGTTGCCGGTGGATTTGCCGCATTCGGATCTGGTACCGGCTGATTTGTTACATTCGGATCTGGTACCGGGGACGACGCTGCATTCGGGTCTGGTGCCGGCTGATTTGCTGTATTCGGATCTGGTACTGGTGATGCCGCTGCATTGGGATCCGCTGTTGGCTGTTCATTCTGATTGGCAGAAGCCGCAATCTCCTGATCCATCTTCTGATAAAGCTGTTTGAATACCTCGTCTGCATTAATTGCCTCTTGCAGCTTATTGGCAACTTCCTCTTGAAGTTCTACCACATGAGAATTCTTATCCGCCGCCAGAATAAATTCTTCCTCGTGCTCTTCCAGCGCGCTCAGATAGATCAGATTTTTCCCATCGGAACCCACTGTTACATACACACCGCTTAGACAGGGAGCCAGTGTCTCAATGTTTTTTAGCTTCATGTCATAACGGATATAAACACGTAATGCCCCATTTTCCTCATTTTTCAGGGAATAACATACGATATTCCGATAATCTTCCACATATTCTGCCTGGGTAATGAGCTTTTCCTGATCAATCTGGTTAATATCACTGACCAGGGGTTCCATCATCTCCATATTGACATCCCGTTTCGCCTGAAAATAACTGTTAATCAAATTTATAATATTTTCATCGGTACATTTTGGCAAAGCGGCATCCTGAATTGGATTTGAACTTTCTCCCCCCGTAGGGATTAATGTCAGGATTAAAAAACTAAGGAGCAGTGCACCAATAGAAATAACAATGATCAGTTTCTTGTATTTTAATTTCATAAAATCAACCTTCTTATCCATTTATTGTAAATCACAAAGACATCGTACTAAACAAATTATATCAATTTATCCTGTATTTGTCCATCACTTTAAGGAGTTTTTTATCTCAATAAGCTCTCCTGTCTCAAAAGAATAGTCTGAATTGCAAAAGTGACAGTTCATCTCAACGGGTGTTCCTTCTTCAATCAGCGATTCCAGCTCCTTTTTTCCAATGGCAGCAAGAGCCTTCCTCACCCTTTCTTTTGAGCAGCTACAATGAAACCGGGCTGGAATTTTCTCCGTAATCTCCAGATCAAATCCTTCCAGAATATATGCCAGCATGGATTCTGGTGTATATCCTTTCGTGTACAATGTAGTCACCGGTTCTATATTTTTGAGACGTTTTTCTAATACTGAGATCACTTCATCCGAAGCATCCGGCATAAGCTGTATCATATATCCACCGCTTTCCCGGACTGTATTATCCTTGTTCATCAAGACCCCCAGCGCTATGGATGAAGGCGTCTGTTCTGAAACAGCATAATAATAGGTGAGATCCTCTGCAATTTCTCCCGAAACAAGATTTATGCTTCCACTATAGGGTTCTTTTAACCCCATATCCCGGATTACTGTCAGAACTCCCAGATCCACTGCCCGTCCCACATCCAGCTTACCAGCACTGCTCGCCGGAAGCGAGACCTGAGGAACCAAAGGAAATCCCTTGACGTTTCCTCTGGCATCCGCGGTAACAGTAATCCCCTTTACAGGACCAGAACAATCGATCTTTACGGTCAGCAGATCTTTTTCCCCTTTCATCATCGCTCCCATCATCGCCCCCCCGGACAACAGCCTGCCCATTGCAGCCGTGATCACCGGACTGGTATTGTGCCGGCATCTTGCCTCTTCCACAAGTTCCCTGGAAGTTATGGCAAAACACCGGATCTGTTCTCCTGCTGCAACTGCCCGTATCATATAATCACTCATAAATTTCCTCCTTTATAAAAAAACTTCTTTACATTTTAACGAATGTTGTATATAATAATAGAGATGCATCAGTGGCTCAATGGATAGAGTAGCGGCTTCCGAAGCCGTTGGTTGGGGGTTCGAGTCCCTCCTGGTGCATTTTTTAATGCCAGAATTACTCAAATTTCTTTTCTTCTTTGCGATAGATATATACCCGGTCTGAGAGCACTTCATCCTCATCTACATATCCTTGATTAATGCTATTCACCATAGAAGAAAAGGTATTGTAAAGATCTTCATCCCCACAGGGAACAACGATCATTTCGTGAATACTGCTGGGAAGCAGATATAAATCCGAACCATATTCATTGGCGATCTGTTCCATCACGCCATCATAGAGCACTACCGCTGCGCCGTTTATACCAAGTTCATTCGAGACTACTATCATATCTATTTTTTCTTCATTTGTCAAATCTTCCTCTGGCTCCGGCTTCCACTCCTTGGTATTCATATAACACTCCATCAGCTGGCTTAACTCACATACCCGCGCTGGAAGCAGTTCTGGTGTATTTCTTTTCGCCATCTTTAACAGCTGCTCCACAGATACCCCCCACTTCTGTTGTAGTTCCCTGGTAATCTTTAATGACTGCATACAAGAATCATTGATAGACACCACCAAATGAAAGGTGATCGCCATATCCAGAAAAGGAATATAAGGGATATCATTGAGCAGAACTGAATTTCTTTCCCTGGAAATAAGCCGATATATAATTCTGCCCTGACAACTGGCATAATCTACACTCAGCCCGTTGATGCGCTGCAATCCTTTTTTGCTTTTTTCATAACGCCCGATCACTTCTTTTATGGCATCCTTTATAGTTACCTCTTGATTTATGTAACCTACATACAAATCTTCAATATAAATCGTCGGCGCTACATGTTCTGTCTTTTTCTGAAACATGATACCAGTATACTCTGTCGAATTATTTTTTATGGTAACCGTATCTGATATTTCATATTGATCCCCTAGTTGTCCCTGTGCTCCCACGGCTATTAATGCCGCAAAATCTTTTAACTCCATTCTATCATCCTTTCGCTTATCATTATAGAGATTCTTCGATGATAAAAGCACCCCCTTTTTTCACTTTTTAGAGTCTGGAAAAAATTGATTTTAGATTTTCAGAAATAGGTGAAATGAAGAATTTCTTATGAGTCATATTCTAACAGATTATTTTCTTCTATGCAACGATCATATCAGGGAGTTTCTCATCGAAGCAGGGAGTTTTCTTATGTTTTCGCACATTTTTGCAAATTAAAAACTGCTGCACCAGTAGTTTTTTGATCCCTTCACTACTTTTGCAACAGTTTCCTTTGTTCTATACAGAAACGGAAATACTTATACTTAAACCAATCACATTTTGACTTGCTTCTCCGGTTTTTGTATAGATCACCGGCTCCTTCTTATCAGTATCCATATTCGCATCCGTCTCAATATCCGTATCTTCGTTTTTGTTCTCCTTCGTCCTCCTTTCTAATTTTTCACTCTCTTCCTTACGCTTCTGAATTGCCTTTTCACGCTCTGATTCCGATTTTTCTTTCGCGGCTTTTGCATCTTCTTTCATTCCTTCATCAGTTTCTGCCTTATATTCCTCCGCCTTACCGGCAAATTCACTGACATACCCCATTGCTCTTTCCATCATTGCCGTATCGCCTCTGCGCCTTGCTTCCTTATACACGCGCATAGGAGTGTTTAACAAATTCATATTTGTTCCGGCTCCTACCAGTCCTTCCATCGTTTTCACATGCATATGGCCTCTCCTTTCATTTATCTGAAAATGAAGAATTCTGAATTCTGGCGCCGGTATGTATCATTATCTTTCTGTCTTAATTCACCCTCTACCTGCGCCAGTTTTTTCTCCAGTTCCCTGACTTTCTGTTCATCATTGGTAGCTGATCTGATCTGCTGTTCCAGCTGCTGCTGTTTCTCTTTCAGTTTTTGGATCTCCCTATCTACCTTATCCGTATTCCCGACACACTTTTCCTCGGATTTCTTCGGATCATCAAAAAAGACCTTTCTGTTACCATTTTCGTCCTGTCCCAACTGATACAGACCACTTGGTTTCTCACCTGCTTTTTTGCTGCTGGTATATTCATCACATGGAACAGTTATTTTATCCGATGCATTTGGATCATTCTGCACCTTTTTTGTTTCCTCTGCTCTTTCCGCCCTATCGAGAGACTGCTCTGCTTTCAGCTGCTCTGCATAATTGGTTCTGGAATCGTTGTAGTTTCCATTAATTTTCATTGACATAGACTTACCTCCTAGAATTGTATTTTTACGATCGGGCAGTATTCTTCCAAAAGTTCTGCCCTTCACTATCTTCTTCGGCTTCCTGCTGTGTCAAATGAATCAATTTGCTGTGAGCTGCTTTCTGAATGCTGTGGAATGATCAGCAGTACGCTGAGAATAAATATGGCACCCTCTGTCTTTATATTCATGGCGCCATGATACTTTTCAACCACCATTTTTATATTGGACAACCCTGTCCCCCTTCTGGAGAGCTTCTCTCTCTGAAAGCTGTTCTCAACCTCCAGCAGAATAAAATCTCCTTGAATGCGCCCCGTCACCCGGATATATTTTTCGCCATGATCCATATTTTTGCAGGCATGGATGGCATTGTCCAGAGCATTTGACAGGATCACGCAAAAATCAATGTCGCGCACCAGACAAGGATAAGGAAGAATCAGAGAACAATGGACATCAATTCCTAAACTGTCCGCTATTCCTAGTTTATTTCCGACCAGCATATCTACCACTGGATTATTCGTGCTGCATGGAAATGACAATTCCGCTGTCATGCTCTCCATATCTCCAATATAATTCAGCGCCTGTTCTGATTCTCCCTTCCGCAAAAGCTCCTTTACCACAGATATATGGTTCTTTATATCATGGCGAAATGACTTCGTTTTCTCATACCGCGCCTTTACTTCCTCCACATACTGGTTCAGGAAGTGTTCCTGCTGTTCCAACAGGGATACTTCTGTACTCAGATGAAAATTTTCCACCAGTTTCTTATAGGCGAACATAATACAGAACAGACTTACCATTCCCAGGAATTGTATGATCAACAGCTGAACGTGGTTTTTATACCATGTGACTCCATTTTCATCTGTGATATTTAAGTTACCATAAATTACCGAACTAATATACTGCTCCATGAAAAATATCATGACGATCGGTGTTAAGATTATAAACAGATATTTCTTTTTTATCGTATCATAAAAGGAAAAATAACGCCATACCAGCCAATAGCAGAAAACTGCCAGAAAGCAAGAGATCACATTCCCTAATACCATCAATAAAATACCAATCCGCTTATGATCAAATGAGAGCATCCAGGGATATAAAATAGTCAGAAGAGAATTTATCACTCCAAAACTTAACTGCATGATCTCGGCTGTCAGTACCGCATATAATATGACGGACTCCCGGTCCCCAGGGCATATAAAAATCCCGCCAATGATAAGCAGCAGAACATATACTGCAAACTCAACAATACTGCCAGCCGGAATCACACTAATAATGGTAAATCCGGCGGTTGCAAACAGAAAAAAACACAGGTAATTTACTTTCTTTTTCAAAAAGCGGGTAAAAAAATAAAAACCAATAAGGATCTGAACGCTTCCCATCACATATATATTAAAAAAATCCATATAAACCGACATTTCATATCCTCCTGCCTGCCTAGGGCGTGTCTGAAAACTGCTTTCTGCGGGCTGTGCGTCACAAATCATTTCCTTCGCATTTCATATACTGCAGAATCACATTGGAAAATTCCTTGCTCCGCAAACGTGACACAGGTATTTCCCTGCCATTTTCCATATATGCTGTACCGTTTTTATATCCCTTCAGATACTTCAAATGGATCAGGAAACTCCTATGGCATCGAAAAAAACCGTGGTCCAGCTTTTTTTCCAGATTTTCAATCCGATCATAATAATCAATCACCTCGGAGGACACCAAATGCAGATAAATCTTTCTGTCAATGATCTCACAAAAAACAATATCCCCGATAGAAATAATACGGCTCTCATACCCCTTTTGAACAAGCAAATTTTCCTCACTGGCATTTTTCATGGAGTCCAAAAGACGTTCCATCATTTTTTGAAAATGCTTTTTTTCGATCGGCTTTACCAAATAATCATAAGGCTGTACCTCAAATGACTGAAACACCATTTCCCGCAGAACCGTTATAAAGATCAGGAGCCCTTTAAACTTTTGACGGCGCAGCTTCCTTGCTGTCTCCATACCGTCTATCCCTTTCATCTGAATATCCAAAAATAAAATATCTATTTGTTTGTCATAGTTTAACAATTCCTCTCCACTTGAAAACTGCATAATAATAATTTCTATATTTCTTTTGAGGAAAAACCCGGAAACCATCACTCGAATTGTATCTGACATATATTGTTCGTCATCACAGATCCCAATGCGAACCACATAATCACCTCCTGAAAAATAATATTTTACCACTTTCTTTCTTCAAAGACAATAATAAGGCTCTGAAATGCCGTTTCATAGTTGTGAAATGCGACGTCGATCTAAAAAATCCCCACAGAAAGTCTTCTCTCTGTGAGGATCCTGGATGTATAATACGTCTTTTATTTAAACAATTCCCTGAGCGGTCATTGCCTCTGCCACTTTCTCAAAACCGGCAATGTTTGCTCCAGCCACATAGTTTTTCTCAAAACCATATTTCTTTGAAGCATCATCACAGGCATGGAAAATATTTACCATGATATCTTTTAATTTGCTGTCAACTTCTTCGAATGTCCAGCTCAGTCTCTCGCTGTTCTGGGACATCTCCAGAGCGGAGGTAGCCACACCACCAGCATTAGAAGCCTTACCAGGAGCAAACAGCACACCATTTGCCTGCAGGTATTCTGTTGCTTCGATGGAAGTAGGCATATTCGCACCCTCTGCCACAGCCAGTACGCCGTTAGCTACCAGCGCTTTGGCATCATCGATCAGAAGCTCATTCTGGGTTGCACAAGGAAGAGCAATATCAACCTTTACAGACCATACGCCTTTTCCTTCGTGATATTGAGCAGAAGATCTCTTCTCTGCATACTCTGTCAATCTTGCACGATTTACTTCTTTTACTTCTTTCAGAAGCGCAACGTCGATTCCTTCTGGATCGTATACCCAGCCGGTAGAATCGGAAACCGTAACAACCTTAGCGCCCAGCTGCTGTGCTTTTTGGGTTGCATAGATCGCAACATTACCAGAGCCGCTGACTGCAATGGTTTTTCCAGCGATGTCAATGCCGTTGCATTTAAGCATTTCTTCTGTATAGTACAGAAGACCATATCCAGTTGCCTCTGTTCTTGCCAGAGATCCGCCAAAAGTCAGTCCCTTTCCTGTCAGGACGCCTTCATAGCAGTTACGAATCCTCTTGTATTGTCCGTACATGAAACCGATCTCTCTCGCACCTACACCGATATCTCCGGCTGGTACGTCTGTATCTGCACCGATATGTCTCTGCAGTTCTATCATAAAGCTCTGGCAGAATGCCATAACTTCTCTATCGGATTTACCCTTTGGATCAAAATCACATCCACCTTTTCCTCCACCGATCGGAAGGCCTGTGAGGGAATTTTTGAAAATCTGCTCAAATCCAAGGAATTTGATGATTCCAAGGTTTACAGAAGGATGGAAACGAAGACCACCTTTGTATGGTCCAATGGCACTGTTAAACTGCACACGGTAACCAGTATTTACCTGAACATTACCCTTATCATCTACCCATGGCACCCGGAACTTGATCTGTCTTTCCGGATTGGTCAGACGCTCTAACAACGCATCTTTACGAAACTTTTCTTCATTTTTCTCCACAACAGGACGAAGTGATTCAAGAACCTCCTTGGCTGCCTGATGGAACTCCGGCTCGGCAGGATTTTTTTCAATCAACTGAGCCAATACCTCATCTACATATGACATGTGTCATTCCTCCTTATAATAATATCAAAAATATTATATAATAATTTTTTCGCAGATACAAGATTTTTTTATGCCTGTACCAGCGGATTTTTTCAACTGGCAGCCAGAAGGGCATTTATACCATACAAATCAACGATGAAAAAAATGCTCTCGCAAAGCTCTATGGCTTCACGAAAGCATTTTTTTCTTCTATCTAAAACTTATATTTTCTGAATTAGTCGCAATACCCGATCGCAAATATTGTAAATGGTTTCTTCTCGTCCCCATCCTGCATACGGATCTCCAGTTCATGTTCCTTCACTTCATCTTCCTGGAGTGCACGGAGCAGACCGGCATTGTTCCAGCCGCTACCGCCCATGGTTCCGACCCGTTTTCCGTCGATGTAACAATCCGCTTTTCCAGAGGAAGTGCCAGAGGAAGGGCTCAATGGCATCTTATATGCCACAATAAGGCTTCGGCAGTTGATCGTCGCCTTGAAACTGTCGCTTCCTGTAGATGATGTGTGCATCCACACATCCGGGAACCACTGCATCTTCTCTATACCATCCTTGATATACTGCAGTGTTGGCTGAGCGCTGTCTGTCAACATCGAAAAGCTGCCCGGATCAACGGATTTCACTGATGGATTCTGGGAAAGATCCGTGGAGGATAATAACGTCTTCATTCCCTGGAATGTATCGCTGGTTTCTGGAGTAATCTCATTGATATCAGCGATGTTATCCTCCTCTTCTTCCTCCTGATCAATCGTCAAAAACATATTGGTTATACAGTCCGCCATATACCTGTGGCCGCCCACGTCAGGATGCCCATAAGAAGTGTCAGTATTTCCTTCGATCCAATAGAACCACTTATCGAACTCTTCTTTCTTGCAGGAATCCATCCCCTTTGCCGGACTCACCATGGCAAGATCATAACGTTTTCCATACAACTTGGTATATTTAACTTCATGAGTGCTTCCACCCATAAAAAGTACAAACATTAGCACAACCGCAGATCCCTGCTCCAAGGCCGTACGGATGATGCTCTCATATGTATCCCCGTCATCCATCCCGTCATTTACTGCATAGTCAATAAAGAGAATATCTGGATATTCGCCATTCTTCATCTGATCCAGCACATCGCGCTTATATCTCACGATACCTAGGGCAGAAGATGTTCCGCTCATACCCGCATTGATAAAATGTACATTGCTTCCGTCTCCGGCACCAAATATCTTCTTGAACTGCTTGTAAGAGGTCTCTGCATAACAGTCGCCGTTGTCTGTCTCAGAGGCGGCAAATCCTTCTGTAATGGAGCCGCCCAGATAAGCGATGGTCACATCCTCACCTGCCTGTGCTTTTGCAATCGCCTTTTTGATCCTGGCATTGTTGCCTGTGGAAGCAGTAGAATTTGCCACCATGGAAGCGTAGTCAGCACTGGCAAAAGGCTGGGTTTTCACGGTCACATTTTCCACTGTAAACTTTCCTGCACCACTAAACTTAAGGTTAAAGTCCTTTGAGTACTTCGGCACTTCAAAGGTAAACTCCTGCTTCGTCTTTTCTCCACTTGGACAGCTAAAGGTCTGGACATCCGACATGGGTTCATCCTTAAAAGAATCTGGTTCTATGTATGCACCATTCTTTTTAAAGCTCAGATATATGCCGTCATAGCCGACGGAGATATCCTGTGCGCTTCCCGTCTCCTGGGTAAACTCAGCTGTCACAGTACACAATCCACCGTATTGCATCGCTTTTTCTAACGGTACCGTAAGTTCTGACTCTACAACCTTACTCGTGCTGCCGTCAAAATCCAGTGTTTTCGTTTCATAAGCAGGCTCTATCGTCGGTCTGACTATCGGGGTCGGCTCCACGGTAGGCGCTTCGGACTGTACTGCCGGCGCTGACGGACTTGCTGCCGGTGTTGCCGATGCGCTTACTACAGGTGGTACTGAAACCTGCGGCGTCACGGTTTTTTTCGGCACCACTTTTGCCTTTACCGTTACCTTAACGGTTCCGATGGTTTTCTTTTTCTTCTTATATGTTTCACTGACCTTTACTTTTGCTGTTCCCTTCTTTACCGCTGTTATAACACCTTTCTTACTCACCTTGATCTTTTTGTTGGAAGCCTTGAAGGTGTACTTCGCTTTTTTTCGTTTCCCTGTGATCTGAATCGTCTTTTTCTTACCTACATTCAGCGATACAGATTTGGTTTTTAATTTTGGTTTTTTTGCCGCCTGGGAATCTGTCGGTTCCGCCAGTGCCCCCAAAACGCAGGAACCCGCCATAACAAATGCCATCGCCATGGACAGAATCCGCCTATTTGTCTTTTTCAGCATGTCGCCATCTCCTTTTTTCGGCCTTTGCAATATGTGTTCTCTTAGGGTACGTATTGCTTAGTTATCAGCCAGATTTCTTAATTTTTAAATTAACAACTGTCCAGCGCCGCGGGCAAAATCTAGCCCCGAAACTGGACAGTTGATAAATTAAATTATTTCTTTTAGTATACAACAGAACAAGCAATATCCCAATGATATATATAGCAAAATATTTGATCTATCACGTCTCTGTCAAAATGTCGTCGAGCTGGCGAAGTGATTCACAATGTTCTGCCAGATAAGCATTGGAATAATGGCAGTCATCGCTGACATTTTCTGCGAACCAGTCTGGAGGAACAAATTGATCTGCCTCTTCTTCCGAAGGAAATTCTACCTCTGCCAGCACCATTCCCTCGTAATGCCCATGAAAGATATCCAGTTCAATCTTATAAATATGGCCGCCCGATGGATAACACGTCGTATACCTGGTTTTCTCGATCAGAACACCATCGATTTTTCCGATTAAATGCTGGTAGGATTCCCTGGTCAAAGACAATTCCTCTTCCTGATTGATACAGACTCCTGCTGCTTTCTGTACGCCCTGCTTAGACTTATAAGTCAGGATATACTGATCATCCATTCTGCGAATCCGGATCACAGGATCTGTACACAGATACCCCTGTTCGATCACAGAAGATTTCCATTGATCCAGATTCTCTGGTATTTTTGCAACCAAAAACTTTTTTTCAATCTCCATCCCGTTCTCCTGCCAATCTAACATAATTTCTTTGCATATGTTATGCACATGCAAAGTTGCGCAAGCATTGCTAATAAGTTTGTTAGAATTTATTTTATTATTCCAAAATTTTCCAAGGGCAGCACACGAAGCCACGCCTTTCCCAGAATTTGATCCTCTTTTACCATCCCCACCTCGGAGCTTCTGCTGTCCTTGCTGGCATTACGGTTATCTCCTAACACGAAATATTCGTCCTCTCCCAGCTTCACATTATTCTTTGCAATCCCCGCATCCTCTATCACACCGTTTCCATATTCATCAAAAACAGCGCAGTCATTAATATAGATTTTCCCTTCCTCATCTATCCTCACTGTTTCTCCAGGAAGTCCGATCACACGTTTAATATAGTTGGTAGTTTCATTATATTGGAATACGATTACATCATAACGCTTTGGTTTTCCAGTAAGATAACTGACTTTCTCCACCACCAGATGATCTCCGCTGGCAAGCCCCGGTTTCATGGAATTTCCCTCCACCGTTGTGTGGTTTGCCACAAAACAGGAAATCAGGATCGCGGCAGTCACTGCGATAACGACACAGACCAGAAAGCTGATGATCGTCTTCCTTATGCCATTCTTTTTCGTCCCCTGCTTTTCTTCTTCCTCATCTGGAGTTATGGACTGACTTTGAATCTCATCTGCTCTCCACAGTGGCTGTATGTTCTCGTATTGTACCGGTTCTGAAACAGGCTCTGGCTCTGTCTCTGGTTCCGCCTTCTCTGACTCTTTTAAATCATCTATTAATTTTGGTTTTTCTGGTACGATCCTGCGTACCGGTTCTGAAACGGGCTCCGGATCTGCCTCTGGTTCTTCCTTTTCCGGTTGATCCAATTCGTCTAAAAATTGAGGTTTTTCTGGTATAAAGTCCGGATTCTGGCTCAACAGCTCCTCGCATATCCGTAAACTTTCCTCAATCTCTTCACTCAGTGTTCTGTTATCATCCATTTTCTCAACTCCTGTAGATCCAATCTATCCTTCCTTTTCCGGAAATTCCAGGGAAATCCTTCCCAGTCGGGCATTACGAAAATCATCCAGGAGAAGTGCGGCTGTCTTTTCCAGATCCACCTCTTCTCCCTTTTTCAGACATTTTCTAATCTCTCCAATCCCCTCCAGGATCTCTACATCGGTTCCCTCTTCTTTTCTTCCATAAAATTCTGCCAGTTTCCCAGGATATCGTTCCAGCATAAAATCGATAAAATCCAGGGAGATCTCAACCCTCTGTAACAGTTCATCTTTTATGGAACCGATAAATGCCAGGCGGAGTCCCACCGTCTGGTCCTCAAATTTTGGCCACAGGATTCCCGGCGTATCCAGCAGTTCTACCTGCTTATTCAGACGTATCCATTGCTTTCCCTTCGTCACTCCCGGCCGGTTGCCGGTTTTCGTACAGGCTCTGCCCGCAAAACTATTAATAAACGTTGACTTTCCCACATTGGGAATACCAACGATCATCGCCCGGATCGGACGGTTGAGAATTCCTCTTTTGCGGTCCCTCTCTATCTTTTCCTTACATGCCTTCTGAATCAGCTGATTCACAGCCTTTAATTCATTTCTTTTTGTCGAATTTACCGCTATGACAAAATACCCTTTCGATTCATAATAGTTCTTCCAGTTCTGTGTCACTCTGTCGTCTGCCATGTCTGCCTTGTTTAAAAGCAGAATTCTTGATTTTCCATTTGCAAGAGTATCGATATCAGGGTTCTTACTGCTGAGAGGAATCCTGGCATCCACCAGTTCGATCACCACATCGATCAAGCGGATATCCTCCTGCATTGCTCTCTTTGCCTTTGTCATATGACCTGGATACCATTGAAAATGCATAATCTCTACTTCTCCTTTGGTTTTTCTGTTTCGTACGCTTTGCTGTCTGGACCTGTCACTCTGGAAAATGGTTTGTATTTAAAGGAAACCTTTCCTACGATCTGGGATCTCTTCACATTTCCAAAAGCTGCATTTCTGCTGTCATTTGTATCAACCCGCGAATCACACAGGACAAAATACTCATCTTCTCCCAATGTTATTTCCTGTTCCGCAATTCCGGTAGCAGCGATTGGCAGATACGTATATTTTTCCGTCAATTCCTTTCCGTCAATCCAGATCTTTCCCGCAGCGATATGCACCTTTTCTCCCGGTAATCCGATGACTCGCCGGAAGGTAAGCAGCGGTTCCTCCCCATCACTGTCTACATCCTCTTTATCATAAAAAGCAATCACATCTTCCCGTCCCGGCGAGAAAATCAGATATGCTTTTGTATTCAAAATCACCTCTTCGCCATTATACAGCGTCGGCTCCATGGCGGAACCTATTGTGCTTGTCCGCCTGAAACATACATTCACGATCAGAAATGCAGCCAGGATGACAACGATGATCTCGATCAGCCAGACCAGGCATTCTTTTACTATCTTTTTTCTATTATTTTTCTTGATCTCTTCTTCAAAATTCAGATTCATATATATTCCCCGTAAAGCAAACATAGTGTATGCTATGGCATCTGCTATAACATACACTACGTCAATCGTTCTTAAGCATTAACGAACCAGTTCTTTTACCTTCGCTGCCTTACCAACACGGTCACGCAGATAATTGAGTTTTGCACGTCTTACTTTACCAAGCCGAACGATCTCGATCTTCTCTACGATCGGAGAATGAAGCGGCCAGGTCTTCTCTACGCCGATTCCATTGGAATTCTTGCGGACTGTAAATGTTTCACGACTGCTTCCGCCCTGTCTCTTCAATACAACACCTTCAAATACCTGTGTTCTCTCACGGCTTCCCTCAATAACCTTTGCAGATACTCTTACGGTATCTCCTACATGAAATTCAGGAATTTCTGCCTTCATCTGCTCAGCTTCGATTTTTCTGATAATCTCGTTCATTTTTGTTGTTCCTCCTACATTTTTTGATGTTCTTAATGCGATGTACCTGCACCAGAGGACCATCTATTTTCCCGCCATTTTTCAAAATGGCATCACAACATTAAAAATATAGCATAAAAACATGGGTACGTCAAGAGGTTTTATATGTGTCTTAGTTAAATTTCGTTAAAATATCATTTTACCGTAACCTGAACCTTCTTATAGACACCGCTCTGGGCATAGGCAAAGATCGTACATTTTCCCTTTTTCTTCGCTTTTATGACACCCTTTTTAGAGACGGAAACTGCCTGGGAACGGCTGGATTCGAAACTGACCTCCCGGTGGTGTCTCAGCGGTTTGGACTGTTTGATCTCTTTCGCTTTGATTCGCCATATCTTTCCTGCTTTCAGGATAATTTTATTCTTGTTTACCTTTACAGACTTTGCATTTCCGTTCTTCCCGCCATTTGTGATGGCATGGATCGTCTTGGAAGCAGCGATGGTCACCTTCTTTCCGTCGATGATCTTATATGCCCGGACTATATATTTATAATAGGTACCCTTCCTGCAGCTCCGGTCAATATAGGATTTTTTGTTTCCGTTCTTTATGGTCCTCTTCAGCTTATATTCGTAGATCCATTTTTTGGTGTTGCAGCGGTTACCGTACACTTCATAGCCGTCTGCCCCCTTTACCCGGTTCCAGGTCAGTTTGATGTTTTTCTCCGTGATCTGGGATGCCCGTGCCTGGATCCGAGAAAAATATGCCCCCTTTATGTCGCCATCGGACTTCTGGGACTGTATGCTCTGTTCCGTCATAAGAATCGTATCCATGGAGACATCCAGTTCCTTCGCCGCCACCTGGATTTTCACCGCCGTATCCGGGGAGACTCCCAGACCATCCGTGATGGTAGAAAGGTTTTTGTCTGGGAGGGGAGTTGTAAAAGCCTCCGATGTTGATGCAGGGGAAGACTCCGGCTTTTGGGAAGGAGAAAGCTCTGGGGACTTTGTGGACGATGGGGCTGCCGATGGAACTGGCTCTTCTGTAGGTTTAGATGATTCCATCGATCCAGGCGGTTCCGTAGTGGGTATCGGGGTTGGAGTGATGGCAGGCGTGGGGGTCGGTTCCAGTGTTGGCTGGGGAGATTCTACAAAGGTTACCATGATCGTATGGCTGCTCTGAATACCAGGAATCCTATAGTTATTTCCCTCTGCCTGTTTTTCCTCTCCGTCGATGGTAAAAGTATACGGACCGGATCCTTCTGCCGGCTGGAAGGTAAGCAGGATGTCTTTGCCGCCATCTACTGTCATATCTATGGTGGCGTTGCCTTCGGTGGTTACTGTGGTATCTGATATTTTTAAAGTTACCGTGCCGTTTCCACTTGTTTTTAACTTGAGGTCGTATGTAACCTTGGGAACATGTGTTGTTTCCGGTTCTGCTGTTGTCTGTGGTGTGGGAAATGCCGGTTTTGCCGTCGTCGGTGGTATCGGTGTCTGTTCCGGTTTTGGTGTTCCTGGCTTTGCTGTCGTCGCACCTTCTTCTTTTCCATCTGAGGTCACGATACCAGCATATGACCAACTGGAGACAGATGATAGATCTAAATGCAAAGCAGGACGGACAGCGATACGATCGTCACTGACATCGAGACCACTCGTAAGTACATATCCTATATTAGTTACGTAGGAAGCGACACGATTATCGTAGCCCGGCGACCGGAGCCACCAATGATCCGTACTTCCAGCACTGCTCATATCACTACTCCCGATCTCTCCCCCATCCGCAGTATAAGCTGTATTTACTGCCTTCCTTGTATTTACACTACCTGTTGAAGAAGTAAAACCATATGCCGGATTCCTTAACTCTTCGATAGACAGCAGATACACCTGATCCGAAGTATTTTTTCCTCCGTATGTCCCATGCTCTGGATTGTTGTTATTTACTACATTTGTAGTCTTTACTGCCTGGCGTTCCGATGCCGTAAAGGCATTGTTTAGAAAACCGTCTCCGCTGTAATCTTTTCCTTCTTTATGCCCCTCTGCCCCATACCCGTTCAGCCAATTGCGCAACATACAGGTTTCCCAGGTAACATCTATATATATATCATTATATTTCTGGCAGTCCAGATTCTTATCCGCCACCAGAAAGGCATCGTCTCCATCTACAGACAGCACCCTCCACTTGATGGGGGTTTTCTCATCATTCTTGTCGGCCCTTCCATCCCCATTGGTGTCCTCCTGCCAATATTTTCCAAACCAGATACAATCCCAGGTGGTGGTGACGACGTCACTGCTGTCTATCCTTGGGCTGCAGACACCGTAATCTGCCGCCTGAACCTGCGATGAACGAGACATGGGCTGGATCCCTGCCAGCAGGGCGGCTATCAAAAGAAAGGCTGCCTTTCTCTTAAAATCGGATTTCTTTTGCTTACTCATATATCTTATTCCCGCTTTCCCTTTGTATTTTCTATTATTACAATTATACAATAGTCTCTTAAATTATACAAGTCTATTAACACCAATGTATATCCGCTGCGAGAAATTCGGATTTCTGTCACAATCAAGATATCCCTTTCAACAAAAAGGAACTTCTTTTTATTTTCCATTCAGCTTCATGACGCGAATATGCCCTTATATCACCCTTCACCGCCTGGCTAAATAATAACTATAAAAAGAAGTTCCTTAAAGATTTAAATCTGATTCAATTTTTCATTTCACACAAACATGAATTTACAGTGGCGCCATCAGGACCTTTCCGGTTCCCCGGTACACATTCACAAGACCTTCGCCGCTTGCCGCAGAACCAATCAGCGTTTTGGTGGAACGCTCAACCGTAAACTTAAGGCTCTGGCTCCAGGCAATGGCAAAATTGCCATCTACTTTCAGCTCATCATCCTGGAGTTCTACTTCCACCAGTTCTTCCCTTGGGCAGCTGCATTCGAGAACCGCAAAACCGTTTCCGATCAGGCAGGAATTGAAAAGTCCCTCTCCTCCGGCGATGGCAGAAGAAAAGGATTTACGGGATACCGTTTTGATTTCTGTATTGGCATCACAGGCAAGGAACAATCCGTCATCAATGACCATTCCGTTCCAGGAAGCCACATCTTCAATGATCAAATATTTATAAGTTGGTTCTAACATCAAAATTCCCTTACCGGTATATTTCGGCTTGATCGTAGATTCATTTGTCACCTTTGAGCTCACAAACTTTTTCGCAAGATCACCTACTCCTTTAACATTTGTACCGCTGGTTACACTTCCTGCCATCCATTGCATCGCCCCGGCCTGAATGATTACGTCATGTTGTCCGTCCAGATTAAACATCACCTGACGTCTGCGGATATTCATTTTGGATGAATAATATGCCTGCATCGCAGCTCCTGGATTGGTGCTGAGATCCTGCTCATATTCATAAATCGTTATATTCCCCTTCTGCTCAATTATTTTACGATTGTCCGTATCTGGCATCTTTACTTGATACATATACTTCTCCTCCTTGGTTTATTCATATTTTTTTCAGTATCAACACCCCGTCTTAAGCCGGAACGCTGACTTAGCTCAATGACGGCACCATTCTGGCGCCCTGCGTCTAATCATAGTTTAACAAATTTTAGAAGAAATGTCACTACCTCTTTATCTTCTTTGAGGGAGTTTTTTCAAATTCCTGATCCCGGACCTTCAAACGATATATTCTCTTATGGGACGGTGCTCCCGCATTGTAATTGTCGATAAGATTCTGCAGCTCCTTCTCCACGTCATCCACCTGTTTTCTTGTTATATATTCCTGATCCGGGAAGATCTCTGCCTCGATAACGCCTTCAGCTTCCCGGACAAGGATCTCCTGCACAAGACGTGAAGAACCAATTTTGTTTTCCAGCTCTTCCGGAGATACATTTTCCCCATTTTTCGTGATAATTAGATTCTTCTTCCTTCCAGTCAGATAGACAAAACCATCTTCATCCACGTATCCCAGATCCCCGGTTTTTAACCAGCCGTCTTCCAGAGTCTCAGCGGTTTCTTTCGGCATCTTATAATATCCTGCCATCACACTGCTTCCCCGGATCCACAATTCATCTTCCACCACCTTTGCCTCACAGTTCGGCATAAGCTGTCCCACAGAATCCCTGCGGATGTTCCAGCTGAGATTGGTGCTGATGACTGGGGCGCACTCCGTCATCCCATATCCCTGCTGGATACAGATCCCATACCTTTCAAACAGATCAATATAATCTGGATTCAGATAGGCGCCGCCACTGCATATGGTATGTAGATTTTCTCCGAACACCTGCTGTCTTACCGCCTCCGGGGGGAGACCTTCCGCCGCCTCCAGTTTTTTTGCCAGTGTTTCGATCATCAGCGGCACCATAAGGATCATGTCCGGCTGGAAGATCTTCATATTTTTTGCCATGTGCATCAGAGAGTCGTTAATACAGATCACACTTCCCAGGGAAATTCCTTTTATGATATCCATGCTGAGACAGTAGGCGTGGTGAATCGGAAGTACTGATAAAATAACCGTACGCTCCGGAAACTTCATATCCAGACAGGTGGCATTTTCAGCAATGTTCCGCTGGGTAAGCATAACGCCTTTGCTCTTTCCTGTGGTTCCCGATGTAAACATGATGGTACACAGATCCTCTGGTTTCGGGCGGTGGTCTAAACCTCCCTTCTGGGCATTCACCAGCTCCCAGAAAGACTCCATCCCTCCCTCTGCTTTTTCTTTCTGCATGGAAAGAACATAGCGGATCTTCGGACAGCGCTCCTGCACCATGACGCCCACATCACTGCGGATCTCATCCAGCACCAGCACCGTGGCATCGGACCGGTGGATCAGCTCACACATTTCCTCCGCCGGCAGGGAGACATCCAGGGGAACCGCCACACAGCCGCTTCCTGTCACACCGAGAAAAGCGGTGATCCAGGTATAAGAAGTCATGCCCGTTATGGCAATATGGTTTCCCAGCTCTCCCAGTTCTCTCAGGACGCTGGAAAAATGGTCGCTGTCCTGTTTCAACTGGGCATAGGTTTTTGCCTCGATCCCGTCTTTTGATACCCGGTAACGGACTGCCTCTTCCGAACCGTATCTTTTTTCTGCTGTATCAAGTATTTCCCAAATTGTTGAATTGCTCATCATATACCTCCCTGTATGTGAAACAATTATTCTACTAATGCCGTCAAATAATCAACCGCTTCCTGTACCGTCCGAATCGAGCCCGCCTGCGCCGAATCGATCTCAATATCATACTGTTCCTCCAATTCCCCCATCATACTCACAAAGTCAAAGGAAGTAAACCCTAGATCTTCCATAAACCGGGAATCCGGATGGATATCCGACGGCTCCACCTCCACATAATTACAGATTATTTCTTTCAGCTCTTCAAACATGATCTTCCTCCTTCATACCAAAAGTCCTCTATTAATGGCACACTACACAAGTTTCATGATCTCACCGATGGTAAGATTCGGATTTTCTGCACCTTTAAACATAATCCTGCAAAGATAATAATACAGATACTCCAGCTGTTTACGGCTGACCGCTTTTACCTGGTGTTCAAAACTAAAATCCAGGCCGTTGTCCTCCGGGCGGTGCATGACCGTGAGATACATCGCCTGGGTCGTGGCACCGTTGGGATACCATTTGGTTTTATACTTGATATCTCCCAGCTTTTCCAGCTCTTTATCCCGCATGGACATTGGCTGATAGGTCAGGGACATCGGTTCATACACCCGCCCCGGCGCTTTGTTCCACACCTTGCTCTGATGGGCAAAATATGCCACCGGATCGTAGTTCGCATGACGGAAATACTCATTCTGCCGGTCACGGATCTCATAAATCCCCTCCAAAAAGGTCTTATCTTCGGAAATAATGGTGCGGAAGGGGAAAGAATGGATCCTCGTACCGCCGCTCTTCTTCTCCTTAAGGGTTCCTCTCCTGGCGATGGTGGTCGTAATGGACACATCGTCATTGTGGTTCATTTTCTGAAAATAGGTACGCAGCCCCATCATAAGAAGGCAGACCAGGGATACATGATAGGTCTCACAAAAATCCATAAGACGTCTGGTGGGTTCTTCCTCCAGATGAAATACATCCAGAGCCGAGTCCACGGAATCCGACACGTTCACTGCCGCCCTGGCATCCGGATTTCCAGAAGCCTTTCTCTCTGCCACTAACCGTCCCGGACCGTCGATGCCGTTATAGATCGGTTCCGAAGCTTCAATCAGCTGATGGAAAAATGCCTCGTCCTTCTGTTTCGCCTTTGATTCTGCCTCATAGGCGAGATCTTTCTTTACCTGTTCGATATAAGAAGCCATCTCTTTGGGATAGGCAACCCCCTCATACATATTATGGCAGTAGATCTCAATGATATCTTTCAAAAAACAGATCATGGACTGGGCATCCATGATACGGTGATCCACCAGAAAATATACCCCCTGATATCCGTCCGGCATCCGGATCATAACGATGCGGCTCAAGGGCGCATCTTCTTTGGTAAAGGGAACCTGTGTCCAGCTCTGCAGCACCGCCTCCGCCTCTTCCATAGTCTTTCCCGAAAAATCCTCCGAGCCGATCTCCATCACTGCATTCTGGCACACATACTGATACCACGTGCCATCCTTGTCCTTAAAAAAATGAACCTTCAGACACTCACAGCGCTCATAAGCCTCCCCGATCGCCCTTTTCAGCACATCAAAGTCCAGATCTGCCCCAATAGTCAGACTGGTTCCAATATTCAAAACTTCCTTTTTAGGACAGAAATCCATATAATAAAAATGGAATTTCTGTGCCACAGTCAACGGATATACCGGATACCCTTTTCTCGTCTTTCTCATACTCTCCTCCATTCCTTTTCCAGCCACTCATCCAGTGTGCTCTCATACCGCTTCATGTCCTTAAAATAACTTTCAGCGTGGGCAGCCCCCTCGATAACCAGCTTCTTCTTTGATGCCCCATAATGTTCAAAGATCCTGTCACACATCCAGCTGGGGACAAATCCATCCCCTGAACCGTGGATCAGCAGAGCCGGAATCTTTGCCTTTCTCACCTCTCTTGCCGCATTGCACTCATCCAGCCCATATCCCGCCAGCCGGCGGTTGAGCCAGTCCGAAATCTCCATCATCGGAAATGCCGGCATATGATACATAGAATGCAGCACATGTGTAAATACTTCTTTCGGTGAGGTAAATGCACAGTCCGAGACCACACCCCGCACCTGTTCCGGCAGCTCCAGACCGGTACACATCAGAACCGTGGCCGCTCCCATGGAAATTCCATGAAGTAGTATATCCGTATCCCTGCCACAGTGGTCTAACACCCACTGGATCCATAACAGGGCGTCCCGCCGGTCCAGACATCCAAACCCTATGTATCTGCCCTCACTGTCACCGTGGGCTCTGGCATCCACCAGAAGCATGCTGAAACCCCGTTTCAGATAAAAATCTGACAAGGCAATATAGTCCTTCATTCCCTGGCTGGTATAACCGTGAAAACAGATGACGGTCTTCTTCTGGTCTCCCTCGGGAAAATAAGTGGCGTGCAGCCTCAGTCCATCTTCCGAATCCAGGTATACGTCTTCCCTGTTATGGGCCAGAAATCGCTCTTTCCGCTCCTCGATCACCGGCATATAGCGATTCCAGTCAGTTCCCGACATTTTAATGGTCCTCCTGTTATTTGCCTTCCCTGAACAGCGTATCATCGTCCGCCGGTACATATAGACAGATCCCGCCAGCTCTGCAATCATGAGTCCCCCAAGTGCTGCCAGGATTCCCCTTCCAATCCTCATCGTCCTTCACCTCCGGCATCAGCCTTTGCTGTTGATCAAATCCTTTAATTTGAGCGCCTTGTCAATATTTCCCTCCACTTTTAATTTCTGCAGGGTAAATGCCAGTACCGGATCCAGCCTTCCTTCTGCAATCTTCATAAGTGTTTCTGCACTCGCTGTAAACATAGCGTCCCGGTCAAAATATTCATAGGGCTCTACATACAACTCTCCTTCTTTTACTTCAACATAAAAAATTCCTTCCGCCTCTCCCGTGATATTGAACTGATATGCTAAATGTTCTGTGACATCACTGACATCGGCTCCCATAAACTGCTCCTTTACCAGAGCAAAAAAATCTGCATAGGTCATTTTTCTACATTTTCCTTTCTTGTTCGACCATCGGTCAACTTTATTACAAGTTTACAATAACACTTTTTCGACCATCGGTCAACTTATTTTGAAAGATTTAGGAAATTTTTTCCGCTCAGCGGAAAAACAGGATATAAATTAACGCTATTAAGCTGACATTTTTTCCAGAAATATGATATACTTTGATTTATCAGTAACAATCGGAGGAAATTGACCATGCCAGAACCTATGAAATATGAGAAAATATTAGATGCACTGGAAGAATTACTGACCAGCAGGGACATGCAGGCGATCACGGTCCGGGAGATCGCCCAGGCCGCTGGAATTGGAAAGGGAAGTATTTATTATTATTTTTCCTCGAAGGAAGAGATTTTAGATGCACTGATAGAACGTAATTATAAAAAGCCCCTGGAGCTGGCAAAAAATCTCGCCACCCAGAAGGAGATTCCCCCATTTACGCGGATGGCAATGCTTTTTCAGGCATGCCGCAGCTCTTCCGCAGAATTTATCCGGCAGGATGCCTCGGTCTCTGCGCTGGAAACCGGCACGGAGTGGGCGTTCCTTCACCAAAAATACCTGAATTATATGGTGACGGAATTAAAGCCGGTGCTGACATCTATCATTCAGCAGGGCATAGAGGCTGGAGATATCACCTTTGATCATCCCGCCGCCCTGGCTGAGATCGTATTGATTATCTTAACGGTTAAACTGGATAACACCATCGTCCCTTCTACCGAAGAAGAGACGGCGGAGACGATCCGGGGATTGATCTGCCTATTGGAAAAGGGCACCGAAAACCCTGTCGGCGCCCTTAATTTTCTCATGTCGTGAATAAGCCCCATCAATCCTCAAAACGAACAGCAATGGAATTGGCATGCGCTGTCAGCTGCTCCGCATTGGCAAACTGAATGATATCTTTGTGGATCGGCTCCAGCGCCTCTCTGGAATAAGAGATCAGACTGGATTTCTTGATGAAATCATCCACATTCAGCGGCGAGAAAAATTTGGCGGTGCCATTGGTGGGAAGCACATGGTTCGGTCCCGCAAAATAGTCCCCCAGGGGTTCGCTGCTGTATTCTCCAAGGAAGATCGCCCCAGCATTCTTTATTCTTGTCATGGTATCAAAAGGATTTTTCGTCAATATCTCAAGGTGCTCGGAGGCGATCTCATTTGCCGCCCGGATGGCATCGGACATCGAATCTGCTACCAAAAGATACCCATAATTTTCCAGAGACTTGCGGATGATATCCGCACGGCTCAACGTCTGCAAAAATACCTGAATTTCTTCTTCCACCCGGACTGCCAGTTCCTCACTGGTGGTCACCAAAATGGCAGAAGCCAGCTCGTCATGCTCTGCCTGGGATAAAAGATCTGCCGCCACATACCGGGGATTCGCTGTCTCGTCTGCCAGCACAAGGATCTCACTGGGACCTGCGATGGAATCTATGCTCACATGTCCGTATACGGTCTTTTTCGCCAACGCCACAAAAATATTCCCCGGTCCGCAGATCTTTGCCACCTTTTTGATGGAGGCGGTTCCATAGGCAAGGGCCGCCACTGCCTGAGCCCCTCCCACTTTGTATACCTCTGTAGCTCCTGCTAAGTCCGCCGCCACCAGCGTGGCAGGATTCACCTTCCCATCCGCTCCCGGAGGCGTCACCATGACGATGCGCTCCACTCCCGCCACCTGTGCCGGAATGATATTCATAAGTACACTGGATGGATATGCCGCTTTTCCTCCCGGCACATACACACCGACACTTTCTAAAGGTGTGATGCGCTGTCCCAGGACTACGCCGTCCTCTCTCGTCTCGATCCAGCTGTTTCGAAGCTGTTTTTTATGAAAATCCTGAATATTTGCCAAAGATTTTTTCATGACCTCCACCAAAGAAGCCTCCACCTGCGCATATGCCTCCTGGATCTCTGCTTCGGTCACGCGGATATTGTCCAGTGTGATCTCAGCTTTATCAAATTTCTTCGTATAATGGAACAGGGCTTCATCTCCCTTTTCCTTCACCTCATTCAAAATCTCATTTACCGTATCCTGATAGCTGTCATACTGATTTGGACTGCGTTTCAGCAGACTTTCCAGAATATTTTCCATCGATGCCTCGTCCAGTCTGATCCGTCTCATCATCGCCTTCTCCTTTCTATTCGTTCAACGCCTGCTTTAAGTCTTTTACGATCTTTGTGATCCGCTCCCGCTGCATCTTCATGCTCGCCTCATTGACGACCACTCTCGCCGACAGCGGACAGATCTCCTCCAATACCTCCAGCCCGTTTTCCTTCAGGGTAGAACCGGTCTCCACGATATCTACGATCACCTCAGAGAGCCCTACGATGGGAGCCAATTCCACGGAACCATTCAGTTTCACGATCTCCACCGTCTGATGTTTTTTATTGTAAAAATAATCCTTGGCGATCTTCGGATATTTGGAAGCCACCCGGATGATCTCATTTTTCTGCAGAAGTTCTCTGGCGGACGCCGGACCTGCCACGCACATACGGCATTTCCCAAGTCCCAGATCCAGAACCTCCAGAATCTTACGACCCTCTTCCAGAATGGTATCGCTTCCCACCACTCCGATATCCGCGGCGCCGTATTCTACATATGTAGGCACATCCGAAGTCTTGGAAAGGAAAAATTTCAGTCCCAGCTCCTCATTGACAAAGATCAGCTTTCTCGTATCCTTATCTTTCATCTCTTCACAGGTGATGCCAGTCTGCTCCAGTAATGCCAGTGTCTGCTTGGCAAGTCTTCCCTTTGCCAGTGCAATCGTTAAATATTTCATACCTTCCTCCATCCTGAATCTGTCATAGATCGATCGTTGTTGTCTGGTCGCCTTCCACATAGACAATGCTGGAAATCTGATTCTCTGACGCATAGCCGCGGTATACCTCCAGCTCTGTCTCTGCATCCCTGCGCATCAGCATCACCCGGCGACCTTCATTCCGGTAACGGTTTCCCAGATGAACCGCCTCTCTGCGGCTGGCGGAACGGTACAGGATCAGGATACCATCCGTCTCTGTGGGAATCTCTGCGTGCTGGCTGGCAAGAGCATTCATAAGCTGGTCTAAGACGATGGCAAGTCCTACCGCTGGTGACTTTTTGCCAAACTGCTGGATCAGCTTATCATAACGTCCTCCGGTAACGATCGCCTCTCCAGTCCCATACGTATATGCTTTAAAAATAATACCTGTATAATAATCATAGTGGCTGAGCATTCCAAGATCAAAAGTCACACTCTCTTCCAGCCCATAGATTCCCAGAATCTCCTGGACGGTCTCCAGACGCTGCAATGCCTCCAGCGCCAGCGGATGGCTCACCCGCTCCCTGGCATAGGCCAGTGTCTCTTCTGCGCCAAAGAGATCCGGAAGCCGGATCAGCAGCTCTTTTAACCGGGATGAAAGATCTTTTCCCTCGATCATCTCCTCCACTCCAAAACTGTTCTTATTGGCGATAAGACGCTTATATTCCTGAATCTCTTCGGCGGAAAATCCCGACTCTTCCATCAGACCACGGATAAATCCCGCATGCCCCACATCGATCTTAAACTCCTTCAAGCCGGATCTGGCAAGACATTCTACCGTCATGGCGATCATCTCGGCATCCGCATCAGAACTGGAATCATTCATAAGCTCAGCGCCAATCTGGGCAATCTCCGAGAGCTTTCCCTGATACCCCCGCCGATGGATAAAGGTATTTCCCGAATAGGAAAGACGGATGGGCATCTCTTCTGCTGAATAATATTTAGCCACACACCTGGCGATGGATGGTGTGATATCCGGACGCAGCGCCAGGGTATTGTTATACTGGTCAAAGAATTTGAACATTTCCTTTGATTCCACAGTTCCCCGCTCCTGATTGAAGATATCAAAAAACTCAAAAGTCGGAGTGAGGATATCCTGAAACCCATAGAGTTTCATAATCTTATGAATCTCGGCTTCCACCCACTCTCTTTTCTCACATTCCACACCATATATATCCCGGACTCCCTCCGGAGTAAACAACAAATTCTGTTCGTATTCCATTTTGCCATTTCCTTCCTGTTCTAGTGATAGATCGCCGTCGGCTGCTGGCTCTTTGGTGCATATCCGGCATCTTCCAGCGCCTTTATGATCTGCTCCTTGTGCTCGTGGCCAAAGGCCTCCATGGTGATTGTCAGCTCCACTGCCGCATTGCGGTTGATACTGATAAACTGGTTATGCTCCAGCCGAATGACATTTCCCTGTGCTTTAGCGATCACATCCGCCACATGAAGCAGCTCACCGGGACGATCCGGAAGCTCTACGGACACTGTAAACACCCTTCCCCTTTGGATCAAACCGTGCTGTACCACAGAAGAAATGGTGATGACGTCCATGTTTCCGCCGCTGAGGATGGACACCACTTTCTTTCCCTGGATGTTCATTTTCTTTAGTGCCGCCACCGTCAAAAGCCCAGAGTTTTCCACCACCATCTTATGGTTTTCCATCATATCAAGGAAATTTACAATCAGGTCATGGTCGTCTACTGTTATAATATCATCCAGATTTTTCTGTATGTAGGGGAAAATATTGGATCCCGGCGTCTTCACCGCAGTACCGTCGGCGATGGTATTCACTCCCGGCAGAGACACGACCTTCCCCTGTCTTAATGATTCCTGCATACAGTTTGCCCCCGCCGGCTCCACTCCGATTACTTTGATGTTCGGGTTAAGCAACTTAGCCAGAGTCGATACGCCACAGGCGAGCCCGCCGCCCCCAACGGGAACCAGAATAATATCCACTGTAGGAAGCTCCTTAAAGATCTCCATGGCGATGGAACCCTGTCCCGTGGCCACCACTTCATCATCAAAGGGATGGACAAAAGTATATCCCTGTTCTTCTGCCAGCTTCAACGCATGGCTGCAGGCATCGTCGTATACATTACCATGTAACACCACCTCAGCGCCGTAACTTTTCGTACGGTTTACTTTGATGAGTGGTGTGGTTGTGGGCATGACGATCACGGCTTTCACTCCAAAAAGCTTCGCCGCATAGGCCACACCCTGGGCATGATTTCCGGCAGATGCAGTGATCAGTCCCTTCTCCCTCTCCTCGTCGGACAGGGTACTGATCTTATAGTAGGCGCCTCTTACTTTATAAGCCCCCGTGTACTGCATATTCTCCGGCTTGAAATAAACTTTCGCCCCGGTCTCGGCGCTATAGTATTCGCTATAAATCAAGTTCGTAGGAAGAATGACCTCCTTGACCCTCTCGCTCGCCTCTTCAAATTTATCCAGTGTCATCATGAATTGTCATCTGCCTTTCTTCTCATTTTTTATGTCGGCACTCATTTTACCACGATTTTTATTGTTCTGCAACATCAAATAGCGCGTCCACAAACTCATCGGCATCAAATCTCTGCAGATCATCGATCTTTTCTCCGATGCCGATATATTTTACCGGGATGTTCAGTTCGGACTGGATGGCAATAGCGATGCCGCCCTTTGCCGTTCCGTCCAGCTTGGTAAGGACAACCCCCGTGATATCTGCCACCCCACTGAACTGTTTCGCCTGAACAAGGGCGTTCTGTCCGGTGGTTCCGTCCACGACAATAAAAGTCTCCAGATGGGCGCCGCTGTACTCATTTTCAATGATTTTGTAAATCTTGTGCAGCTCCGCCATCAGGTTCTTCTTGTTGTGAAGACGCCCTGCAGTATCGCACAAAAGTACATCCGTATTTCTGGCTTTTGCCGCCGCCACCGCGTCATACACGATGGCCGCCGGATCTGCACCCTCCTGCCCGGCAATGATATCCACGCCGGCACGGCTGGACCACTCCTTTAACTGGTCGATGGCGCCGGCGCGGAATGTGTCTGCCGCCGCCATAAGCACTTTCTTCCCATCTTTCTTCATCTGTCCTGCCAGTTTACCTACGCTGGTAGTCTTTCCCACGCCGTTGACGCCGATAAACAGCACTACGGATTTCTTTTTTTCAAACTCATAAGCATCCTCATGTACCTTCATCTGCTCTTTGATGGTGTCCATCAGCAGGGTACGGCATGCCGCTGCTTCTTTGATCTTTTGTTCCTTTACCTTTTCCTGGAGCTCCTCGATGATCTTCATGGAAGTATCCATGCCGATATCTGCCATGATCAGCTGCTCCTCCAGCTCTTCATAAAAATCTTCATCGATCTCGGAAAAACCAGAAAATATTGAATCGATGCCCGACACAAAACTATCTCTCGTCTTGCTCAGGCCACTCTTTAATTTACTGAAAAAATTAGCCATTGTCTTCCTTCTTTCTCTCTTCATTCTGCTGGATCCCGCAGCTATTGTGCAGCCGCCTTCTGCTCATTTTTCAACTGTTCCTCGATCAGCTTGACAGAAACAAGGGTTGACACACCCTTTTCCTGCATCGTGATACCATAGAGGGCATCCGCCGCCGACATCGTACCCTGCCGGTGGGTGATCACGATAAACTGCGTGTTCTTCGTTAGTTTATGTAAATACTTCGCATACCTCTTTACATTGGAGTCATCCAGCGCCGCCTCGATCTCATCCAGCAGGCAGAAGGGGGATGGCTTCAGATTCTGGATGGCAAATAGCAGGGCGATCGCCGTCAGCGCCTTCTCTCCACCGGAGAGCTGCATCATATTCTGCAGCTTCTTTCCCGGCGGCTGGGCGATGATCCGAATACCAGCTTCCAACACATCCTCGTCCTCCACCAGTTCCAGGGTTCCCTTTCCACCGCCAAACAATTCCCGGAATACCCGGTCAAACTGGGACTTGATCAAGCTGAACTTCTCGTTGAACTGCCCCCGCATCTCCTCATCCAGATCGGCAATAATCTGTTTCAACGCCTCCTCGGACTCGATCAGATCGTCGTGCTGGGTTTTCAGCAGTTCATAGCGCTCACTGACGCTTTTGTAGTCCTCAATGGCATTGACATTGACGTCCCCCAGCCCGCGGATGCTGTTTTTCGTCTCTCCCACCAGGTTTTTGATTCGCGCATAAGTAAATTCAGTCTCTCCCGCCAGTTCTTTGGCATTGTGGTAGGTAACCTCGTACTCGTTCCACATATAGTTGATTCGGTTGTCCAGCTGTTCCTCCAGTTTTTCCTTTCGCGCCCCCAGCCGGAAGCATTCCTTATCCAGTTCACCGATGTGCTCCATCATCTCATTTCTCTTGTCAAAGAAATCTTTCTGGGAAACCATCAGTTCTTCTTTTTTCTTGGAATAGTCTGCTATCTCCTGCTCCAGCGTGGCGATCTCGTCTTTACACACCGCGATCCGTCCCTCAAATTCTTCAATGGACTGGTTCATCTGATCCACCTGGGTATCCGAGCTGTTCTGTTCCTCCACAAGCGCCTGGTACTCTTTTTCCAATTCTGTCAGACGGTTCTCTGTCTTCTCCAGATTTTCCAGAAGAAAGCTGTTTTTCTGGCTGAAAGATGAGATCTCCAGCTTGAGCTCTGCCAGCCTTTCCTGGGATTTTGAGAGGCTTTCCGCTGCCTCTTCCAATTCCTCTGTGGTCTGCTCCTGGATCTTTTTCGCCAAATCGTTTTTCCTCTGGCTATCCTTCAGCTGGGAGTCGATACG
Source organism: uncultured Eubacterium sp. (assembly GCA_948848225.1). GTDB lineage: Bacteria > Bacillota > Clostridia > Lachnospirales > Lachnospiraceae > Eubacterium_F. The sequence continues at coordinate 218,071 of CAQOJF010000001.1, forward strand.
GGACAGGGTTTCTGTCAGAATATTTTTCTGGCTTTCCAGCTCTTTCCCGTCATTGAGGATCGCGTTAAATTCTGTCTCTTTCTGCTCCTTCACCGCCACCGCCTGCTCGTATTTGATGTTCGCCGTATTCTCACGAAGCTCCAGCTCCTTGAGCACAGAATCCTTTTCTTTTGCCCTCTGCTCTGCCTTTCCGGCGTCTTCTTCCAGTCGTTTCCTCTTATCCCGAAGCTTATCCATGGATTTTTCAATCTTCTGGATCTCCTCTTCCAGTTTCTCCATCTCCCGGCGCCTTCCAAGAAGATTATTGCTGTTCTTATAGGCGCCTCCAGACATAGAACCACCCGGATTCAGAAGCTCGCCCTCCAGCGTTACGATGCGCAGGGTATGCTTGAATTTTCTTCCCAGCGCCATGGCATGGTCAATGGTATCCACCAGGACAAACCGGCCCAGCAGATACTGTACCAGACCGTCAAACCGATGATCTTTCTTTACCAGCTCCGATACACAGCCGATCACACCCTGTTCCGAGAGCACCTCCGGCTTGATCCGTCCCGCCGCGGCAGATACCGTGGTCAGCGGAAGGAAGGTAGCCCGTCCATAACGGTGTTTTTTCAGAAAGTTGATCATATCCCTGGCGGTATTCTCATCTTCTGTGACAATGTTCTGGATACTTCCACCCAGAGCGGTTTCCACCGCCGTTTCATATTTTTTATCCACCTGTATGATATCCGCCACAACACCAACGATACCAGGATTCTCCTGCTTTTGCTCCATCACCCGGCGGATACTCTGTCCATAGCCATCGTAACGCTCCGTAATATTTTTCAGCGTGGCAAGACGGGAGGATTTCATATGATAATCCCTCTGCCTGTCATGTAATTCATGCTGCAGGTCTTTTGCCTCAGTCCGGCACTCTTCTGCCTTTTTTAAAAACTCTTTTCTTTTTAAATATTCTGCGTCCAGAGACTGGCGGATCTCTTCCAGCGTGGACTCTTCCTGCTGCATTTGTTCGACAGCAGTAGATACCTGGCTTTTATTTGATAATATTCTCTGGTTCAGCTCCGCCTTGCGGATGGAATTCTGCTCCATCATAGACGCAATCTTTTGATGTTCGATATGGATCTCCGAAGTCTGATTCATGGAAGACAATATGATGTCATTCTGCTCGGCGATGGTTTTCTCCATCTCCCTGATCCTTTCGCCAAGCCGGTTAGTCTCTGTTAGAAGCTCTGCCTCTTCTGACTGCATCTGCGCCAGTGTCCCGGTAAATTCTTTCTGGCTCTCCAGATATCCCTCTTTTTCCTTCGTAACCTCTTCCACAGAAGCCTGGATACTGTTCATGCGGTCCGCATAATATTCCTTTCCATGAGAAAGAGAAGAGATCTTTTCCTTCGCGATCCGGATCTCCCCCTCGATACCGCCAAGGGTGAGACGGTCTCTGTTGCATTTCTCTTTTTTCTGTTCCAGGAGCTCATCATATTCCTTGATCTGATGTTCCACCTCTTCAAACTGGGATTTGGTGCTCTCCTGCTCTTTCTTGACCTCCTCCAGTTCCTTTTCCGCATTGGAGATATTGGTCTTTGTCTCCAGCAGGTCTTCCTGGCAGCTGTCATAATCCTGTATAAACAGGCTGATCTCATATTTTTTCAGCTCTTCCTTCAGCCGCAGGTACTCTCGCGCCTTTTCCGACTGCTTTGCCAAAGGGCCTACCTGTTTTTCCAGCTCTGTCAGGATGTCGCTGACGCGGAGCAGGTTCTGGCTCTCCGCTTCCAGATTTTTCTCTGCTGTGACCTTTCGCTTTTTAAACTTTACAATTCCCGCCGCCTCATCAAAAAGTTCCCGGCGCTCCTCTGGTTTACCGCTGAGGATCTTATCAATCTGACCCTGACCAATAATCGAGTATCCCTCTTTTCCGATACCAGTGTCAAAAAAAAGCTCCTGCACATCTTTCAGCCGGCATGCCGCACCATTAAGTAGATATTCACTCTCTCCGGAACGGTATACCCGTCTCGCCACCTGTACTTCCTCATATGGCACATTTAACTTATGGTCCTCATTGGAGATCGTCAGCGCCACATAGGCATAACTCTGAGGCTTGCGAAGCTCTGTCCCGGCAAAGATCACATCCTGCATGCTGGCACCCCTGAGCTGTTTGGCACTCTGCTCCCCCAGAACCCAGCGGACGGCGTCAGCCACATTACTTTTCCCGCTCCCATTGGGCCCTACGATACCGGTTATGCCGTTGTGAAACTCAAACACCAGCTTATTGGCGAAGGATTTAAAACCGTGAACTTCGATACTTTTCAGATACATAAACAAACTCCAATCATTTTTTATTCTTCAGTCTGCATAAAGCCTCGTAGGCAGCATTCTGCTCCGCCGTCTTTTTGGAGTGTCCCATTCCGGTTCCGAGACATGTCCCATCCAGCAGGCAGCTCACCTCAAATACTTTCGCATGATCCGGTCCGGTCTCCGAAACAAGCTCATAACAGATACTGCCGGTTCCCTGTGCCTGGATCATCTCCTGCAGCACCGTTTTGCTGTCATAGAATAATTTTTTATTTTCTATGTCTGAGAGCACAAAACGTTTCACAAAGGACCTGGCTTTCTCAAGACCGCCATCCAGATACATGGCGCCGATTACCGCTTCAAAGGCATCCGACAGGATGGAATCCCTCTCCCTGCCTCCGGTGGCAGCCTCGCCTTTTCCCAGCCGAATAAACCGTCCCAGCCCGATCTGCCTGGCAGAATCCGCCAGACTTCTCTCACAGACCAGGCTGGCGCGGAGCTTGGTCATCTCACCCTCCATGTCACCACTGTGCTCGTGAAAAATAAAATCACTGCTCACCAGTTCCAGCACGGCATCCCCCAAAAACTCCAGTCTCTCATTATTTCTGTTGTACGTCCAGTGCCTCTCGTTGGCAAATGAACTGTGGGTCAGTGCATTCTCCAAAAGTCTTTTATTGTGAAATGCATAGCCGATCCGGTCTTCAAATTCCTCGATATCCTTCATATCACTCACAAATGCTTTCTTTAATTTTTTCGTTTATTCCCTGCTTTTTAAAGGAGACACACTGTTTTATGGCGATCTCAATCTCCTTGCAGGTAGAGTTCCCATGTGCCTTTACTACCAGTCCCTTTAAACCAAGAAGCGGTGCGCCGCCCTGGCTGCTCGTATCAAACTGCTTTTTTAATCCTTTCAGGGCAGGTTTGACCAGCACCGTACCGATCTTTGTCCGCAGGCTGGATAACAATCCCTGCTTGAGACTGTCAAACATCGTCAGAGCAAGTCCCTCGAAAAACTTCAGCACAATATTTCCTACAAATGCCTCACAGACGATGACATCTGCCGCTCCACGGACGATCTCTCGAGACTCAATGCTGCCAATGTAGTTGATTCCCTTACATTCCTTTAGCAATGGTTTGGTATCCTTCACCAGCTGGTTCCCCTTCTCTTCTTCCGTTCCGATATTGAGGAGACCCACTGTAGGATTCTTTTTCCCCATCACATTTTCAAAGTAAATAGATCCCATCTGGGCAAACTGAACCAGATGCTCTGGTCTGGCATCTACATTGGCTCCACAGTCAATGAGCAGGGAAAATCCCTTCGTTGTCGGCACAAAAGGCGCCAGAGGCGGTCTCTTGATCCCCTTAAGACGCCCCACTACCAGCTGTCCCCCTACCAGAATCGCACCGGTGCTTCCCGCGGAAACGACGGCATCCGCTTTTCCATCCCGAACCAGCCTCATCGCCACCACCAGTGACGAATCCTTTTTATTTTTAATCGCCGCCGTGGGCACATCTCCCATGTCAATAATCTCTTCGGCATGAACCACCTCAATGGAATCACTATTATATTCATATTTCGCCAGCTCTGCCTGAATCAAATCCTGCTTTCCTACCAGGATTACTTTGATCTCCTCTGCGGAATTCACCGCATTGACTGCGCCCTGCACCGTCTGCTCTGGTGCATAATCTCCGCCCATGGCATCCAGGGCAACAATAATCTTCTCCATAATTACCTCTTTTCTGCGCTTTTTTGCGCATCTCAAGTTTGTGACTGCAACGCAGACACAAACGATGGAGTGAAGAGAGCCAGGTGTCACGAACTTCTGACACCTGGCGAGCAAATGCCTGGTGAGGTTTTTCCGAACCGGCAATTGCCTTCACTTTCTTTTCTTATTTAAAGCCACCCGATTTGGTTCGAGTGGCTTATTGACATTTCTTTTCTTAAAGTTTTTTGTAGAAAAAGGATTGAAATGACTCAAGACCATACCGGTCCGGACCTATAATCTGTTCCGTGCTGCCCACAAAAAGAATTCCATTCCTCTTGAGACTCTTCACAAATCCTTTATAAATTCCATCCTTCGCTTCATCGGTAAAGTAGATCAGAACATTTCTGCATACCAGCAGGTCAACGTCTGCTATGTAAGAATCCTTTAAAAGATTATGCTGCCGGAAAGTAATACATTTCTTAATAGAATCCACTACATGATACAGTCCGTGTTCATCCTTCTGAAAATATTTATTAATATATTTATCCGGAAGTCCTTTGACGCTCTTTTCATTATAGCATCCTCGCTTCGCTTTGGATAAGACTTCTTTATCCATATCGGTAGCTATGATCTCGATCTGATTCAGGGAAACATAATCACTTAGTACCATGGCAAGAGAATAGGGCTCATCACCAGTAGAACAGGCAGCGCTCCAGATCCGGAGCTTTTTCCCGAAACACCCCAGAAGATGAGGAATGATAACTTTTTCCAATGTTGTCCATTGTGCCGGATTTCTGTAAAATTCTGAGACATTGATAGTCAGATACGTAATAAACATATCATAAAGATCACTGTCTTTTTGTATCAGTTTAAGAAAGTTAACATATCCTGCACATTGATTCTTGTCGATAAAGTTATCAATCCTTCTCTTCATCTGGTTTTCCTTATAGGAACTCAGATCGATCTTGGAAAGCTTAAAAAACTCTCTCTTGAAATCTTCATAATTATTTAACATAGATATACACCAGCAATTTTAAATCATTGAAGCACAGAATTATACTTCTCCTTCTGCCTCCATGTTATCAGCTTCTAACGTCTCCGGTGCTGTCTCTTCAGCCAGAGCTTCTTCTGCTTCTTTCTGATTTTCAATCTCCAGTGCTTTGATACTAAGACTAATCTTCTTTGCCTCCTCGTTGAAATCAACGACTTTTGCAGTGATTTCCTGTCCTGCCTTCAAAACGTCAGATGGCTTCTCCACATGCTCAATCGAGATCTGGGACACATGCAGCAGTGCATCAATGCCCTCTTCCAACTCTACAAATGCACCAAAATCGGTCATACGGGCAACCTTACCTGTCACAACATTTCCCTTGGCATACTTCTCAGGTGCAGTTTTCCATGGATTGTTGGAATCCAGTTTCATCGTAAGGGCAATCTTGGTACCGACAATATCTTTGATCATCACATTCACCTGGTCACCAACCTTGAACAGTTTCTTTGGATCCTCTACACGTCCCCAGCTCATCTCGGAGATATGTAAGAGTCCATCTGCTCCTCCCAGATCAATAAAAGCACCAAAATCAGTGAGATTCTTCACAGTACCTTCAATCATCATGCCCACTTCAATCTTTGCCAGCAGCTCTTCCTGCATCTCTTTTTTCTTTGCCACAACCAGCTGTCTGCGGTCACCAATAATTCTTCTCTTACGGGGATTTACTTCTGTGAGTACAAAATCAATCTCCTGTCCTGCATATTTGGACAAATCTCTTTCATATACGTCAGATACCAGGCTCGCCGGAATAAATATCCTGCCCTCGCCATAAGCAACACTGAGTCCGCCTTTTAAAGCTGCTGCTACGGTACCGGTAAGAACTTCGCCCTTTTCCATCGCTTCTTCAAAGATCTTGTTCATCTTATCCTGCTGTAATCTCTTATAAGTAAGAAGAACCTGACCTTCTCCGTCATTAACTTTCAGCACTTTTACAGTGAGCTTATCATCCAATTTGACTTCTTTGGTCAAATCAACATCAGGATTGTTGCTATATTCGTTCTTTGTCAATATACCATCTGCTTTATATCCAATATTTAAGATAATTTCACTATCCTTTACGCCGATAACTGTCCCTTCTACAACCTCATTATTATGGATTGTTACTAATGATTCCTCTAATAATTCTCCAAAACTTCTTTCTTCTGACATGCCTCTAGAACCTCCTGAATAATGTTTTTTGGGGTGGATGCCCCCGCAGTAATACCTAGGCTTTCAGACGACCGGACGCATTCCATGTCCAGATCTTCCAATGTCTGTATAAAATAAGTGCTCTCACACTGATTTTTACTGATTTCATATAGTTTTCTGGAATTTGAACTGTTCTTTCCGCCAATAACAATCATGGCATCCGAACAGGCCGCAAGCTCCTGTGCTTCTTTCTGTCTCTCTGCCGTCGCATTGCATATAGTATTCACAGCAATTATATCATAACCTTTTTTTGAAATAATTTCAACTAAATCTTTAAATTTTTTGTAATTAAATGTCGTCTGTGCCACAACACATACCTTTTTTCCATTATTCTGGGGCTCATAGGAAGATATTTCCTGCTCTTTTTCCAGCACTTTCCCCCTTCCCAGGCACCATCCGAGGATCCCCTGGACTTCCGGATGTTCCCTGCTTCCAATGATAACGATATCATAACCCTGGGCTGCATGTTTTCGGACTGTATCATGAATCTTTTTTACAAAAGGACAGGTGGAGTCCACAATCTCACATTTTTTTTCTTCCAGAGCCTGATAGACAGCTTCGGAGACGCCATGGGATCGAATTACCACGGTAGAGCCAGACAGCTTATTTCCATCCTCTTCCATTTTTTCCAGATCCAGTTCATTGATTACTTTCACGCCTTTTTTTTCCAGATCAGACACAACCTCTTCGTTATGGATGATCGGTCCAAGGGTATAAACCTGTTTTCCTTTCTGTACCTCCGTATAAACCATCTCTACCGCTCTCTTTACCCCAAAGCAAAATCCTGCTGTTTTTGCCAGTGTTACCATCATACGCTTCTCCCTTTCGCTAGAGTAATGATCTCCTGTACCACCTCATCGATGGTCATATCCGACGAATCCAAGTAGACTGCGTCCTCTGCCTGTTTGAGAGGAGATATTTCACGGTTCATATCCTGTTTGTCCCGAAGGATGATATCCTCTTCGATCTTCTTCCGGTCACAATCCACTCCTTTTTCCTGAAGTTCTTTGTATCTTCTGTCCGCCCGTACCGCGGCACTTGCTGTCAGGTAGATTTTCAGCTCCGCACCCGGCAGAACCACCGTACCGATGTCCCTGCCATCCATGATCACATCCGTGCTGGCTGCCATCTGGCGCTGAAGCGCTACCAGTTTTTCCCTGACAGCTCCGTAGGCAGCGACCACCGAGGCCTGATTTCCCACCTCCTCGCTGCGGATCTCCCTGGATACATTTGTGTCATTGAGAAAGATCTGCTGATCGCCGTTTTCATAGGCGATACGGATTTCGATCTCCCCGCAGTGTTCCGCTACCGCCTTTTCATCTTTTATGTCGATTCCGTTTTTTAAAAAATAATAAGCCATCGTCCGATACATGGCTCCCGTATCGATATACACAAATGATAATTTTTTTGCTGTCAGCTTCGCGATGGAACTTTTTCCTGCCCCGGCAGGTCCGTCAATTGCTATATTCATTGTCTCTCTCCATTCTTTATTCTTTTTCCTGGTTCTCTATGTTTTTTATCATTTTTTCTCTCTATGTGTCCAATACCCGTTCCGCGGCACTTTCTCCTGCCGTGTATCCGGTAGACCATGCGATCTGAAGATTAAATCCACCCGTCAATGCATCCACATCCAGCACCTCCCCCGCAAAATACAGACCCTGGATCTGTTTGCTCTCCATTGTAGCGGGATTGATCTCACGGACATTGACACCGCCTTTGGTGATGATCGCCTCGTTCCATCCCCGAAGGGATTCGATCGAAAATACCATTCCTTTTATGACATCCACCAGTTTATCCCGTTCTTCCCTGGTCACTTGATTGACTGCCTTTTCTCCCCTCAGACCACTTATTTTCAATACCACTGGAATCATACTTCGGGGAAGAAGTCCTCCCAGTGAATTTTTAAGGATCACATTGGGATTTGCCTCAAAATCTCTCAGAATCCGCTTGTGAAGCTTTTCTTTGGAAAGCGCTGGCTTGCAATCCAATTCAGCATAAACCTGTTCTGACTCAAAGGCGCTGCCGAGGCGACTAGAGGCTGAGAGCACGATCGGTCCCGTGATCCCAAAATGAGTGAACATCATTTCTCCAAATTCCCGGTACAGCTCCTTTTTCTTCCCATTTGTCTTCCTGGTATAGAAAGACATCTCAACATTTTTCATAGACAACCCCTGCATCTGCGCTGGCTCTTCTCCTCTGATATTCATTGGCACCAGCGACGGCAGGCACCTGATTACGGTGTGACCGGTCTGGGCCGCCATCAGATAACCGTCTCCTTCCGAACCGGTAGAGGGATAAGATCTGCCCCCCGCCGCCACAATCACCTGGCTGGCCGTGATCTCTCTGCCATCGGCAAGCCTCACACCCTTGACGGATTGGAGGACATCACGGTCAAATAATATCGATTTTACCCGACTATGGAAAAGAATTTTCACCCCACATTTCCGGCAGGCCTCTGAGAGCACCCGGATCACATCCGAAGATTTATCCGATACCGGAAAGACGCGGTTTCCACGCTCCACCTTTATCGGAAGACCTTCTTTTTCAAAAAAAGCGATGACATCCTCATTCGTAAAGCGGTAAAAACTACTGTACATAAACTTATGATTCGTCATCACATTCTGGAACAGCTCCTCCATATCACAGGCATTGGTGATATTGCACCTGCCCTTTCCTGTTATATATATTTTTTTCCCTGGCTTCTCATTCCTTTCAACAATACAGACCCGGCACCCCCGTCTGCCTGCTGCGATCGCCGCCATCATTCCGGCCGCACCGGCACCAATGACTACTATATCATAATCTTTCATTCGTTCTGTCCTCTTTATCTCAAACTACCTGGAGCTGTACACCTCATCCTCTTCAAAGTTGAAATTATCGGAACGATAGGCTCCCTTTTCACCGCGAAAAACTACTTCATCAATATACGGAATATTGTCCAGAATACTGTTGGAAATACAGTCAAGTATCATCGTTTCAAAATTTTTGGAACATTTCCTGACCGGCGCATAATCCTCATTAAAGGTAATGAAAATACGCGATTTTTCAACTTCTATCTCTGTCACTTCTACCTTTTCATCCAGGTTCCGGATCACCTCATCCATAATAAATGCCGGTGTAATGCGGCTTCCGCCCACAGGAATCTGCAGCGGTACCAGTTCCTCCTGGATGCTGTCGATGGTATAGATATACAACGTTTTTACCGTACTCACACTGCCAGAAGATACCCCCATAATCCGATTGTCATTGGCAGATAGGATATCCTCCTCTGTCAGATCCATCTCATCCTCTTCCGAATTAAACATACTGCATCCGATACCTCCAAATGCAATCAGCACAACACACAAAAAAAGTATGATTTTTTTCAATCAATTCACTCCTTCAGACATTTTTTTGCAAGAGTCAGTGCTGTCTCTACCGAAGCATTTCTGATTTCCATCCGGTTTCCCTTAAATATATGCCTTTCTACAATTGTCTCACCAAAACAGCAGCATCCGATATAAACAAGTCCCACCGGTTTTTCCGGCGTTCCACCATCCGGTCCCGCAATTCCTGTGACACTGAGCGCCACCTCGGCATTTGCTGCCTTTGCCGCTCCCCGCGCCATCTGCTCTGCGGTTTCCCTGCTCACTGCTCCGACGCTGTCCAGTGTCTCCTGTTTCACTCCGAGAAGATCCCTTTTCGCCTCATTGGAGTAGGTGACAAAACTCTGGTTAAACACGGAAGAGGCACCTCCGACATTTACGATTCTGCCTGAAACCAGCCCCCCAGTACATGACTCTGCTGTTGTAATGCTAGCATGTCTTTTTGTCAATTCCTTGACAAGCCATTCTTCCAGAGTCTCCATATTACGCACCTCCTAGAGAAAAAACAAAAATTTATGATACATCCGATAAAACGGTCCGATTTTTATATATATAATCCACCAGTGAGATCACCGTCAACACCAGTGCCGCATAGATCAGTATCTGCTCCAACAGGGCAAATAACGGATGTCTGAAATCAAAGATCAATACGATCGCCATAATCATCTGCACCGTGGTCTTTACCTTGGCCCAGTAACTCGCCGCAATGACAACCCCTTTTTCCGCCGCCACCAGGCGAAACCCGCTGATGATAAATTCCCGCCCGATGATCACAATGACAACCCACACAGGCATCGGACTGTCCGCTTCTGCCAGAAAGCAGATCAGCGCCGAGCAGACCAGGATCTTATCTGCCAGAGGATCCATAAACTTGCCAAAGGTAGTAACCTGATTATATTTTCTCGCAATGTACCCATCAAAAAAATCCGTGACACAGGCTAATATAAATACCCCCGCCGCAATATAATCCGAATACGGAAATGTCTGCCATAGCATAAACAGGATAAATACCGGAATCATAATGACCCGAAGTATCGTCAATCTGTTTGGCACATTCATCGTCTAGTCCTCCTCACTGCATAACATTCCAATTAGATCATAGCCGCTGGCGTCCGTTACCTCCAGCTCTACCATGGTCCCTGAAAGGATCTCACTGGATGAGTGAAAAAACACACATCCATCGATCTCTGGCGTATCCCGGTAGGTTCTTGCCACATAGACGTCTTCTTCCGGCAGATATCCATCCACCAGCGCCGGTATCCTTCTTCCCACCATGTTTTCATTGGCTTCAAAGATTACCTGCTGCTGCGTCTCCATAATCTCATCTGCCCACCGTCTCTTCACTTCTTCCTCCAGCTGTCCCTCGAATCCGGCAGCTTTAGTCCCCTCCTCCGGGGAATAGGGAAACACGCCGAGACGGTCAAACCGCATCGCCTTTACAAATTCTACGCATTCTTCATGCTGTTCCTCTGTCTCCCCAGGAAACCCGCTGATCAATGTAGTTCTCAGCGCAATGTCCGGGATCCTATTCCGAAGCATCCCGATCTTTTCCATCAACTGCTTTTTATCGGTGCGTCTTCCCATTTTTTTTAAGATATCATCATTACAGTGCTGTATTGGAAGATCGAGATAATGACAGACCTTTTTATTCTTTCTGATCTCTTCGGCAAGCTCTTCTGTGATCTCCTCGGGATAACAGTACAGGAGGCGGATCCACCTGACCGCCTCGATCTGTGCCAGCCGCTCCAGAAGTTCCGGAAGTCTCTTCTCGCCATACAGATCCACCCCGTACAGCGTGGTCTCCTGTGCCACCAGGATCAGTTCTTTTACACCGCCGGCAGTAAGCTTCACCGCTTCTTCGATCAGTTCTTCCATAGGCACGCTGCGATACCGCCCTCTCATGGAAGGAATGGCACAGTAAGAACAGTTTTTGCTGCAGCCCTCACCTATTTTTAAATAACCCACATGACCGGCGCCGGACCGGATCCGGTCCGTCAGTCCCGAAGGAATATAGGAAAGCTCTTTCATACTGACCGTCGTCTGACCTGTCAGGGTCTGTTCTACCACCTGCGCCACCGTATCATAGGCTGTGGTTCCAATGATGCCGTCAATCTCCGGCATTTCCTTCTGGATCTCTTCTTTGTAGCGTTCCGCCAGACACCCTGCCGCAATAAGTACCCTGCAGGTTCCCTTTTTTTTATACTCTGCCATTTCCAGAAGAGTCTCGATGCTCTCCTGCTTGGCGTCGTGAATAAACGCACAGGTATTGACCACGATCACATCGGCCTGCTCTGGCTCCTGCGCCAGGCGGTATCCCGCATGATCCAGTATCGCCAGCATCTTTTCGCTGTCTACCAGATTTTTGTCACAACCAAGTGATACAAAATATATATCTATCATTTACTGTAGTCCTTTCGCCTCTACACAGTTATTCATCAGCATGGCGATGGTCATCGGACCTACACCTCCGGGAACCGGGGTAATTGCGGAAGCAACCGGCTCAACCCCTTCAAAATCCACGTCTCCGCAGAGCTTATTGTCTGCACCTCTGTGAATTCCCACATCGATCACAACGGCTCCCTCTTTTACATACTCTTTTGTGATAAATCCTGGCTTCCCGATGGCCACAATAAGTATATCGGCACGTCTGGTCACCTCTTTTAAATCCTTTGTCCGGGAATGGCAGACCGTGACCGTGGCATTTTCACGAAGCATAAGAAGCGCCATCGGCTTTCCTACGATATTGCTCCTGCCCACGATGACACATTCTTTTCCCTCGATCTCCACGCCGGAACGTTTCAAAAGCTGTATGACGCCCGCCGGCGTACAGGAGACAAATCCTGGCTGACCGATACTGAGGGCTCCCACACTCTGGGGATGAAAACCATCCACATCCTTTTTTGGCGAGATCGTCTGAATTACCTTATCTTCGTCCATATGTGCCGGAAGGGGCAGCTGAACAAGAATCCCGTCCACATCTTCTCGGTCATTCAGCTCTCTGACCAGATCCAGAAGCTCTTCTTCTTTTGTCTCCTCTGGCAGCTCAAAGGCAAGAGAACGAATCCCGATGTACTCGCACGCTTTCTTTTTATTTCCCACGTAAACAGTGGAAGCCGGATCGCTTCCGACCTGGATCACTGCCAGTGTCGCCTCGATCTTTTCTTTTTTCACCCGTTCCCTAAGCTCATCTTTTACCATCTGCGAGATTGCTTTGCCATCAATTCGTGTAGCCATAATTTTCCTTTTCCTCCATTTCTATCCTTTCGGTTCTATCTTTATGTATTTGCAGAACCGCCTTGCACTATACCTGTCATAGTTATGAATTTTCAACGATCCGGTCTCTCAGCGACTGCATATGATAATCGGTGCGGTTAATCACATCCGCACAGGCCCGCAGTTCGTACATAATATTTTCCGCATCATCAATATCTTTTTTATATTTGAGCTGGTGTTCCAGACTTGCCCAAAAGTCCATGGCAATGGTCCGGATCTGGACTTCCACCCGCATCAGTTCCTTGTGGTCGGAAAAGAAAACCGGAACCTCCACGATCAGATGGAGGCTTCGATACCCGTTCATCTTCGGATTTTTAATGTAATCCTTTCGCTTGATCAACTCGATATCATCCTGTGCCGTCAGCATATCTGCCACTTTGTATATATCATCAATAAACGCGCAGATCACCCTTACCCCCGCCACATCCGACAGAACATCCATGGCGGATTCCACCGTCACAGGACATCCCTTCCGTTTTAATTTAGAAGCTATGCTCGTGGGCTGTTTGATCCTGGATTTAATGAACTCAATAGGATTTCTTTTTCTCGTTATGGACAGCTCATCATTGAGCACCTGCAGTTTTGTTTTTACTTCCTTTATCGCACAGCTGTACATCATCATCATTTCCCGGAATTTCATTTCCTGATCAATAAAAACATGGGATTCATCCATAGGAATATGAATCTGTCTCAGCATCGATGTATCCAATTCCTGTTCCAGCATTGTACCTTACTCCTTCTCCAACGAAAAAACAGCTTTTTGTTTTTTCTGTATCATATAAACACACCATTTTAATTTTATAAGAAAATGAATATAAAGTCAAATAATTCTTTACTTTTTAACTCTGGCAACGTATACTGTAACCGTGTCAGGACAAGCACAAACATACAGATGAAAGTATAAGGAAAGAAGGGATCCCATGTTCAGACTGTGGGCAAAAGAATTTCGTTCCAACCGCATGCTCCGGGATATGGTGGTGGAAAACGCCTCACCGGACCTAAATCGTACAAAAAAAATTTTTGCCGCCATGGATGAAATCTGCTATGAATTTGATCTTTCAAAACCCATCTGGCTGGAACATAATATTGCTGAATTCAAACGCATCGATAAGACCCGTTTTACCAGTGATAATTTTATCGAAGCCATCGATTTTGATTTTCTGGAAATTCAGGTAATTGAAGAAGATTAAATGAATATTTTTCCAGTCTTCTGGCTATACTTCTGTAAAAGAGCTTCCGGAATCCGGCACAAAACACTGGCCTTTATTCCGGAATCTCTAAGATTTCAGCAGGAAGGAGACCATAAAATGAAGGCTGTTGTAGATGAAGATACATGTATTGCCTGCGGCTTATGCGTTGGTACATGTGAAACGGTATTTGCTTTTAATGACGACGGAAAAGCTTCTTCGCAGGTGGATGAGATTCCGCCGGAATGCGAGGCGGACGCCCAGACGGCAAGAGACGGCTGTCCAGTGGATGCAATCTCGATTCATTAAAAACCAAAAAAGAGATACGGCGCTTTTGGGTATAACTCAAATCTGCCGTATCTCTTTTTTTCACTTTTTCCTTCCTGACATGTTAAATCATGGCCGCCAGGTCTGGAAATATCCCGACGCTCCGTTTCAAAATCCCCTGCATATACGCAATGGTGATACCATAATTGGTAAACGGTATCTTCTGGTCCACCGCGCACTTCATCCGGTATCTGACCTCTCTTTCATTGAGCATACAGCCCCCGCAGTGGATGACCAGCGAATAGGGGGACAAATCTTCTGGAAATTCCCGGCCCGCACTGAGTTCGATCTGTAGATTTTTTCCCGTATATTTTCTGAGCCACCTGGGAATCTTCACGCTCCCGATATCATCACACTGCCTGTGGTGGGTACATCCCTCTGATATAAGCACTTTATCTCCATCCCGCAGGGTTTCCACCGCCGACACTCCTTTTACCGCCGTTTCCAGATATCCTTTATAACGTGCCATCAGGATTGAAAAAGATGTCAACGGAATCTCCTCCGGTACATCCGCCGATACACTGGCAAAGACCTGGCTGTCGGTGATCACAAGAGCTGGTTTCTTTCCCATCTGTTCCAGCGTCTTCTTCAGCCCGGTTTCTTTCACTGCCAGCACGGTGGCATCTGCCTCCAGCAGATCGCGGATGGTCTGCTGCTGCGGCAGGATCAGCCTGCCTTTCGGAGCCGCCGAATCAATAGGTACCACCAGCACCACGAAGTCCGATGGCTGGACCAGATCTCCCACGATCCTTCCCTGCCTCTCCTCCCTGGGCGCCATTTTCCCAATTCTTTCCCTGCATTCATGAATCCCGGTTTTTGTGACCGCACTGATATACATCTCATGCTCTTCCGCCTCTGGAATCTTCTGCAAAAGATCTGATTTATTATTCAGGATAAGATAAGGAATATCTTTTTCCTTAAACAGAGCAATCAACTGACGGTCCGTCTCTTTCATTCCCACTGTGGCGTCCACCACCAGAAGTGCAATATCCGTCCGGTTCAGAATGCTTCTGGTCTTCCGCATACGAAGCTCTCCCAGCTCACCCACATCATCAAATCCCGGCGTGTCAATGATCATCACAGGCCCTAAGGGCAATATTTCCATCGCTTTCATCACCGGATCCGTCGTAGTTCCCAGTGTATCCGAAACCACTGCCAGCTCCTGCCCTGTTATGGCATTTACCACACTGGATTTGCCTGCGTTCCGGCAGCCAAAAAATCCAATATGTATCCGCTCTGCAGATGGCGTATCATTTAGTCCCATAGGTTTCTCCTTTCCATTAAAAAACTAGGGTCAAAAGGTGGAATCTCTTGGGGGCAAAATACCTTTTGCCCCCAACGTCATATTATATCTCTTTTTCCATTATTCTGCAACTTCTTGCATCTTTTTTATTTTCATACTATACTTACTATGAAAGTTATGGGCATTGTCCCGACAAGACGGTATGAGTACATTTGTAAAAGGAGTTATTATGGAATCTGACAATAGGCTTTATCTGCCCTCTCCCATCGGAACATTGAGGCTGGAATCAGACCAGCAGGGGATCTGCCGTCTCGCCTTTTGTCATACAGGTGTAGAATATCCAGCATCCCCAGCTTTTCCTTTGTTGTTGGAGGCAAAAAAACAGCTGGAAGAGTATTTTGCCGGTAATCGAAAAATATTTTCCCTTCCCCTCTCCTTTCAGGGAACCGCCTTTCAGACCCGGGTTTGGGAAACCCTTCAGAAGATCCCCTATGGAGAGACATGGTATTATGGACAGCTGGCGGAAGCAGTGGGCAATCCCAAAGCATGCCGCGCTGTAGGGATGGCAAATAACCGCAATCCTCTGCCGATCCTGATCCCCTGCCACCGGGTGATCGGCAGGAACGGCAGCCTCACCGGCTACGGAGGCGGTCTGGATATCAAAGAGAAGCTGCTGGCACTGGAACAAAAAACACGGAGAGAGAATGGAGAAGAAACAAAATGAATAAAAAAGAAATCGCGGAGATCAAAAAATTATTTAAGAAAGATGATAATGGTATCACAAGAATCTGCGGCTGTTACGTGGACGCCGAAAAAAATAAGCGCCTGGAACTGAGAGAGGCATTCTATTCCCTGCCGGAAGAGGAGATGTTTAAATATGTGGATATTTTCCGCAAAACCCTCTCCGGAACCCTGGGAAAAAACCTGATGAATATGGAATTTCCTGCCGAGGAGGAAACCGGTGAAGAGGGAAAACAGAAATTTTTGATGGAACTTCTACAGAGCGGGCTGCAAAACAATGAACTATTGGACAAATTTTATGAGATGGTCATCCAGACCTACGACTATGATGGCAATTATTTTGTCATACTGATCCATGATGCCTACGACATCCCTTCTGTGACTGCCGATGGCAATACGATCCTGGGTGACAGCGACAATGGACTTCCTGCCATCGACGCCTCCGATTATGTGTATAACTTTATATTATGCAGTATCTGTCCTGTTAAATTGTCCAAGGCAGGTCTCTGCTACAATCCGGAAAAAAACAGCATTGAAGACTGTATGCGGGACTGGCTGGTTCAGCCGCCGGAAAATGGGTTTTTATTTCCTGCTTTTAACGACCGGAATACAGATATACATAATCTCCTCTATTTTGCCAAAAATGCAGATGTTATGGATATTGATTTTTCCTATGACCTGCTGGGCTGTACCTTTCCGATTCCGGCAAGGGAACAACGGGAGACATTTACCACCATCGTTGAGGAATCTCTCGGTACCACCTGCGATTATGAAGTGGTGAGAAACATACACGAAAATCTAAATGAAATGATCACGGAGAACAAAGAAAATCCGGAACCTCTGGAATTAGACCGGGAGGATGTAAAAAAACTGCTGACAGCCAGCGGCGTTCCAGAGGAAAAGATGGAGACCTTTGAGGAGAAATTCACTGAAAATGTAGGAGAATCCCACAAACTGGTGGCAGACAATATTGCCAATGTAAGAAAATTTGAATTAAAAACCCCGGATGTAACCATTCAGGTCAATCCCGGGCGGACGGATCTCATCGACACAAGGGTCATCGATGGCATCCCCTGTATTGTCATTGAATGCAATGACCAGGTGGAAGTAAATGGAATCCGTGTGGCGAATCCGCAGTAAGTGTCTCTTTTCAATATTTTATTCAGTTCATTATCTGCTGGCTCTCATTCATAAGCCAGCAGATAAACCTCCTTCTTCCATCATTACCGTATCTATAAGCTGCTGTACCTCTTCCCGGTTTCCAGACACTTCTGTTTCTTTTACTTCCTCCGCCTTTTTCTCTAACTGTTCCTCCAGTTTTTCCGCCTTCTCACGGGCTTTGTTACGGGTCTTCTCGATGTGATTTTCGGTATTTTTCTTCATTTCTTCCCGAATCTTTTTATTCAGCCGGTCATCACGGCGCGTATAGGCAAAATGATAATGATTGCCCTCTTCGTCCACATACCAGTGGCTGGTCCTCTCCACAACACCGCCAAGGGAATTGTAATATGCATTTACAGTTCGTTCCGCCCTCTCAATATCCTTTAATTTCTGTGTGTACTGTGCTGCCGCCTCGGGATCCTTCTGCATCTTTTCCAGAAGTTTGGGATTTACCGTTATAACGCCTGCCCTTTTATCCCTCTTCATACTAAGGGCAGAGCCAACCTCCAGCTTCGTATACGGCACCTGCTTCTGCAGGCTTTTGAGATATTCCTGGTTGTCTGTTCCCCTCGTCGTTTCTGTCTTCTCCATTATGATCCCGGATGTTCTGTAAACATCACCTGTTTTCTTCTGTCTATCAGCCTCCCCTTCCTTTTTCTGCATTACAGAAATACCCTCATATGCATTCTTATAAGTTCCTATACTTGAAACAGCCATAATAATCCTCCTCCTTGTCTGTAACGAATATGCCGCTTTTGCACGCATCACAAAATATGAAAATCAGATCCATTTAAAAAGAAGCGTAAAGAATCTGGTATCATTGTTCTGGTAGGAAAGCCGCAGCATCGCATCTGTTTTACCACTATTGACATATACAGCATTCCCTCCGCCACCGATTCCCGGCATTTTAATATAACCGCCGAACAAAATGAAATAAGAATCCAAATAAATTTCCTGCTCTTCAAAAATCTGGTTCATTGCTTCCTGGTCCACCATCACCTCATTTTTACCGATATCAATGGCACGATACAGGGCAGCTTTATTATTGATCTCCACAAATTCATTCTCATCACTGAGAATCAAAATTTCCTTATGTTCTGTATAGTTCGGATAAGAATTCTGGTGAATCAGACAAAACAACCCAAGTACTGCCACAATCCCACCGATACAAATGGCAAATCCCCTATTTTTTTTATATGGTCGAAATTCAGCGATGCGTGTAAATCGTTTTTTCATGATCTGGTATTCTCTTGTTTCGGCAAATGCTGCCCCCGGCGCTGACGTTCCCGCCTGAATCAGGGACATGCTGTTTAATAGTAGTTTTCCATACTCATATGCGCTTCTGCCACTTTTCTGGATGGTAACCTGATCACAGATATCTTCCAGATCCTGCCTCACTACCTTCGTACATAGGGTTAAAAATGGATTCATCCACAAAAGGCTGCGCCCAACATCCCACAGAAAATACAACCACAAATGCCCGAGACGGATATGTATCTGTTCATGTAAACAAACAAGCTGCAATTCCTCTGGCAAAAATGTTTCCGTCATAATTTGGGGCAAAACAATACGATAATGGATCAATCCTGTGGCAAAGGGAGAAAAAGAAAAATCTCCCACCCACACCTCATGCCCATTCAAATCCCATTTCTTCATA
Organism: uncultured Eubacterium sp.; assembly: GCA_948848225.1. GTDB lineage: Bacteria > Bacillota > Clostridia > Lachnospirales > Lachnospiraceae > Eubacterium_F. The sequence goes on from CAQOJF010000001.1 coordinate 237,259, forward strand.
CCAGAAACAAAGTTCTTTACTCGCCTGCGCCGTGTAAAAATAACAGCTGCCGTTGCAAGCATTCCCACCAGATAACCATATCGTACCCAGGTAAACTGCATACATGCGTGATTCCACCACCAGAACATACGAACCATCCAAGGCGTTTGATAAAACAGTTTTAGCTTCCCTACAAAAGGAATGACTAAAAATACACCCCAGCACATACCCTTCAAAAATAATCGGTTTTTAAAACATGTGTGCCTCAGGAGAAGTACCACCGCCAAAGCCACGAAAGAAAACAATACACATCTGCCAAGCTGTATCGAATAATAAACAACAAAACAATCCAGATATTCCAGGATTCTTCTTCCGGTTTCCAGCACAGCTATTCCTCACCCTTTCTCTTGTTTTCCTCCAGAAGCGCTTCCAGTTCTCCGATCTGCTCCGCAGTCAGGGTGCCGCTCTGCAATAGCGATGCGATCGCCCCTGTCTGGCTTCCGGCAAAATAGCATTCTACAAACCGCCTGCTCTTTTCCCTTCTGCACTCTGCCCTGCTCTTCCTGGAAAAATAGTGGTACACCCTTGCATCCTTGTCATCTACTATGTAATCAACCAGTTCCTTCTGACACAATCGGTTGAGAAGAACCCGAACCATTCTGGAAGTCATTTTCCCGTGTTCTCCCAAACGTTTAATAATCTCAGAAGATGGAAGAGGTGCCCCACTCTCCCAAAGCACTTCCATCACCCGCCATTCACTGTCACTTGGTATCTTATCCTCTTTAGACATCTGAATCCTCCTGTTATTCTCTTTCTATGGTGTCACTTTATATATCGGATAACAATCGTTAATTATTAACGATTGTTAATTTAATATTTCCAAAACTTTTTATACCTGTTGCCACCCTGGCTGTTTAAAAGAGGCCAGTAGCTCTCTCTACTGACCTCTTTTTATCTTATAAAAAAATTCTTGATTTGCGGAGCAAAAGAATGGCCGAAGACAATTCTTTAGAGGTACGCGGTTTTCAGCCGCACCTTTTTTATAACCCCTGTTCTCCTACTTTTTCCCTATATAATAGCTTTCTTCCGGTCCCAGATGAGACGCTGCTACAGGCGCTTCGGATACCACTAATTTCTGTAAGACAAATGCCGGATCCATAGCATAGATACGGATCGTATTAACTCCGGCATTTAATACCACCTCGCTCTGGGTCTTTCTGCCGTTTGCCTCAACATCCTTTGCCCATGATCCACTGTACTCACCTGCCTTGAAGGTAGCCGGATCCACCGTATTGAGCTTTTCTGCTTTTCCTCCATTTACAGATACTCCATAATAGATTCCCACGTCTTCACGCAACAGATTATTGGATGGTGCCGTATAGGAAGTCAGCTGATAAGTACCTGCCTTCTCCACAGAAACAAGGTATTCCACCCAGGCTGCATCTTCTGGAACAGAAGCCGTTTTTACATCCGTTGGTAAAACTTTTAAGGACTCTCCTGTTTTTCCATATTTATGAATGACAGAGATCTCCGTTCCGTTGGTTCCCTTGCCGCTCTGGCTGAAATGCCCTGGCAGAATCGACGCGTATCCATTGGCATAAATAAACGTATTTGCTGCCAGTCCATCCGTATTGATCTTTCTCGTCTTCACCTGAATCGTTACAATCTGAGTACCGCTCTGGATCTGAACCGTTCCTTCAGCCTCTGGATTTTTACTCCAGTCAATAGACACTTGAATGTTATCCTGCATTTCCACCTGTCCGGATTTCTTGGATACCTGAATCCAGTCAGCGGAGGTCTTAACCGAATAATCCAGTGGATTTTCTCCCATATTCGCTAAAGTAACTGTATAGGTTTCCTCTCCAGTACTGGTAAATTCATCCAGCTGACATTCTCCCTCCCGGTAAGCTTCTGCCTGATTTTCAAGGGTGACAGAAAGCCCCGTTTGATCCGGTTCCCTCAGCCACTTTGCTGTCGGATATTTCCAACCATCAGAATTCCACGTAACATAACCTACATGTGGAGAACTCATCATGTTTTTCCACTTATCTCCCACACCTGGCATATTGTTATTGTATGTGTTCTGCAGATCTTTATCCTGTTGGATGGAATCTTCCACAAGTGCTGCGTAAAGATTTGCATTCATGCTGCCACGGCTATAAAAATATTGGTTCAATCCTTTGGCAATCTGCATTTTTGCTACTGCCGCCGCTCCCGCCACAGGGTAATAAACCAGTTCAAAATAGGCTGCCTGATGGCTTTCCGGAATCACTTCCTTATACTCTTCTGCCAGCTGCTCCATCTTCTGGACACGGTCCAGCACTCTCACCGCTTCGTTGTAATTGGAAGCATTATACGTATTCGCACTTATTACTTCCGGTTTACAGGAGCTATGGAGCCATGTGTATTCCTGGATCAGAGAACGAAGGTCCTGAATCTGCTGTTCCTCAAGAGAAGAGCCAAACTGCTGTCTTACCCAGCGGTTCATATATTCTTCGGTGCGGTTCAGTCCATTTTTTCCCCAGGTATCGTAATCATATGCCAAATCCAGGAAATAGGAAATGTTCATTTCCATCGGCTTCAAATCTCCCACATTGACAATCCAGATATCATCGATGCCGTGTTCATATGCCATGGTCATCTGTTCCCATACCTTATTGAGTTCCACGGTATTAATCCACTCATATGAAGTCGGTCCCCCATGATAGTCAAAGTGGTAATACATCCCCCAGCCGCCGGGACGGTTTATCGTCTCCTGGTCAGGAAGGGTACGCATATTACCAAAATTATCATCACAGAGCATAATCGTTACATCATCCAGAACATCCCACTTCTTAAGTCCCTCGGCTTTCTCAGTTCCATGCCAGAACTTTTCAACCTCTTTATATACGGTAAGTACCTGTGGTGCCTCTGACAAGTCATTTTCCTCCAGTATATTCTTCTGAACCGTAATAACCCTTTTCAAAAGATCTATATTTTCCTCGTCGGTTCCGGAAAGTGCGGAATCCGACTCTCCACGCATTCCCAGCGTATATACATTTTCAAAAGCCATGTTTCTTTTTACGCCGTCCTGCCAGAATTTTGTAATAGCCTCTCCATTGGCATCAAAATCCCATTTATTGCTGTTACCATATTTGCGGTATATTCTCTGCCACTCTACACCGGCACGGCACAGCGGTTCATGATGGGAGGTACCCATTACGATCCCGTACTTATCAGCGAGCTCTGCATTGGCAGTCTTGCTGGATTTACCATCCTCACTGAAATTATTGGACCACATCGCAGGCCACAAATAATTTCCCTTGCAGCGCAGTATTAATTCATATACATGCTTATAAAATTCTTCGTTATAGCCTTTAAATTTTGCATTTACCCATCCTGTCAGGGACGGTGCCTCATCGTTCAGGAAAATTCCACGGTATTTTACCGACGGCTCTTTTGAAGTCACATTTAATTCGGAAGCCTCCAAAACAATACTGTCTTTTTTGTCCGGCACGGCATCCGCCCAGAAAATCCAAGGTGAAACACCGATTAGTTCAGAGATATGATAGAGTCCGTAAATGGTTCCCCGCTTATCGCTGCCCACCACAACAAGTCCTCTTTCGATCCCCGGTGACGGCTGATCTACGATCTGGATCTTATAAGTCTCCCTCTTGCCCTGAATAGCCGATACATCCAGCTTGCCAGCTGCAATCAGCGAATCGATGACTTGATTATTTCCAATAGAACCTGCGTAAATTGCAGTCCCCATAATATCGCCAGGATCTGTGACGACATCCGGTCTGCACTCACTGGTTAAAACCTGTTCAATATCGCCGGCAAAAGAATCCGCCACAAGACTTAACCCTTCGTAATCATCCCCTGTATCATCTATGTAGATCGAAACATAGCCAAATCCCTCTGCCAAAGTAAAAGGTTTCTGTGGCAGCGGAGTTGGATCCGTTACAGGTAGGGCAGAATTTGTAATCTGTGGTGGAATCGCAGTAACTTTGCTGTCATCCGATGGTTTTGCCACAGTAATGGTGCAAACCGCCTTAGCTCCCCTTCCATCTGCAGAATAGGCTGTGATTTTGGCGGTCCCTGTCTTTTTCGCTGTCACAACGCCCTTACTGGTTACTTTGGCAACCGATGTATCCGAACTCTGAAATGTCACCTTCTTCACAGTGGCATTTTTCGGCGATACCGAAGCTTTCAGCTGCAGCTTCTGGCCTTCCGGAAGAGTCGCATGTTTCTGATTCAGCGCCACCTTCTTTGCCTTTTTAAATGCTTTAAATACAGAAACTGTCACTTTGACACTCTTCTTTGGCTTAGTCTGGCTGGAAATCGTGATCACCGCTTTTCCTGCCTTCTTCGCTTTGAGCTTTCCCTTTTTGTCTACGGAAACCACCGCTTTTTTACTGGAGCGGCAGGTTATTTTTTTACTCATTCCCGCTGGTTTCACTTTCACTTTAAGAGAGAATGTCTCTCCTTTTTTCATCCCCAGCGTCTTCACCGCTGGTTTAGACAGCGCAATACTTTTTACTGTCTTTTTCGCCGCATGTGCTGCTTCTGGTACAACTACTGCTGTCGCCATGACAACAAGAGCCATAACAGCTGCCAGTACACGCCGCAGTCTATAACTGTGATATTTCACAAAATCATCTCCTTCTTTTTTTATTTATTGTACAATATTCACAAGTAAATCACGATTGCATATATTTGAAAAGTGATTGCAAATATTGGTCTTTTATTTTAAAGCTTATAGCCTTTTTTCCAGTGCAGCCACCACTGTCTCCAGCACTTTGATCCTGGCGTAATACTTGGAGTTGGCCTCTACCACGATCCATGGTGCATCTTCCGTGGAGGTACGGACGATCATTTCGTCCACGGCTTTTTCGTATAGATCCCATTTTGCCCGGTTGCGCCAGTCCTCGTCGGTGATCTTCCACTGCTTCTCCGGTGTGTTTTCCCTCTCCCGGAATCTTCGCTCCTGTTCCTCCTTGTCGATATGAAGCCAGAACTTCAGTACAATATAACCGGCATTCGTAAACTGCTCTTCCATATTATTGATCTCGCTGTAGGCACGGCTCCATTCCTGCTCCCGGGCAAATCCCTCTATGCGTTCCACCAGAACCCTGCCATACCAGGTACGGTCAAAGATCGCCATGTGTCCAGCTTTGGGAATCCGCTCCCAGAATCTCCACAGATAATGATGTGCTTTTTCAATATCGTTGGGAGCCGCCACAGGAACTACTTCATAGCCTCTTGGATCCATCGCCTGGGTGAGACGCTTGATAGCTCCGCCCTTCCCTCCGGCATCCCAGCCCTCAAAGGCAAGAATAACCGGAACCCTTTTCAGATACATTTTGTTGTGAAGGGCAAGAAGACGCTTCTGCAGTTCTTTTTTCTTCTTCTTATACTCTTCCTGTTCCATGGTCTTACTCAGATCAATTCCCTGCAGTACACCATTTCGGAATCTCTCTACATCGGGCATTGTCCCATGGTCCCCGGCGCCTTTTTTATCAGCAGCTTTATTATCAGCTTCTATAGAAAGAGATTCTTCTACCTCTCTCACCGCCCGTTCCATTTTTTCTACCATTGTAGTAATTATTTTGCAGGCAGCATACTGTTTATCTGTCGCTTCCACCACAGTCCAGGGGGCTTTCGCCGTATCGGTATGAACCAGAACCCGGTCGTACTCTTTCAGGCATTTTTCATAATTTTTATTGTTTACTTTATCTTTTTCTGTAACTCTCCAGCTGGTCTCATGGTTTTTTTCCAGTTTCTCCAGTCTCTTTTTCTGCTCCTGCCTGGAGATCATCAGGAAGAACTTAATGATCAGACATCCGTCCTCTGTCAGCATTTCCTCAAAATCCAGTACTTCCTTTTCTGAAATAATTTTCTCGTACACTCCCTTATACCAGCTCTGGTCAAAGATATGCATCCTTCCCTTCTCCGGTGTCTTTGTGAAATACCGCCAGAAATAGGGGCGCATCACTTCATCTTCCTTATCCCTGCCCACGGTAAACACCTTAAAACCGCGGGGATCCAAAGACTGGATCATACGGTTTATCATCGTTCCCTTTCCCGCCGCATCCAATCCCTCAAACACGACCATGACTGGAATCTGTTTCTCCTTACACGCCCGCTGCAGCTCCCCAAACCGCACCTCCAGCTGATCCATCTTAGCATCGTATTCTTTCTTTTGCATTGACTTATTCACATCAATCTGCCCCAACATAACGGTCAACCTCCAATCCACATAAATCATAGGAAACGGCAATATTTTTCCATTACCTATGCCCTAACACTTCTATCTTCTATTATAAATCATAAATTCATTTTTTCATACTGTTTTCGTAAGAAACAATATAACTTTTTTCAACCTTTTTATAGTTCCACGGCGTCTATGTATGAGTTCATCCGTATTATTGTTTGTCTAATCCTCCATTGAATGTTAAACTTGATGCAATTAGGCGTTGCTTTCAACACGGAGAGAATATAAAATATGTATCAGAAGATATTGGTTATAGCAGAGCCATATTTATCAATGGCGAAAGCGTTATCTAAAGGAAGGTACATTAGGTCTGGCAAAAGGAGATAACACGATGAAGATAACAACATCTGACAACGGACTACTGGTAAGGCATCAGGGCGAGACCCTTCTCATCCAGCCCTGGGGAGAAAATGCATTTCGGGTGCGCGCCACCAGATATGCCGAATTTACTGGAAACAATTATGCCCTGGAGGAAGATATCCCGGTGGTAAAAAGGCGGGCGGACAGCTGCATTAACCCGGAGGGGAATGCAGCAGAAATCACCAACGGCCGCTTGAAGATCACGGTAAATCCCAGCGGTGTGCTGCGCTTCTTCCGGGATGGAACGCAGTTCCTGCAAGAGTATCACCGCAACTACGACGGCTCTGTCTCACAGGAAAGCATCTGCATGAAACTTGTGGGCAGGCATTATCAGCCCATCGTGGGAGGACATTATAAACTGACCCTGCGGTTTGAGAGCAGCGATGGAGAACAGTTTTTCGGCATGGGACAGTATCAGCAGCCCTATCTGGATTTGAAGGGCTGCACGCTGGAACTGGCTCAGAGAAACTCCCAGGTTTCCGTCCCCTTTGCCATCTCCAGCCTGGGCTATGGCTTCCTGTGGAACCATCCCGGCGTGGGCACCGCCACATTCGCCAAGAATTATACCGAATGGAGGGCAGAGGCGGCCCAGGAGATGGATTACTGGATTACCGTGGATGACTATCCCGCCGACATAGTAAAGAATTTCACCGAGGTGGTAGGCCGGGCGCCCATGCTGCCGGAAGGGTTGCTGGGACTGTGGCAGTGCAAGCTACGCTACCGCACCCAGGAAGAGGTACTGGAAGTGGCCAGGGAATATAAAAGACGAGGAATCAAGCTGGATGTGATCATTATCGACTTCTTCCACTGGACCAGGCAGGGAGATTGGCATTTTGACCCGGTTTACTGGCCGGACCCCAAGGCCATGTGCGACGAGCTGCACACAATGGGCACCAAGGTGGTGGTATCTGTCTGGCCCAATGTGGACCGAAAGAGTGAGAACTTCCAGGAACTATTCGACAGGGGACTGCTGATCCGAACAGAGCATGGCAGCCTGCAGACCTATGATTTCCAGGGGGACTGCCTCCACATCGACGTGACTAATCCGGAAGCCCAGAAGTTCCTATGGGAAACCTGCAAAAAGAATTATAAGGATATGGGCATTGATATGTTCTGGCTGGACAATTGCGAGCCTGATTTCGGCGTGTACGATTACGCCAATTACCGCTACTATATGGGAACCGGACTGGAGGTCAGCAACATCTATCCCAAGATGATTGCGAAAACCTTTTACGAGGGATATCAAAAGGAAGGCATGGAAGCCTGCTGTTGCAGCCTGCTTCGGTGCGGATGGGTGGGAAGCCAGAAATATGGCGCCCTGCTCTGGTCCGGCGACGTGAACAGCACCTTTGAATCCCTGCGGGACCAGGTGGCTGCCGGTCTGAATATGGGTCTGGCGGGAATTCCTTGGTGGAATACGGATATTGGCGGATTCATGACAAATGATGTCAAAGACCCCGTTTTCCACGAGTTGCTGATCCGCTGGTTTGAATACGCCGTATTCACCCCCATCCTCAGGATGCATGGAGACCGGGGGCCTCACGACATTGAGCCTCTGTCCGATCTGGAATGGGGCGGCGGATATCTGTATACTGGGCATCCCAATGAAATGTGGAGTTATGGGGAAGATGTATTCCAGATACTAAAAACACATCTATCCCTTCGTCAGGACATGAAGCCATATCTGGAAGGGCTGATGAGGGAGGCCTCCGAGACTGGCGCGCCTTTGTTGCGAACCATGTTCTACGAATTTCCCGAAGATAAGAATTGCTGGAAATTGGAGGATCAGTACATGTTTGGAGAAAAATACCTGGTAGCCCCTATTCTGGAGGCTGGTGTAAGGGAACGGAAGGTATACCTGCCCGCCGGCACCTGGAAGAACATCCACGAAAATGAAACGCTGGAGGGCGGACAGCAGATTGACGCACAGGCCCCTCTGGAATACATCCCTGTATTTGAGAGAATTTCCTTATTTCATTAATTACTTTTACAAGGAGAACTTAGAAAAGTGAACATACAAGAATTTAATACCGTTGGTTATTTTATTAAACACTATTTTAATTGGTCTATGAATTATTCTGACTTAGAATCTTGTATTGAAGATTTTTTAATGAGAGAAAAAAAGGAAGATATAAAATGCTTCAAAAAAGAAATAGAAACATTGTATATGTTAAATGATTCAGAGGTTATTAGAGAAGTATCTTATAAACTCGGAGATAGAGGAATACCGACTAATAAAGCTTTAGATATGATAGCGTTATTATATATGAAAATATTCGAAGATAAAAAATAAACCAGCTTCCAGTATATCAAGTAATTCAAAAAAGGCAGCCGCCCCGAGTCTGTGAAACTTTGGACCTGTTGACAAATGAAAGAAAAAATGATCCCCCATATGGTATAATTATTATATTAATTTAGGGAGGTATGCCTCTTATCGGCAACAGCATTGAACCTGAAAAGACTGGTAAAAGAGGTGTGAATAACCGGATTTACCAGCCTTTTTATTCAATCTCAGAAGAAAGATATATAAGCAGACCTGAAAGAATGAGTTTGTCAACAGGTCCTCTTCTTCACACACTCCCAAGACAACAATTCTGCTACCGTGTTTGAATCCCGTTCAATTTTCAATCATTTTCTCCGAACTGGGAAATACACCTCCGTTTCCCATTCCTCCGGAGCCAGCGAATCAAACTGGGTTTTGATATAGAGATCAAATGGCGCTCCTGCGATCTCATAATCGTGTTCAGCAATCCATGTCACAACCGCACCATACGCCTCCGAGAGCGTGGAATATCCCCCGTGGTGTACCGTCATCGCGCACTCACAGGATTCCACAATCACATCCGCCTTATCCTTCTCCCTGATTCCAATAAAGACTTCGATATCCGAAGATTGGCTGTCAAACTCTTTATCATAGTATCTGGCGCCATTTAACCCAGTAGGCGTAACATGCTCTTTCGGCACACGCTCAAAAAGCGTGCTGTAATACTTGCCAAATTCATCCACCCCCATCATTGAGCGGTTTACCAGAACATTCATTGCCGGCGAATTTTTAATCTCAATCGTGTAACCTTTCTGATAAGTCATAATATCACCTGTCCTTTCAAATACAGAAATGTGTGTCTGAAGTTCGTTCAGGATTATGTCGATCTCCTGCTTTTTCCGCTTCAGCTGTTCCATCTGCTGCCGCAGCGCATTTACGAGCTCTTTCTTATCCGAAATGGGTAACAGATGCTGGATCTCATCCAATGAAAAACCATAGCGTTTCAGACGCTGGATATAATTCATGTCGTCAATCTGTTCTGTCTTATAATAACGATACCCTGTAAAGCGGTCCACCTCTGCCGGAATAAGAAGTCCGATCTTGTCATAATGATGGAGAGTTTTTACACTTACCTGACACACCCTGGAAAATTCTCCGATCTGCAGCATCCTTTTTACCTCCTTCGCAATAATAGATCCGAATCTGATATCAGTTTACATTCTGACCCAAGAGGAGAGTCAATACATTTTTAAAAATTCTTCTTCATTTTCACTTTTCGCCTTAAGTATTACGCTGTTCTCTTTGAAAACTTCTTTTAATATCCGACCTTCTAATTCCCTTCCATTGTACCACAATTCTCCCTGCCTATAAAGGCAAAACTGCATTCCATAAATTCAACCACTTTTTCCGATTCTACCATCCGTAGAACTGTGATTCTACGCACCGAAGGTTGTAGGGAAATGTATTTAATGTTATGATACAAATATTACTTAAGTTTATCGGAAGGCAGGTTTATATCATGGATCAGGCAAAGTCGGGCAGATTTATAGCAGAGAAGCGGAAAGAAAAGGGAATGACCCAGAAGGAACTAGCAAAACATCTTGGCATCGGAGATAAGGCTATTTCAAAATGGGAATGCGGGCGAGGGATGCCGGATAATTCTATTATGGTGCCGCTATGCGATCTTTTGGACATTAATGTAAATGAGCTTCTTATGGGAGAAACTCTCTCAGTAAAGGATTACAATGAAAGTTCAGAAGATATTATTCTAACGCTGATTGAGGAAAAAGAATCTTTAAAGAGGAAAAACAAAAAGAACTTGGTTTCCTGCGTCATGGCAATCCTGTTTGCTGCCGTCTTATTTGTCCTCATGACCATGCCTATCCAGATCCAGCATAACTGGGTATACTTTTTTGATCCGCTGACTTTTATTATGAATCCCATTCTTGTGCTGGTTATGCTGCTAACAACCAGGAATGTAAAACCATTTTTTCAATCCTTTTACATCATAGGGAAAAAGAATGTTGATCGAAATCGGCTTTTTTCCTCGCAGCAGGCAGTAAAGCTTGCTATCGCCTCTTTTTTACTTGGTGGAGGGATGATTACGGTTTTTGACACGATTTTTATATTGGGGACAATGGCATCAGAACCGGGAAAAAGGCTGGCGGTCGCACTGCTTACAATGCTGTACAGCATGCTGTTTGCACTGCTTTTGCTGCCGCTAAAGTACAGGCTGGAATCAAAAATGGAGGAAATGAATGAAGAATCTGATCCAAGCTGAATTGTTTAAATTAAAAAAATCAACTGCTTATAAGGTTCTACTGATCACCTATCTGATCATAGAGGCTGTTATCCAAATGAACAATATCAGCAACAGTATTGCTTATCCAAAATATAATCCCACATACACAGGGATCGAATGGCTGCTGAATCTCCGCCAGACACTTTTATATTCAATTGTTATATTTCTTTTTACTACATATCACGTGAATGGAGATTTTGTAAGACATACATTTTATACCAGCCTTCTATGTGGCATATCGCGTAAAAATGCCTTTCTGGCAAAAATAATCTCTGTATCTGCAGGAGTCGTTCCACTGATGCTGGTGCCTTCCCTCACGGGAACAGTTCTCTGGAGCATACACGCTGGTTTTGGTATGAATTTTGGCATAGAAGCAGTCTGCCTTATTGGAAAGGCTCTCGCCATACAAATTCTAGCTTCCCTGATGCTGGTCAGTAATGCGGTATTTTTTTCCGTCATAGCCAAAAGTAAAATAAGCGCTTTTAAATGGAGTTTTGGCACACTATATGTACTTGGCGTACTACGGGGAAACATAGGGCATATCATACAGATTCCGGCTCTCCGTGACATTTTGCTGTTCTTATTATCGTTATTTTACTTAAATCTCGGAACCTTTCTGGCTGCAATAATATTAAAACTGCTGGCAGCCGGATATATTTTTGAAAGATATGATTTAAAATGAATGGAGGCAAACATGGCAGACATAATTTTCAAAGCAGAGAATGTTGTTAAACAATATAAAAAAAAGAAGCGTTTTATTGCCTTAAATGAACTTAATATGGAAATACACCGTGGCGATATCTATGGCTTTGTTGGGGAAAACGGCGCCGGAAAGACAACGCTGATGCGCATTTTAGCAGGCTGGGCCAGACAAACTTCGGGATACATTACCTTGTTTGGGGAAAACAGCGAAAAAGGACTTTGCCAAAAACGCCGCCACATCAACGGAATTATCGAAACGCCGGCTTTCTATCCCGACCTGACTGCATGGGACAATCTTGAGATCTGCCGTCTGCAGAGAGGCATTACAGATCAAGAATGCATCCATAAATCGCTAAGGACCGTTGGTTTGACTGGGGAAGATGCAGACGGCACAAAGACCAAAAAGTTTTCATTTGGTATGAAACAACGTTTGGGCATCGCCATGGCTTTACTTGGCAAGCCACAGTTTCTATTTTTTGACGAGCCTCTCAACGGGCTTGATCCTGTGGGAATTCACGATTTTCATAAATTAATCCAGGCAATGAGTAAAAACGGAATTACCATCCTGATTTCCAGCCACATGCTGCGCGAACTGAATTCCCTGGCCACCTGTTACGGATTTATCCATAAGGGAAAAATGATGGAACAAATTTCATCGGAAGAACTTGCAGAAAAGTTCTGCCGCTATATGCTGCTTACTGTGGATAATGCAGCCCGCACAGTAGAAATCCTCAGGGAAAAGCTGGGATTCACTCGGCTTGAAGCAGTTTCCGATGACACAGTGCATTTGTATGAGAGCCTTGATAAAGGTGGAGAGATCATGAAAGCACTTATTACGAACGAAATTACAGTAGAACAAATGACAACAAAAGGTGAGGATCTGGAAAAATATTACTTGTCACTGCTCAAAAATCAGCGCCTGTAAAGAGGTGGTTTCATGGGAAAATTAATCAAAGCTGAATTTTATAAGCTGGAAAAACTCCCCTCTGTCCGCATAATATTTCTATTTGCCTGTATGACAGCAATGCTACGAGGCTTTTCTCCCTATCCGGGATATCAAATGTACATAACAGCCTTGGTTCCGGAGTTGTTTGATGCCGTTCTGGTTTCTGTCTTTACTGCCGCTTTCCTATGTGCGGAATTTTCCAACCGGACATTTGGCAATGCTGCTCTCAGTGGAGTATCACGTCAAAATGTTTTTTTCGCCAAACTTACAGCGTACTTCCCGGGGCTGCTTGTACTGGTCCTGCTTCCACTGGCTGTCTCAGTATGTTCTGCAACGATAAGAAATGGTTTTGGTGCGGATTGGGATGCCGTTGTTTGGGATATAATAGAAAAGCTTCTTTTCTATATCCTTTATCGGTTTTTCATGGCAGGTTTTGCCATCTTTGCCGCCACCTTGATCCAAAACTCCATCGGAATGCTGGGAACTGGCGTGGCCGGAATTTATCTCATAACGCTGATCAAAAAGCCTATGGAACATCCGGTCACGCAGATTACACTTCTATTTACTATTATAGAAATTTCCATTTTCTTATCTTTGGCAGCCTTTATTTTTGCAAAACGGGAACTGTAGGAAGGCAGGCCATTGTCACATCAAACATATTTTTAAATAAACTATCTTACGGCGCAAAAAATCATGCGCCCCATATTCACATGGAACGCATGACCTTTCGCACCTGTTATCATATATTTTTTATTAATACAATGGATACTTATCTGTCAGTGTCTTCACGATCTCCATTGCCTTTGCCTTATTTGCTTCCACATCATCAATAAGCATTGCGATAGCATCGGCAACCTGATCCATATCTTCCGTATTCATACCGCGTGTCGTCACAGCTGCCGTGCCGAGACGGATACCACTGGTCACAAATGGACTCTGAGGATCGTTCGGAATGGTATTTTTATTGGCGGTGATATTTGCCTCATCCAGCCATGCCTCTACCTGTTTGCCAGTCAGTCCCTTTTTTACCAGGTCTACTAACATCAGGTGGTTGTCTGTGCCGCCGGAAACAATGTCAATGCCGCGGTTCATCAGCCCCTTGCTCAATGCCTGGGCATTCGCCACGATATTTTTACCGTATTCCTTAAAGCTTGGATCCAGTGCTTCCTTGAAGCAGACCGCCTTGGCAGCGATCACATGCATCAGAGGTCCGCCCTGAATGCCAGGGAAAATAGATTTGTTCAACTTATATTCATTGGCAAACTCTTCACTGGAAAGAATCATGCCGCCACGGGGTCCACGAAGGGTTTTATGAGTGGTAGTGGTGGTCACATGAGCATATGGGATCGGGCTCTCGTGTACACCAGCCGCGATCAGTCCGGCGATATGTGCCATATCCACCATCAGGAATGCGCCCACTTCATCTGCGATCTCACGGAATCTCTTAAAGTCAATCTTGCGGCAGTAAGCGCTGGCTCCAGCGATGATCATTTTCGGCTTGCATTCTTTTGCAATGCGCTCTACCTCATCATAGTCAATAAATCCCTCATCGTTTACTCCATAAGGTACAATATTATAATAGGTTCCAGAAATATTTGCCGGGCTTCCGTGGGAAAGATGTCCGCCGTGATCCAGATTCATTCCCATCACGGTCTCACCAGGTTTTACAAGGGCAAAGAAAACTGCCATATTTGCCTGGGCGCCAGAATGGGGCTGAACATTGGCATAGGTGCAGCCAAACAGCTCCTTGGCACGGTCTCTTGCCAGATCTTCTACCATATCCACATACTGGCAGCCGCCGTAATATCTCTTGCCCGGATATCCTTCTGCATACTTATTCGTACATGTGCTTCCCATCGCTGCCATAACAGCTTTGCTGACAAAGTTCTCCGAAGCAATCAGCTCGATATGATCATTCTGTCTGCCAGTTTCCAGTTCCATCGCCTTGGCAAGCTCTGGATCCGCTTTTTTAACTTCTTCAAATGAATACATAATCTATCTCCTTTATATTTATTTTTTATGCCTGGTCGATCGCCTTACCTATATCATTTCTCATATACTTATTCTCGAAGCTAATCCACTCCGTGGCGGCATAGGCGTTCTTCCTTGCCTCCTTCAGATCTGCTCCCTTGGCGGTCACTCCCAGGACTCGTCCTCCGTTGGTCACGATCTGTTCCCCCTCAAACTTCGTGCCGGCATGGAACACATAATAGCCCTCCCTGCCCTCAAAGTTCTCAAAGCCTGTGATCACTTTTCCTTTTTCATAATGTTCTGGATAGCCCTCAGAAGCCAGAACGACACAAACTGCCGCATTATCCTCAAATTGAAGATCGATATCCTCCAGTTTTCCGTCGATGCAGGCGTTCATCACATCTACAATGTCATTTTTCATCCGGGGCAGTACCACCTGCGCCTCAGGATCGCCAAACCGTGCATTGTATTCCAGTACCTTCGGTCCTTCTGATGTGAGCATAAGCCCCACAAACAGGATTCCCACAAAATCTCTTCCTTCTGCTTTCATGGCATCCATCGTGGGCTGGAACACCTTTTCCTCACAGAATTTTTGGATCTCTTCGTTGTAAAATGGTGTCGGGGAAAAGGTTCCCATACCTCCGGTATTCAATCCTTCATCGTTGTCCTTTGCCCTTTTGTGATCCTGGGCGCTGGTCATCGGTTTAATATGAGTTCCATCGCAATAGCAGAGAACCGATACTTCTCGCCCCGTAATAAATTCCTCGATCACAATCCGGTTTCCGGCGTCACCAAACTGCTTGTCTAGCATCAGAGTTTTAACGCCTGCCTTTGCCTCCTCCAGCGTATTGCAGATCAGTACACCCTTTCCAAGGGCAAGTCCGTCTGCCTTAAGCACGATGGGCATTTTAGCATTCTGAAGATAAGCAAGTGCCACCTCCGGAGTATCAAAGTTTTCATATGCCGCCGTGGGAATCCCATATTTCTTCATAAGATCTTTGGAAAATGCCTTGCTGCCCTCGATGATCGCCGCATTTTTGCGCGGTCCAAACACCCGGAGTCCGCGTTCTTCAAAGACATCCACAACGCCGCCCACCAGCGGATCATCCATCCCGATGATCGTCAGACCGATCTCATTCTCCTGGGCAAAATCTGCCAAACGGTCAAATTCCATGGCCTGAATATCTACACACTCTGCCACTCCGGCGATCCCAGCATTGCCCGGTGCACAGTAGATCTTATCCACCTGACTGCTCTTTGCCACACTGGCCGCAATGGCATGTTCACGTCCGCCGCTTCCTACAATGAGTACTTTCATCTGATTTTCCTCCATATTTACATTATTATATATATTTCACGATTCCATCCTCGATGCGAATCCGTCCGTTGGCGATGTCGTCAATGGCCTGGGGCAGTATCTTCCACTCCGCCTGCTCCATCACCCGTTTCTGCAGAATCTCCGGGGTGTCATCATCCCTGACCTCCACCGCCTTCTGGCTGATGATAGGACCGCCGTCCGGGATCTCATTAACAAAGTGAACCGTAGCACCTGTCACCTTATTTCCCCGTGCCAGCACACTTTCATGTACTTTTAACCCATAATACCCTGGCCCGCAGTGGGAAGGGATCAAGGAAGGGTGAATATTGATCATTCTTCCCTCAAAATGCGTTACAAAGTTTTCGGGGAGAATCACAAGAAATCCTGCCAGGACAACTAAGTCAATTTTCTCTTCCTCTAAACACTGGATCATGGCCTCTCCGTATTCTTCTCTTGTAGAATATTCCTTTGGTGAAATCACCTTGCTTTGGACGCCGTAACTGGCTGCGCGTTCCAATGCATAGGCCCCGGGTTTGTTGCTGATCACCAGGCTGATGTCCGCATTGGTAATCTTTCCATCCCTGTGACAGTCCAGGATCGCCTGCAGGTTCGTTCCACCGCCAGAAACAAGTACCGCTGTCTTTGTCATTTCTCGTTCTTCCTTTCCAATCCGTTGTACTGGCCTATTTGATGGTGATGCCTTTCTCCCCATCAACGATCTCACCTAATACATAAGGAACCTCACCCGCGCTGCGAATCGCTGCCACCGTCTCGTCCACTGCTGACTTGTCCACTGCTGTGATCATGCCGACTCCCATATTGTACGTATTGTACATCGCCTCTTCTGACACATTTCCATCTTTGGCAAGCATACCAAAAATCGGAGGAATCGCGAAACTACCTTTTTCGATTACCGCATGAGTGCCATCCTTGAGCATTCTTGGGATATTTTCATAAAATCCACCGCCGGTGATGTGGCTGCATGCCTTGATCTTCACACCAGCATCCTTGATGGCTCTCAGTGCTTTTACATATATCTTCGTCGGGGTAAGAAGAGTTTCTCCCAGCGTTCCGGACAAACTTTCATAGGTTCTGTTCAATGCCTCAGTATTCATGCTGAACACCTGGCGAACCAGAGAATAACCATTGCTGTGGATTCCCGAAGAAGCCATTCCCACCAGAACATCTCCCGGAACCAGCTCCTTTCCTGTGATCATATCTTTTTTATCCACAATTCCTACAGAAAAACCAGCAAGATCGTATTCATCCACCGGATAAAAACCTGGCATCTCCGCGGTCTCTCCGCCGATCAGCGCCGCACCGGACTGACGACAGCCCTCTGCCACTCCACTGACGATCTTCGCTATCTTTTCCGGCTCGTTTTTCCCACAGGCAACATAATCCAGGAAAAACAAAGGCTCGCCGCCGGCACATGCGATATCGTTTACACACATTGCCACACAGTCGATACCGATGGTATTATGCTTGTCCAGTAAAAATGCGATCTTAAGCTTTGTTCCGACCCCATCTGTACCAGATACCAAGGTCGGTTCTTCCATTCCCACAAATTTTTTCATGGAAAATGCACCGGAAAACCCTCCGATATCCGTGAGCACTTCCGGTCTCATAGTAGATGCAATATGCTCCTTCATCAACGAAACCGCTTTATAGCCCGCTTCAATGTCAACTCCAGCTTTCTTGTAGTCCATTGTCTTCTTACCTCCGTTTATACTGCTCCTAGGATGCAGTCGTTTTTATGTAGTGGGTTTCTCCTGGAAACCCCAGATTCGTTCCTCATTATAGCATACTTTTTTTAATTATACAAACTTTTTCCTTTTCATAAGAAGTTTTTTCTGTTACAATAGAATCCAGACAAAGGAGGTTTTTCACATGGAGACAAAAGGAACAATACTTTCCTACCGTCCAGATGTACGGGTGGTAGACGCAACGATCCGCGATGGCGGACTGGTTAATGATTTTCGTTTCACCGACGAGTTTGTAAAAAACCTGTATAAGGCAAACATCAAAGCCGGTGTGGATTATATGGAATTTGGTTATAAAGCATCCAGTGATATTTTCCCAAAAGCAGATTTTGGGCCATGGAAATTCTGCGATGAAAGCGATATCCGCCGAATCGTGGGCGACAACGACTCGGATATGAAGATCGCTGTGATGGCAGATGTGGGACGTACCGATTTCAAACGGGACATCATCGACCGGAGCGACAGCGTGATCGATCTGGTGCGCGTGGCTACATACATCAACACCATCCCGGCTGCCATCGAAATGGTGGAGTACTGTCATGAAAAGGGCTATGAGACCACCATCAATATTATGGCGATCTCCAACGACAACGATACCGATATCGATGAGGCACTGGAATTGATCGGTCACAGCAGTGTAGACGGAATCTATATTGTTGACAGCTATGGCGCCATCTATCCGGAGCAGATGAGAAAACTGGCGGACAAGTACCTTGCCTTTGCAGAAAAATATCATAAATATGTAGGCATCCATGCCCACAACAATCAGCAGCTCGCTTTTGCGAATACCATTGAAGCATTGTCCCGCGGCGTCAGCTATATGGATGTGACTGTCAGCGGCATGGGACGCGGCGCCGGAAACTGTGCCAGCGAGATTCTTCTGGGATTTTTGAAAAATCCAAAATACAACATTCTGCCGATCCTGGATATTCTGGAAAAAGAGATCATACCTCTGAAAGAACAGGGCGTGATCTGGGGATACGACATACCCTATCTTCTCACGGGACAGCTGAACCAGCATCCCAGGACTGCCATCGCAGCTACCCGGGAAAAACGGACCGATTATAGAAAATTTTATGTAGATCTGGTGGATTATAAATAAAAGGATTGTCGTTTATAAAAAACCCAGTACAGACTGATCTGACTAATATGGTCAGGGTCTGTACTGGGTTTTCTTTTATTTATAAAGAGTAACAGGAAGGGAATTAATTATGCTTCCTCTTCCTGAAGCTCTCTCATCACTTCCCGTTCCGCTTCTTCCTTAAAGTTATCAATGGTCTCCTGATTCAGGATCGGCAGCTCTTCCAGTGATTCTATTCCAAAATACCTCAGAAATTCTTCTGTCGTTGCAAAAAGAATGGGCCGTCCTGGCGCATCCAGCCTGCCCGCTTCACAGATCAGATTGTATTCGACCAGCTTATTGACGGCATGGTCGCACTTTACTCCCCGGATCTTCTCGATCTCCAGCCTTGTAATGGGCTGCTTATAGGCAATAATAGAAAGAGTTTCCAGCATCACATCCGTGAGTACATGTTTCTTGGGCACGTGGGCCACTTTGATCAGATATTCATACATCTCCGGTTTGGTGCAGAGCTGAAAAGAGCCATCCAGTTCAATGATACGGATTCCCCGGTCTGTTTCCTCGTAGCGGGTCATCATATTGCGGATCAGTCTTCGAACTGTATCCTCATCGTGCTCCACGGCGGCGGCGATCCGTTCCACCTCAACGGCCTCTCCCATCGTGAACAATATCGCCTCTATAACCGCTTCTAATTCTTTTATATTCAAGCCTGTGTCCTCTCTTTCTCCGTCGAATTGTATGTAATCATAATATCATCGAATATCTTTTCCTGGACAATAGAAAGCTTTCCCATCTTCATCATCTCCAGAATCCCCAGAAATGTCACAATCACATAGGTTTTTCCCCTGCCATTTTCCAGAATCCTTCGGAAACTAAAGGTCCCGTTCTCCCTGGCGTAATCTTCCAGAAATAAAATATGGTCTTCCAGACTGATCTCCTCTTTCTCGATCTCCCCAAATTTGCTTCGGATCGGGTCGATCTTGTCCACCTGTTTTTTCATTACGGAATTAAAGATACCCTGCAGTTTTGCCAGTGTCACATCACTCAGCAGTTCTTCGATGTGCACTTCCTCTTTGAAGTCCTGGATCTCCTCCGGAATCGATGGCTCCTTAAAGATCATGCGTCCGGCGTCTAACTGGCGGTCTTTCAACTCAAAAGAAGCATATTTGTACATTTTGTATTCCAGGATCCGCTCCACCAGTTCCTGACGTGGATCCTCATACTCCTCTTCCTCTTCTTCCTCAGGTGGAAGAAGCATCTTAGATTTGATCCGCACAAGGGTAGCTGCCATCACGAGAAACTCACTCATGACATCCATATCCTTCGTATCCATCTGGCGGACATAGTCCAAATACTGCTCTGTGATAAGGACGATAGGAATATCATAGATATCTACTTTGTTTTTCTCGATCAGATGAAGAAGGAGATCGAGAGGTCCCTCAAAAACCTCAAGTTTCACAGGTATTCCCACATTCTGCACGTCCTTTCCTGGTTTTTATTTTAACACCACCGCGTCAGCGGCGGCGCAAATTATTTGCACTGACATTCTATCATTATATTATATTTATCCGCTTCAATCAAGAAAGATTTATAACGGAAATCTCCGGAGTGTTAAAAAAACGCAGACGGATATGATGGGTCCCTAACCCCCGGGTGAGTACCATATGGCTCTTTCCCCTCTGAAACAGGCCGGCATCGTAGGCAGGAAACAACTGCAGCGATGGAGCGATCACCCCGCCCAACAGTGGAAGCCTCGCGATACCTCCATGCACATGGCCAGACATCACCAGATCTGCCCCCCACTCCTGATATTCCTTGAAATATTCCGGGTTGTGCGCCAGTAGAAGGTTGAAACAATCCTTTCCGGCAGCCCCTAGATACTGTTCCATCCTGCTGCTGTCAAACTCTGTCTTCCGCCAGAATTTATGATACAGCTCTTCCTCCAGATTCAGACCATGGACACGGATCCGCCTGCTGCGGATCACCAGATCGTGATGGGCATTGTCCAGCCAGACCACCCCTGCTCTTTTTAACTCCCCGATAAAGCGCTCATAGTTCTCCATCCGGATCTCATGATTGCCAGGGGCATAAAAGACCGGGCATATCTGGAGAAGTTCTTTGCACAAAGCAAGGCAAGAGTCCGTCCCCTTGCCATTTTTAACCGTCAAATCTCCCGCCATACAGATGATGTCAGGAGATTCTCTCTGAATCTTCTGGATCAGCCGTCTGTTACCGGGACCAAAAGAGCTGCCGTGAAGATCCGCCAGCATCACTATTTTAACTGGTACTCCATCCCCCCACACGGAAAGGGGATAATGTTCCACGGCGAGCATGCCGTTAGACAAATATCCATAAACCAACAGAAGAATAGTAAGAACTGCTACTGTGATCAAGAATAACTCTGTCATATTAGAAATCCTGCCTTATTCTGTTATCACCGTTCTGGCAGGGCTTCCACAGGACATCGCCGGAATGGACTATAATTCTTCCTCGTCCTGTTCCGCAAAGGCAATGTTGGTGCCATGGTCTGCCACCCTCTCCAGATTGCTGATAAGATCGGAGAAGATCATGGCCGCATGGGGCTCACACTTATTGTTCGCCAGCCGGTTGACATGTTTTTTCTGTAACTTCTTTTCCATTTTATCAATTTCATTCTCAATTTGCAAGATATCATTTGTGTGGGTATCGTCCCCGGAGGCAAACATCTGAACCGAATACTGCAGAAGTTGTATCACCTTTTCAAACATTTCCTTCAATTCATTTTGCGCCTTTTTGCTGAATTTGAGATCCGCAGACAGCGCCGTTTTCGCATAATCGGCAATGTTTTCAGCGTGGTCACCGATACGCTCGATATCATTTACCACATGGAACATAGCACCTAGCTGTTTACGGTCCTGGATAGGCAATGACAACTGGTTCACTTTGACGAGATAGTTGGTGATCTCTGTATTTAGATAGTCGATCACTTCTTCTTTTTTATACACCTCATCCAATTCTTTTTCTTTTTTATTCAGCAGACACTCCATCGATCGTCTAAGGTTGTTAATCGCCATATTTGCCATACGGTCCAGTTCACTGACCGCCTGTGGGATCGCTGTGGTCTGGTTAAAGATGGCATGTTTTCCGATAAACTTAAGTTCCATTCCATGAACCTCTTCATCCTCACCAGGAATAAGCAGATATGTAAGACGAACCAGAAACTTGCTGAAGGGAAACAGTACGATCACCTGGAAGATCTTTATGATGGTATTGATGTTTGCTACATCCCTTCCGGCACGGATGGCTGCATCCGCTGTGCCCGCTGTCAGTCCGTGAATGGCACCCATTATTCCGTCTCCCCATATCCCCAGCAGGGTCATCACGATAACCAATCCGATGATATTGAAAGAAACATGAACCATCGCAGCGCGTTTGGCATTCTTTGTCCCGCTCAGGCTGGCCAGCACTGCGGAACCACATGCCCCGATATTACATCCCATGATCACATAATAGCATATATTCAGATCCATTAATCCGGTGGAAGCCAGCACGATAAGGATACCTACCGATGCCGAAGCACTCTGGAGGACAGAGGTCGCCACAAAACCAATCAGCACCGCAAGAAACGGATTCCGAAGGCTGCCAAAGAGATTTTTTACCGCTTCCACCTGATTGAGCTGATCCACAGAAGCAGACAGTGTGGTCATTCCAAAAAACAGCACGCCAAATCCCAGAAGCACTTCGCCGGCTCTTTTCACCATCGGTTTCTTGATAAACATGACCATAACCACTCCGACGATAATAAAAAATGGTGCGATGGCGTCCAGCTTAAAGGATACCAGCTGACCCGTCACCGTCGTACCGATATTGGCGCCCATGATCACTCCCACTGACTGGGCCAGCGTCATCAGACCACTGTTAACAAAACTCACCACCAGTACCGTTGTAGCATTGGAAGACTGGATAACTCCCGTAAATACGATTCCCAGTATAAGCCCCATAAAAGGGTTTGTTGTAAGCCGCTCCAGAATCGTACGCATCTTCTGTCCCGCTACCTTTTGAAGACCATCGCTCATAAGCTGCATACCATATAAAAACAAACCGACTCCTGCCATGATCTGTAATGCTAATTCCATGTTTACTCCTCTTTTCTCCCGTAATTTATTTCACTCCATCTCTCGTATGGCCACAATTTATACTTTAAACTATTTCTTTACATTATACAAGAACATTCTTCATTATTCTACTATATTTTACAAAGGATTTACCTGATTTTACATACATTTTACATTTAGGACAACGGTCAAAAAACCTTCTCACACAAGATCTGAAGTCCCTCTTTTAGTTTCTCCTTTGTCTGCCCGGCAAAACCGATTAAAAAGGAAGGCATATAGTCTTCCGGCAGCTCTTTATAATAGAAAGACAGGGGACGCAGACGGATCCCCTGTTTCTGAGCAGCCTGCAGCACCTCTTCCTCCTCCCGCCGCCGGAGGCTCCGGGCGATCACATAAAGTCCGGCATAGTCTCCCGTCACCTCGATGCGGTTCTGATAGCTGCGGAAAACATTCAATACTGTATCATGTTTTTCCTTATACCGTTTGCGCATCCGGTTCAGATGCTTTTCAAAATACCCCTCATGGATAAATTCTGCCATCATCGCCTGATCCAGACGGGATACCGGACAGTTATAGTCCCCGCAGCACTGTTGAAACCGCTCTAAAAGCCGGTCCGGCAGAACCATATATCCCATCCGGAGCGCCGGTGCGATGGCTTTGGAAAAGGTACCGATATAAATGACTTTTCCCTCGATGTCGATGCTTTGCAGCGCCGGAATTGGTCTCCCCTTATAACGGTATTCACTGTCGTGGTCATCTTCTATAATGTATCTATCCTCTTCTTCCTCCGCCCACTGAAGAAGCTGCTGTCTTCTGGCTATGGACATAACCGTTCCCAGAGGAAACTGATGGGAGGGCGTCACATAGCAGAGCCCGGCTCCCGAAGCCTCTAACCCCTCGATCCCGATTCCCCCATTTTCCACGTCAATATGACAGACCTCAAAACCATGGGATGCCAGGATCTTTTTTGCCCTTACATAGCCCGGCTCCTCAAAGGCAATCCTCTTTTCGTTCCGGAACAGTACTGATAAAAGCTGGAGTAGGTATCCGATCCCTGCTCCGATGACCACATTGGCAGCGCGGCACAATACCCCTCTCGAACCGTAGAGATAATCAGCCACCGCCCGCCGCAGTTCCCAGTCTCCCCGGTAATCTCCCGCCAGGAAAAGACTGTGGTCCTTTAATGCCTTTCTGCCGATGGACTGCCAGACGGAATAGGGGAAATTTTCCACATCCACTGCATCGGGGTCAAAATCATACCGATAGTTCTCCTGCCCTTTCTCATCTTCCTCTTCCCTGTGTTCTGCCGGATGGATCTGCTGGGTATGGGTAATTCTGTTCACAAAATACCCCCGTTTGGGCATGGAATATACGTATCCCTCTGCCACCAGCTGTTCATAGGCAGTATCCACCGGATTTCTGCTGACAGAAAGATAACCCGCCAGCTCCCTGGCAGAAGGCAGTTTTTCCCCAAAGGAAAGTCTTCCCGACAGAATTTCATCTTTTACATAAGAATAAATCTGATGATACATCGGTTCATCAGATTTATTGTCTAAAGAAAAGGTAAGCATTTTTCTTATCCTCCTCCAACTGTATTTTTAACGTATCCAGCCCGGAAAACTTTCGTTCTCCCCGCAAAAAGGCAAACAGCTCCACGCAGATCATCTCCCCGTAGATCTCCCTGTCAAAGTCCATAATATATGTTTCTGCACCAGCTCTGTTTTCTCCGGGTATGGTGGGCTTCACACCTACATTGGTAACTCCTATATACTCACCGTACTGCGTGTGTATCCGGGAGGCATAAACGCCATATGGTGGAAGAAGTTTTTCCTGCTCTGGAAGCTGGTTCACCGTGGGCATCTGTATCGTCCTGCCGATCTGATTGCCCCGGCATACCTCTCCATATATAAAATAGGGATGTCCCAACAGCTGATTGACCGTCTCTATGCTGCCCTTTTCCAGCTTCTCACGGATCCTCGTACTGCTGACCGGCTCGCCGCACATTTTCTTTTTCGGAAAAACTTTCAGCTCATATCCATAAACAGAACTATATTTCTTCAAGAAAGCTACATCTCCCTGTCGCTTGTACCCAAACCGGAAATCTTCCCCCACGGAGATCACCTTCGCCCCACACTGACGGATCAGAATGTCCTCCAAAAACGCCTGGGGCTTCATATGTGACAATTCCTCGTCAAAGGGACGGTCGATGTACACCTCGATTCCAAGCTTCTCTGCCAGATAACGTTTTTCCTCCGAACTGTAAATATGTTTTGAATCCGAAAAGCGAAAGGTAAAGAGAACCTTCGTCAGATCCACAGATTCCCGGATCGAGTCCAACAGCAACTGGTGTCCACTGTGCAGACCGTCAAATTTGCCGATGCACACCGCCGTATTATTCAGTTTATATGGTCCGTATTCCAGAATCCTCATCTCTGTCTCATGCCTTTCTCTCTGTATATCCGGCAGATCCTTCATTAAAAAACATCTTATGGTTTCCAAAACCACGCCGGGCATCCCTGTATCTGTAAATGGCATAAAAACGCTGCGCCTCGTCGTACATCCGGACCAGCGCTCCTGCTGTCAGAACTTCCCCGCTCCGGCAGAACTCCCCAGCCACATCGTTTCCATTTTTCAGAAAGCGGAGTCCCTTTTCCTCAACGACAACTGCTGGATATTTTTTAAATACATGGTCTACCGGGTACATAACTTCCTGTATATTTCCGTTTTTATATAAATCCTCGATCTCGCTCAGCGTATGTGCCTCTTCCAGAAAAAAAGGCGCTACCGAAGTGCGCACAAGAGAGGCCATAGCAGCTCCACAGCCCAGTTTCTGCCCTATATCATGACACAGCGTGCGGATATAGGTTCCCTTGGAACAGTGTACTCTCATGGAAAATTCCATCTTCTCCGGCTGGTAATCCGCCACTTCACAAGAATATACCGTGATCCTGCGCGCCTGACGTTCCACCTCGATGCCCTGTCTTGCCAGCTCGTACAGCCGCTTTCCATTTACCTTCACAGCGGAATACATCGGCGGAGTCTGCCAGATCTCACCGGTAAATGCCTGGGCTGTCCGGCGGATCTCATCCATGCTCACAGCTACCGGATGTTCCTCCTGAATGGCTCCTGTCATGTCCTGGGTATCTGTCACAACTCCCAGACGGACAACTGCTTCATAAGTCTTGGATTTGTCCGTCAAAAGCTCGCATACCTTGGTAGCCCTGCCGAGGCAGACGGGGAGCACCCCGACGGCATCTGGATCCAGCGTACCGGTATGCCCAATCTTTTTCTGGTGAAGGATTCCTCTCAGCTTCGCCACCACATCATGGGAAGTAAAACCTTTCTCCTTATATACATTGAGTATTCCATCCATCGTTCTCTTCTGGGATGTGCCCATCCTGCTCCTTTACATTTGATCGTTAAACTGCTTTTCAATGTGTTCCGTAATATTATTAATCACATCGAAAGCGGACCCTTTAATGCTGCATCCTGCCGCATGAATATGCCCGCCGCCGCCAAAAAAGGAAGCGATCCTGCTCACATCCACGAAATCATTGGAACGCATACTCACTTTATATTCCATGGTATCTTTCTCTGTCAAAAGAATTGCCACCTCAACTCCCTGGGTTGTTCGCAGCTCATCGATGACACCATCCAGATCCGACGGCTTTGCCTCGTAAAAATCCAGTACCCGGCGGGATACAACAGAAAAAATAACTTTCCCGTCCATCACCCGGACGCTTTCCAGAAGACAGCGGCCCATGATCTGAAGCTGACGGTACGTCTTCAAATAAAAACTTTCATCTATGATCTTGCCAAAAGGGATTCCTTTCTGCATCAGCTTCCCCGCCATCTCCATCGTGGACAGCCCCGTGTTGGAATGTTTAAACACTCCGGTGTCATGGATGATCCCGGTATAAAATGCCTGCGCAGAGAAAGATCCAATTTTCTCCACATCCAAAAGACTACAGAGTACTTCACAGGTGGAACTGGCCTCCACCACTACATGATTTACATCTGCAAAATTTGTATTGCTGATGTGATGGTCGATATTAACCCTTCGCGCTGCCGCATGGAATACCTGTTCTGCCTCTCCCAGACGATCCGGCGAACCGCAGTCCAGCGAGACAAACAGATCAAACTTTTCTGTATTGCCCTCCAGTGCCTCTTTCCGATTGAGATATTCAAAGGCATCCGGAATTTCTTCTAAAAACACCTGTACCCTTTTATCTGGAAAATTTTCTTTGATATAGGAATATAACCCCATACAGGAACCGATACAGTCTCCGTCAGGACGAACATGCCCGCCGATGGCGATGATCCCTGCTTTCTGAATCTCCTCCAATAAAATACTCATACTCTTCCGCCCCTTCTATTCCCTGTGATTGACCTCGTCAATCCGCTTTGACATCGTCACGCCATACTCGATGGAATTATCCAGAATAAAGGTCAGCTCTGGTGTGTTTCTCAGATTCATTCTTCTGGCAAGCTGTCCTCTGGCAAAGGATGCACTTTTTTTCAAGCCTTCCATCGTCTTTTCTTTCTCTTCCTCACTGCCCAGTACACTGACGAATATCTTGGCAAATTTCAGATCCGGAGTTACCTCCACCGCCATCACCGAAGTCATGGGATGCACTCTTGGATCCTTTATCTCTTCCCGTATGATCTGGCTCATCTCCCGCTGAACCTCGCTGTTGATACGGATATTTTTTACACTGTTCTTTTTCATAGTCTCTCCATTCTAAGGATGGAGCCCCGCCTTTTTATTAGCGCGGAACCTCCACCATGATATAGCATTCCACCTGATCCTCTTCGCGAATATCGTTGAAACCATTAAAGACAAGACCACATTCATATCCGGTCGCCACCTCTTTTACGTCATCTTTGAAACGTTTCAGGGAAGCCAGCTCACCTTCAAAGATCTGTTCGCCCTCGCGGCTGATGCGGCACTTACAGCCCCTCTCAACCTTTCCGTCAAGAACATAGGAGCCGGCGATGGTTCCCACACCAGAAGCCTTAAAGGTCTGGCGGACCTCCACATGACCGATAACCTTTTCCTCATAGATCGGTTCCAGCATACCCTTCAGGGCATTTTCAATGTCCTCGATGGCATCGTAGATGACGCGGTACAGACGGACGTCTACATTTTCTCTGTCAGCGATCTCTTTCGCTGTATTATCCGGCCGGATATTAAATCCGATGATAATAGCATTGGAAGCGCTGGCAAGAGATACGTCAGATTCGTTGATAGCTCCCACTCCGCCGTGGATCACCCGCACTGCCACTTCTTCGTTGCCAAGTTTGAGAAGGCTCTGTTTAACCGCCTCCACAGATCCCTGTACATCCGCCTTGATGATCAGGTTCAAGTCCTTTACATTTCCTGCCTGGATCTGATTGAACAGTCCATCCAGAGAAAGTTTCTTCGCTTTTGTCTCTTCCAACAGTTTATCCTTACTCTGGTCAATATATGCCTGTGAAATCTGTTTTGCCTCTTTGTCGCTCTCTGTAGATACGAAAATCTCTCCCGCATCCGGCGCCCCGTTCAGACCAAGTATTTCTACAGGTGTAGATGGTCCTGCCACCTTCACTCTCTCACCGTTGTGGTCGATCATGGCACGTACTTTACCATGTGCAGATCCCACTGCCACGTGATCGCTGATGTGCAGCATACCCTTCTGTACGAGTACCGTCGCCACCGGACCGCGCCCCTTATCCAGACGCGCCTCGATCACGATACCACGCGCCTTACGGTCTGGATTTGCCTTAAGTTCCAGAACCTCTGCCGTGAGCACGATCATCTCAAGTAACTGTTCGATTCCTTCTTTTGTGTGGGCAGATACCGGAACAAATATGGTGCTTCCGCCCCAGTCCTCTGGAATCAGCTCATACTCTGCCAGCTCCTGTTTCACCCGCTCGATATTGGCGCCGGCTTTATCGATCTTGTTGACTGCCACAATAATCTCCACACCAGCCGCCTTGGCATGGTTGATGGCTTCTACGGTCTGAGGCATGACACCGTCGTCAGCTGCCACCACCAGAATAGCGATATCCGTAGACTGGGCGCCACGCATACGCATGGAGGTAAATGCCTCGTGTCCCGGAGTATCCAGGAAGGTGATCTTTTCTCCGTTGATCTCTACCACATACGCTCCGATGTGCTGGGTGATGCCTCCTGCCTCATGGGATGTGACATTTTCTTCCCGGATGGCATCCAGAAGAGACGTTTTACCGTGGTCAACATGACCCATAACACAGACTACCGGAGGGCGCTTCTTCATGGATTCTTCTGGTTCCTCATCCTCTTTCAGAAGTTCTGCTACCATATCTATTTTCTCTTCCATCTCGGCGATGATATCAAACTCCAGAGCGATCTCTTCTGCTTCTTCAAAGGTAATATCCTGGTTCAGGGAAACGACCTGCCCCTGCATAAACAGTTTTTTCACCAGCGCAGCTGCCGGCATCTTCATCTTATCCGCCAGCTCACGAATCGTCAGGCTCTCTGGAATCGTAATCTGCTTGATGGTCTCTTCCGGCTCTTTTGCTGCCGGCTCCGGCTTGATGAAAGCACCCTTTCTGTTCGGATCTTTCTTGCTGCGGATCTTGCTCATCTCTTCCTTGCTGGACTTTTTATAGGTTCCCTTTTCTGCTACTTTCTTATTACTTCTCTTACGGGAGTTTTTCTGCTCCTGTTTGATGCCGTCAAAACCGCTCTGGGACTTTTCAAAGCGCTCAAATACGCGCTCGCCGCCCCGACCGCCATTACTTCTACGATCTCCATTGTTGTTCTGGCCGCGACGGTCTCCTCCACCAAAGTTTCCATTTCCCTGACCTCTGTTACCCTGGCCTCTCCGGTCATTTCCTCCGGCACCCTGGCCACCATTCTGATTACGGTTCCCCTGGTTTCTGCGGTCTCCATTGTTATTCTGGTTTCTACGGTCTCCGCCGCCAAAGTTTCCATTTCCCTGACCTCTGCCTCCCTGGCCTCCGTTCTGGTTACGGTTCCCCTGGTTTCTGCGGTCTCCATTGTTGTTCTGGTTTCTACGATCCCCGTTATTCTGGCCGCGACGGTCTCCGCTGCTCTGATTTCTACGGTCCCCATTATTCTGACCACGACGGTCTCCGCCACTCTGATTGCGGCGTTCTCCGTTATTAGAGCTGCCACTGCCGGAATTTCCGCTGCCCTGGCCTCCGTTCTGGTTACGGTTCCCCTGGTTTCTGCGGTCTCCATTGTTGCTCTGGTTTCTGCGTTCTCCGTTATTCTGATCGCGGTTCCCCTGGTTTTTCTGCTCCCTGTTCTGTGATTCTTTGTTCTGCATCTCTTTGTTTTGCGGTTCTTTTTGATTCATCTCTTTCCGTTCAGGTGCATGATCCACAGCTGCTGAACCCGCCTTCTCAGAAGCCTCTTTCTTTTCTTTCGGGGCTTCTGCTGGCTGCTCTGCCTTCTTCTCCGGCATTTCCTTTTTCGGAGCCGGCTGTTCTGCCGGTTTGCTTTCTGTATCTTTTTTCTTCACCGGAACTGCCGGTTTATTGGCATTGTTGAAGGTCTTTAGCAAGAAGGCGATCGCATCATCTTCGATATTACTGTTGGCACCTTTTACCTCAAAACCATTATCATTCAAAAGCTTCACCAGATCTCCACTTTTGATTTCTTTATTCTTTGACTGCAAGCTTCTTGCAATTTCATATATTTTCATTTTCGCCATTCACTTTTTCCTCCAAATCTAAATTCTTACCAATTGCTGCTGCAAATCCCGGATTCAGAACTGCCATCGAAGCACGGAACTCTTTTCCCACCGCTTTTCCCAATGTTTCCTTACTGCCATACAGGGCAAAAGGAACCCGGTAATACTGGCAGGAATTCCTGAATTTTTTCTTCGTATTATCAGAAGCGTCCTCCGCGACGATCACCAGTCTTGCCTTACCGGAACGAATCGCTTCTTCTGTAAGAAATTCCCCACAGGCTATGTCTCCGGCTCTCATCGCCAATCCAAGAGTTCCCAGTACTTTATTCTTCTGAATCATTCACTCAACTGCCTTTCTAAATCTTCATAAACTTCCTCTGACACATTTATTCTAAACGCCCTGCTCAATCCGTTGGTTTTACGCGCTTTTTTCAAACACTCCAGGTCGTCGCACAGATAAGCTCCTCTTCCATTTATTTTTCCTGTGCGGTCAATGTAGATCTTTGGTTCAACGCCGGAATCCTCCTCTGGTCCTGACACCTTCACCACCCGGATGAGCTGCTTTTTTTCTTTGCTTTCCCGACAGCCGATACACTGTCTCATGGGAATCTTTTTCCCCTTCAAACGATCAACTCCTTACCCTTCAAGGCTCTGCGTCTCGCTCTTGATATCGATCTTATATCCGGTCAGTTTTGCCGCAAGCCTTGCATTCTGGCCCTCTTTACCGATGGCAAGGGAGAGCTGGTAATCCGGCACGATCACCAATGCCGTCTTTTCTTCTGGATCCACCGTAACGGATAATACTCTCGAAGGACTCAGGGCATGCTCGATAAAGATCGCCGGATTTTCGTTCCATTCCACAATGTCGATCTTCTCACCGCGAAGCTCCTCCACAACGGTATTTACACGGATTCCATTGACGCCGACACAGGCACCCACCGGATCCACGTCCGGATTGGAACTGTACACCGCGATCTTGGACCGCGATCCCGCCTCACGGGAAACATTTTTAATCTCTACCACACCACTCTGAATCTCTGCCACCTCGGATTCAAATAATCTCTTCACAAGCTCCGGATGGGTACGACTGACCGTGATTCTTGGTCCCCTTGTGGTATCTCTTACCTCTGTCACATATACTTTGATCTTTTCATGGGAGCGGAATCTCTCTGTCTTCACCTGCTCTGCCTCAGTAAGAACCGTATCGACTTTGCCGAGATTCACGGTATAATTTCCATTGGAATAGCGCTGAACTGTACCCGTGATGATATCCCGTTCTTTGGTATAATACTGATCATAGAGGACTTTCCTCTCCTCCTCGCGGATCTTCTGCACCACAACCTGTTTCGCCTTCTGGGCGGAGATCCTGCCGAAATTCTTCGGCGTCACCTCAATGCTTACAATAGCCCCTGCCTCTGTCACATTGTGTCTCGCCTCTGCCTCTGTCAGAGACATCTGAAGCATATCATCCTCTACCTCTTCCACTACCTCTTTATCCTGATATACATGGAATTCTCCTGTGGTATCATCCAGTGTCACACGGATATTATCGGATTTTCCAAACTGATCTTTACACGCCGCCAGAAGAGAATTCTGGATGGCGTCGATCAAAATCTCCTTACTGATATCTTTTTCCTTTTCAATCGCCTCCAATGCCTCGATCAATTCGGGATTCCCACTTGATACTTTGTTATTTTTCGCTTTCATTTTTCCTTTTTCCTCCAATTCTGAATACTAAAAATCAATCGCTTTTCGAATCAATGCAATATCTTTAATCTCAATCTCCAATTGATCATCACCTTCAAATGCCAGCAGGATCTTCCCTGCGGCAGTTGTGTCCTCGGCAGGCGCGTTATATTCTTTCAAGATGCCGACAAATTCTTTATCTGTATATTTTTTTCCATCCTGTTCAAAAGTCACCGGAGCAAACAACTTGACCTCTACATCCTGTCCCAGGTTTCTTATGTAGTCCTTCGGTTTCTTAAACGGTCTCAGCAGGCCGGGGGAACTTACTTCAAGAATATAGGATTCTTCGATAAAATCCTCTCTGTCCATCAAGTCACTGAGTGCATGGTTTACAAGGGTCAGATCATCAATGGTGATCCCGCCTTCCTTGTCAATATAAGCCCTCAGATGCCAGTTTCCCGCCTCTTTTACAAATTCCACATCAACGAGTTCAAAATGATTTTCCTCCAAAATCGGAGTGATCAGCTGTTCTGTACGCTGCTCATAATTCTGATGTTTGCTCAAAGATAACCCTCTTTCCTTTTATTCAAATTAAACAACAAACGATGAGAAACACGCTTTGCAGGTTTCTCATGTTCGCAGGCGGCGCCATGGCTTGTGCCTTCCGCGCAAAAACAATGAGTGGACTTTCGCCCACTCATTTTCCATCAATAACATTTTCAGTATATCACACGTTTTCCCAAAAAGCAAGGGATTTTGGGATTTTTTTGCACTTTTACTAATTTCCTGCCAGCGTATACATATTATAGTAGACACCCTGCTGTTCCATCAACTGGGAATGTGTCCCCTCCTCTGCGATCCCTTCCTCAGTCAGAACAAGGATCCTCTGGGCATTGCGGATGGTGGAAAGCCGGTGGGCGATCACAAAGGTCGTACGGTTTTTCGCCAGTTTTTCCAGCGACTCCTGGACCACTTTCTCACTCTCGTTATCCAGCGCCGAGGTGGCCTCGTCAAATATAAGGATGGGCGGATTTTTCAAAAATACCCGGGCGATGGAAAGCCGCTGCTTCTGCCCTCCGGACAGCTTCACGCCCCGCTGTCCGATGTTTGTCTCGTACCCCTCCGGCAGATTCATGATAAACTCATGGGCATTGGCATTCTTCGCCGCCTCTATGATCTCATCCCTGCCAGCGTCCGGCCTTCCATAACGTATATTGTCGATCACCGTCCCGGCAAAAAGATATACATCCTGCTGAACGACACCGATATTCCGGCGCAGACTTTTCAGGGAATAATCCCGGATGTCCACTCCGTCAATCCGCACACAACCAAAAGTCACCTCATAAAATCTTGGAATCAGACTGCACAGCGTCGTCTTCCCGGCTCCCGACGATCCCACCAGCGCCACATATTCTCCTTCCTTTACTTTCAGGCTCACATGGCTGAGTACCTTTTCCTGATCTTCCTCATACCGGAAGCCCACATCATCAAACTCTACATCTCCCCGCAGGCTCTCCGCCTCCACTGGGTGTTCTGCTTCCTGGATCTCCGGATCGATGGCAAGGATCTCCCGAAATCTCTCATAGCCGGAAATCCCGTTCTGGAACTGCTCCGTAAAGTTGATAAGCTTCTGTACCGGCTCAGTGAAATTGTTGATGTAGAGCAGAAATGTGATGAGATCTGGCGCATTCAGCGACCCATTGGTCAGGAAAAACGCCCCCACGACGATGACCAGCACCGTGATCATCGTGATAAATGCCGTCAGCCCGGCATGGTACTGTCCCATATAAAAATAACTGTTTTTCTTGCTGTCCAGAAACCCCTGGTTTCCTTCCATAAATTTTTCCTGCTCCACATCTTCATTGGCAAAGGATTTGACCACCCGGATGCCGGAGAGGTTGTCTTCGATGCGGGCATTGATGTCCGCCACCTTTTCCCGGTTCCGCTTAAAGGCGCGTTTCATTTTCTTATTCAAAATGTAGGCGTAGACAAACATCACAGGGATCAGGACGAATGCCGCCACCGCAAGCTTAGGATTTACCCAGATCAGTATGGCCAGCGTCCCGATAAACTTAATAAAGGAGATCACCACATCTTCCGGCCCGTGATGCAGAAGCTCGGTGATGTCAAACAAGTCATTGGTGATCCGGGACATGAGCTGCCCCACCTTCTGGTTGTCGTAAAAAGAAAAGGATAACTTCTGATAGTGCTCAAAGATTTCTTTTCTCATATTGAATTCGATCTTCGCCCCCATCACATGACCGTAATTACCGATGAAATAATTGCTGAAACACTGTATTCCCACCAGCGCTGTCATCAGAATCCCCAGCATAAGAATCGTATTCCAGATCTGTTCTTTCGGCATGTAGATCACCGTCCCGGTAATATAGCGCACGATCAGCGGGATCACCAGCGTGGTGGCCGCCCCCAGAAAGGCAAAGAACATGTCCGCCGCAAAAATCCCCCGGAAGGGCTTATAATAACTTAAAAATTCATTCCATTTAAAATATTTCTTGTCTGTCTCCATTTATTTTGTCTCCATTCGCCGCAGGCGGCACAAAGAATTTCGTGGTTAATTTTCAGTATCAAAAAGAGCTTCTGCCCGCTCTTCATCTTTTTTTGCCTTCTCATGTTTGCCGAGGGCATGGTACACTTTCGCCCTGGTTTTATAGGCGGCTTTATAAGAATCGCGGAGGTCGATGGCTTTGTTCAAGTATTCCAATGCCTGATCGTACTCTTCGCATTATATTCCAAAATAATTCTCACTGGTAGGAGTTATGCTTTTAATGTCCAGCTTCTTCATCAGATTCTGCAGTTCTGTTTCTTCGTATTTGTTTTTCAACTCCTCCGCCCAGATCTTTGCCATCTTCACCCCGGTAGGAATCCCACCCTCACGTGATGCACCGGATCCCAAAATAAAGCAAAAACGCCGATTATATTTTGGAGCCTCTCCAAACATATGAATAAAAGCTTTGGGGGAAATCTCATTTATCTCTTTGTCCATCGAATTCATCCAATCCATCCTCTCTGATGTGTAATATCTATATATTAACATATGTCCCAGATAATGGCAAATCATAGCATGAAAAGTCTAGCCCCGTAGAGAAGAGGACATTTAAACAATGTGAAACACGCTTTGCGAGTTTCTCACATTCACGGAAAGCACCATGGCTTGTGCCTTCTGCATAAACAACAAAAAAACCGACATCTGCCGGTTTTTTTAATAGTCCGTAGGGGAATCGAACCCCTGTTTCTGCCGTGAGAGGGCAGCGTCTTA
>CAQOJF010000002.1:0-51947 GCA_948848225.1 uncultured Eubacterium sp.
TAAAGTGCGTAAGTTTAGTTAACGGTAACTTACACACTTTATATTACACTCTCGGATTTCAAAAATATTTGTTGAAATCCTCGCTGGGTTTATTTATTACTGTCCTCACTCACCTTTTTCAAATGCGTCCTGTATGTACTTTTTTAACATGATGTTCGATGAAATATAAAAATCTTTTTCGTCTCCATTCAATCTATTCTCAAGGAATAACTCTTCAAGCCGGCTCTGGGTCTCATATAAATGCTGAATCTTCCAATACAGATCTGTTCTTCTTATATCAAAATGAAGACTTTGGCACATGTACTTTCCCAATTTCGTTTTTCCCTGTATAAATCCATGATCATTCCGCTCCAGGTGCTGATCAAACTCCTTCGTCGCCGGATCAACAAAACCGATATAACCGTCATTATGCACATTCTTATCTTTCGTAGGCCACTTTTTAGACTTCGTTCGATTACATTTAGGACAGGCAAGAACCAGATTATTATAATTATTGGTAAGCTCTGGTGCAAGGCTTTGAGGAACAAAGTGATCGATATGAAATCTCTGATGCATGATTTCTCCACTTTTCCCACAATAACCGCACATCCAATAAAAATCTTCCAGTAAATATTCCCTGGCTTCCTGATATCTATTTAATTCTCCAACATTTGGTCTCCGTCGAACCATCTTATTGCCGTGTACTCTCAATATTTCCTCCTACTGATCATATTTTTTTACAATACGATCTCCAATTGCAAGCAACGCATCTAATTTTTCTTCAAAATCATTTGTCAGAACCTTTTCTGGAAGCTTCTCAAGCATACCATAAGAAGACAACACCTGATACAGCCTAAGGTATTCCTTTTCTTCTGACAGTGATAGATTCCCCTCTTGCTTTTTTTCATGTAATAACAGATACTGCTCTTTCTTCTCTTCACTGCGCCTTTTGAACACATCGGCACTTTGTTTCAGAATATCAACAAACTCTTCCAGTTTTTTAAGCTTTACAGGATCATCTCCCTCGGTATCAAATATGGTCTTAGAATATCTGTTTCGCCGTGTCACAAGCCCATCATTGATCTGATCCTGTTCCACTGCTGTCAAAATAAAACACTCCAGATCTCTCATCTGATCATTGATATAATTAATAAGTGTAGAACCATTAAAACCAAAAGAGCCCGCCATCTTGTAATCTACTAACAGTACTTCGATCCGTTCCTCATATATTTTATCCAAAAATTCCTCTTTAGTATTACAATTTTCCAACAAGATGAGATCCACATCTTTATATCTGCGTTTAAGTTTTTTCCTGTAATTCTCATACTGGGTTGGCTGATCATCAATATACCCTATCCTATACATATTTTCCTCCAAAACTTACAATTGCTTTAAAGCCTTTACTCATTATTTTATTTTCTGATAAATCTATATCTCCATTATACTCCAGTATGGTTCGATTTACAATCCACATTCCCATCCCTGTCCCATCCTCATCTTTACTTTCACTTGGAATTCCTCTATCGCTTTCAAAAGCCTCCAGGATCAGTTCCGGACGCTTTTTATATTTAGGCGTCAGTCCCCATCCTGTATCTTCGTAGTAAAGAATGAATCCCTCTTCTCTTTTTTCAATTGTTACTTTGATCTCTTTTTTATCCAGCACCTCTTCTTTTTCACGCTCAAAAGAAGCAAGACTGTTTGAAATAAAGTTACTAATAATATTTTCTACATCAAAAGCAAAGCATCTAAACAAAATATCCTCATCACAGGCGAATATCAGCTGCACATCATTTCTCTCTAGTATCTCCTTCCATGTTCCCATAAAATCTTTCAAAAGTTCTTTGATATTACAACATTTTCGTCTCCTTTTATCTTTGCGGATCGATTCAATTGTCACGCCAAACCAGGAGGCAAAATGTTTTTTAAAAATGATTGCCTTCTGAATATTCTTAAAAGCCTCTTCTATATCCTGATCATACTTGATCGCTTCATATGCCGAATCAAGTTCCTGACCGATATTATTCGTCAGCGTGCGGATCTCATGCATAAACATATTTGCGATAATCCCCGTCGTAGCCAGAGTATTAAGCATCTTCATTTCATTTTCTAGTTCCTGAATCTCCTGCTCCTGTCTTTCACCATAAGAGCTTAGCAACTTCATCACCTTATCAGGATCGGCAGTCGGAGCCTCTTCTTTACGATCTGTGCTCCCGCTACCCTTATTCTCTATTCGGTCACTCTCCAACCTGCCCGGTTTCTTATTTTGCTGCTCCTCCTCCCACTTTTTGCGCTCCTCTGCAAGTTGTTGCATTTTTTCTAGTTCTGCTTGAAGCTCGTCCCTCTTCCTGGCATACTCCGCC
The DNA here is from genome assembly GCA_948848225.1 of uncultured Eubacterium sp. GTDB lineage: Bacteria > Bacillota > Clostridia > Lachnospirales > Lachnospiraceae > Eubacterium_F. Next base: position 2,340 of record CAQOJF010000002.1, read on the forward strand.
AGCTTTCTGCCAATCCCCTGCCTGTCCCGTTCAAACTCACTGATCACAGCTATAAGTATTCTTTTCAACTGTTCAAATCCAGGTCCTTCCTGGATACCATTCCGGTTTGCAGCATCCTCAAGATTGCTGTTCTCCCTTGATATATTCACCAGACCAATCATCTGTTCCGAGCCGACCCGCCAGTTATTCCTGGGATGGCTCAATCCTACCGGTGAACGGTTTCTGCGGGCGGATAACTCCAGCCAGTCAAAGTCATTATCCCCATATTCGCCATAAGGACGCACCCGGAAATGATCCCTGTAAATCTTTATTCCACCAAATTCTCTGGCAAAATTCTTCCTGCCTGTGATGTCTTTATAATAAAATTTTTCAGCGTCTTTTTTTGTAAATGTTATTTTGTTAAAATAGAGAACCCCTTTATAATCCCCGATAAGATTTGCGGTCTCTCCAATCTCGGCAAAGGTAAATTCCATCTGCTTTGTCTCACCATGAAAATAAGGTATCTCCTCCCTGGCGATACCTGCCGCCCTTAATATTTCTTCCTCTTCTTCCCCAAAATCAAATTCATTCCTGTTTAAATAAAGACTTAACCGATCCCCCTGGACCACAAATTCTATCCGGTAATCATAAGAATCAATATTGGCGCTTACAACCTTTGCCTCTTCTGCTAATGTCGTATCATCAAAGAAATATATATCAAAGTCCTGGACCACATCCGGGGGAAGAAGATTCTCCAGATGATTCCGCAATCTCTCCATGGTCTTTTCATTCCAGTCATCATGCAAACCGTATAAACGGAAGACAGTTCCTGTTTTTCCCAGATCCAAATTCCCAATCAGTTTTGCCATTCCCTGATTTGTCCATAAATGAATATGTGCGTACTCTGTCAGCGTATCATCCGAATCGAATAACTGGGCTTTTATATCTGAAAGATTTTTGTTTCCACTAAAATCATCCCAGTTGACGATCCACTCCAGGCCGCCCTGCTCCGAAATCGTCAACATTTCACAACGATCTGAAATACGATCAAAGGCAAACCTCCCAATTCCCTTTGCCCCTGTTTGAATACGATTTCCGGCAGTTTTAAAAGTAGTTTTTTTAGAGGAATTGCCAATGGTCATCCAATGGTCCCGAAGTACTTCTTCTACCATCCCGCTTCCATTATCTATCATAGTGATACAATTCTCTGACGCACTATAATAAAGGCAGAACACCTTTGCATCTGCATCATAAGCATTTTTCACGATTTCAAGAACTGCTCCTTCTAATTTGGATACATTCTCCCTTCCGATCAATCTGGCTGTATAGGCATCCACATTGAAGGAAATGCTTCTCTCATTCCGTCTCATTAATCTTCCTCCAAAGACCAAATCCAATAAACTATTTATTCCTCAAAACAGTCAGAATTATCCTCTCAGCCCAAGTTCTTTTGCTATCCTCTTGATCTTCTGGATAAATACGCCCTTATATTCATTGTATTGATCCTTATATTACTTTCCAGTATAATCTTACACACCTAAAAAGTCAAGAAATATTCCCAGCAGCCTCTCTGACCTCCGCGATCTCCAGCGTATCTTCCGTCACCGCACAGCCCAGATACAAAACCTTAACCCCAGCATTTTCTGCCTCTTCCAATGCCTGTCCAAACTCCCTGTGGGTTTCTAAATTGGGACGCACCTCAGTAATGCCCTCCATCTGGATCACAAACGCCGCATAACACTGGTATCCTTCCTGCGCCGCCTTTTTCAACTCCCTCAGATGCTTGATTCCACGCTCAGTAGGGGCATCCGGGAAATATCCGATGCCGTCGATCTCCAGCGTGCAGCCCTTGACTTCCATCAGATATTTTTGATCTCCCTTCTCCATATAAAAGTCGATGCGAGAATCTCCAATAGTATATTCCGGGCGCACGACATCATAATCCTGTCCCTCCAGCCACTCTCTCACGATCTTATTGGGCGCCTGGCTGTCAATATTTACCCAGCCCAGACTTTCCTTATAGACACTGATCAGATCGTACTTCGTCTTGCGGGAGGGGTTGCCAGCCCGTTCTAACACCACCTCGGCGCCGGGCAGCAACAGCTCCCGGCACCGGCTCGTATTTTTCACATGTACTGTTTCCTGCCTGCCTTCGATCATCACCTCTGCCACAAAACGGTTTTTCCGGCTACAGAAGCTGCCGTGTATGGTATTTTTGTATATCATATTTGTATTCTGAATCCTCCTGCGTCAGACTTTTGAAATCTTGATCCTGTTTCATTAGCGGATAAAACTGGTATGGATCTTCGCCTCGTACTCTGGCGTTTCGATGCCTGCCTCTATTCCCGCTTTTCTGTTTTTCAGAGCCCACGCCATATTTTCTCCCAGCGTCCGCATCGTCTGTAAGCCCTCTTCGTCCTTTTTCACGTCCTCCGGACAGGAGCCATGAACCTGATTCCAATATTGGGATCCGATGACGTTCATACTGCAGATTGTAAAATATTTGTTCAGGCGGTCAAAAGCCGCACTGGCCCCACCACGACGACAGGAGACGACCGCCGCGCCAACTTTGCCCTTCATCCGGGAACCGCCGCAGTAAAAGAGCCGGTCCAAAAACGCCTGCACCTGACCGGAGGGTCCCGCATAGTACACAGGAGATCCCACCAGAATGCCATCGTATTCATCCAAATGCTCCAGAATCTCATTCACTTTGTCATCAAAAATACAGCGCCCCTTTCCGGCGCATTTACCACAGGCGATACAGCCTGCCACCGGCTGATTCCCCACCCAGGCAAATTCTGTTTCAATTCCATTTTTCTCCAACGTATCCGCTACCTCTCTCAGCGCCGTATAGGTGCAGCTGTGTTCCCGCGGACTTCCATTTAAACATAAAACTTTCATATGACATATCCTCCATATTTTAAAGTATTCCTTTTAGCTAAAGTATATACCCTGGTTCTGTTAAAAGCAACCATTGAAATTCTCATTCATTAATGCTACAATCATTATAATTTTAAAATTTTTATGGAGGGCGCTATGGGGAATTATGTGATCAGCTGTTGTTCCACAGCAGATTTAAGCGAAGAACACTTTAGAGAAAAAGAGATTTCATATATTTGTTTTCATTTTGAACTGGACGGAAAAGAATATCCCGACGATCTTGGAAAATCTATCCCATTTGATAAATTTTACCAGTCCATGCTGGAGGGCGCAGATACTAAAACTTCCCAGATCAATGCTGATGAGTTTGAGGCTTATTTTGAGCCATTTTTAAAAGAGGGACTTGATATTCTTCATGTCACCCTCTCCTCCGGTATCTCCGGCGTGATCGGCTCCGCCAATATCGCTAGCAGCAATCTTTCGGAAAAATATCCAGAACGGAAAATATTGATCGTGGATTCTCTGGGGGCCTCTTCTGGCTATGGTCTTTTGATGGATCGGTTGGCAGATCTCCGGGACGAGGGAAAAACTCTGGAAGAAGTTTATGACTGGGCGGTTTCCCACCGCCTGAATGTGAATCACTGGTTTTTCTCCACTGACCTGACTTTTTATATCAAGGGCGGCCGGATCTCTAAGACCGCCGGCGTTGTCGGTGGTCTGCTGAATATCTGCCCGCTGCTGGACATGAACCACTTGGGGCAGCTGATCCCCCGGTATAAAATAAGGACAAAGAAAAAAGTCATCCGCGCCATTGTGGATAAGATGGAAGAATTGGCAGATAACGGAACAGACTATGACGGAAAATGTTACATCTCCCAGTCCGCCTGCCTGGAAGACGCAAAAACGGTAGCTGCCCTGGTAGAAGCCCGCTTCCCTCACTTAAATGGTAAGGTGGAAATCAACCACATCGGCACTACCATTGGCAGCCACACTGGCCCCGGTACCATCGCCCTGTTTTTCTGGGGAAAGGAGCGAGGGGAGTAAGGAAAATATGAAATGGAAATCAAGGAGGTCATTATGAATAGCTCCGAAATTATAAAGGAATCTGAAAGTGACTATATGATCAGTACAAATAAGATAGTAACTCTTTATCACGGTTCAAAGTCGGGAATTCATGGCGCTATTGCACCTATAAGCCGGGAACACTGCGATTTTGGAAAAGGGTTTTACATGGGAACTGACCGAAAACAGCCGCTTACTTTAATTTGTAATTATCCGAAGGCAAAACTATATACATTAAGTGTTAATCTGTCAGATCTCAAAATCCTCGATGTTGAGCCAGGATTAGATTGGGCATTGTTAGTCGCATATAATCGTGGCAAAATGGAGACTGCGAAACATTCAACTATCTACAATCGTATTAAAAATTTAAGTAAAGACTGTGATATGATTGTTGGCTATATAGCAAATGACAGAATGTTCGTTGTTCTGGATCGCTTTTTCAATGGGGAGATCACGGATCTTGCGCTTATAAACAGTCTTTCAGCGTTGAAACTTGGCCGGCAATATGTCGCTTTAACAAAAAAGGCCTGCCAAAAAATAAAAATCCTTGACGAACAAGAACTTACTAGGAATGATCGTGAAAAACTAAAACAAGATAGTGAAGCAAATCGTTCGAAAGGTATTGCAATGGCAGATGAAATCTGCCGGAAATATCGCCGTGATGGTCAATTCTTTGATGAAATATTAGAGGCAGGTGAATAACATGGATAATTTTACACTTGAAAAACGTCAACTATGCGACATACAGGGGCGTTTGTTTGAACTTGCGCTACGATCTGGATTGGATTGTCCATCCTTTATAGAATCTTTTATGAACAGCAAAACTGCTGCTTCCCTTGACGATGTTTACGATCGATTACAATGGGCCGGCGAAGAATATATTCTTGAAGAATTAAATGATGAAGTAAAGGGACTTAGAAAGGCTGGCACAACCTATACCATGGAAGTAATGTACTGGGCAGGTTATACCTATCGCTACTGGCATTATTACACAAACGAATACAGCCGTGAAATATATAAAATCGCTGATGCCAAAAGGATGAATGAATGTTGGCCTGGCTTCCATACTTTTGACGTTGAGATGGCCATTGATGATTTAAAAGATATTTATAAACAAAATTGTGAAGAACAGAAGTCGGAGGCCTTTTAAGTAATTCTAGAATTATCAGTAAACAGTACTAGACAGCACTTTGGGCAGTTACAAGCGGGGGTGGGGGTTCCCCCACTTGCAATTGTTTCCCAGTAAAACCAAAATTTTACTGACTATACACCATCACATGTCACAGCTCCTCCCACATTTATGTCTCCTTGGACACCTTCGCAGGTGACCGAACCTCCCGCATTTACATCTCCCTGGACACTTTCGCAGGTGACGGAACCTCCCGCATTTATATCTCCCTGGACACCTTCACAGGTGACCGAAGTTCCCGCCGATACATCGCCTTGTATAAATCCTTCGATCTGCGCCGATCCCCAGATTTCTATACAGAGATTTCCTTTCGGCATTTGATCCGTCTCAATGGCGAGAGGAATTACTGGTACATCCTTTTTGGATTTTCCCTCAAGCTCGTTCTGAGTAATCACACGGTTCCCTATACATTGGAAAATCCTTATCTTTCCATCATCCGGCAGCTCTATCTTCTCCAGTCTCTGCGGCCTTACAAATTCACTTTTCATATTTTCTGCCTCCTTTTTCTACGAAACAATTTCATGATGCCTCGGATTGCTTCGTTGTTTCACAACTCCCACTATCATTATAGCTTCCCGATCCTGACAGGAACAGCAACCATCCGTAGATATCTATCAACCATCGGTTGAATTCCCCCAACGCAACGGCTAGCTCGACGGCGCCAATTGAGCGGACACAGCGTGGCTCTTAAAGCCCTTTTAGAAGCCCCTCTACACCCTCTCTTTCATAGATACCCCGGTAATACTCCACCTCATCCCGGATCAGACTGTCGATGACCCGCATCCCCAGAAGCTCCACCGGCGCCTTATCATCTGTCATTATGAGATTTCCAGCCTCATAAGGCCGCATTCCCTTTAGTATTTTCTGCATAAGTCCCGTGAGATCCGCGTCGGTCTCAGCATCGATCCCTCTTTTGAAGCGATCCATGGTCTCCTTAGAATGAAAAGCATATAAGGCACGGTTTGTACATCCGGGCACATCTATCGTATATACATGTTTAAATACGCTGCCGATGGTATCCGACAAGTATTGGTTGATATCCCCCTCCTCACTTCCCTTCATATTCAGGTTTACAGCCATTACCCCGCCCTCTTTCAAATGAGCTTGTACCAGGGTAAAAAATTCAAAGGAGGACATCTGAAAGGGAATGGTAATATCCTGAAAAGCATCTACCAGAATCACATCATATTTTTTATCCACAGCGTTCAGATACGCCCTGCCGTCATAAGTAGTCACTGGTATATCTTCCGGCTGCTGAAAGTACTGCTTCGCAAGTTTTGTAATCTTCTCATCAATTTCCACACCCTCGATATGAATGTTATCAAAATATCTCTCACACTGCAGGGCAAAGGTTCCCGTCCCCATGCCAAGGACCAGCACATCCAGATCTTCTTTTTCATTCACTCCTGCCATGACCGGTGCCGCCATCATATAATCATAATACATCCCCGACAGGCTGGCATCTTTTCGCAGTATCGACTGCACACCAAACAGCACATTTGTGGAGAGGATCACATTATTTTTGTCCTCTTTGACCTGCAGGTAATTGTATACGGACTCCCCCTCGTAAATCAGTCCGGTCTCCCAAAAGGCAAAACCGCTGGAGGTACTTCCGGCACAGCACAAAACAAACAAGATCACTCCCACAATAACACCCCTGCTCTCTCTCTTTTTGCTCACAAAATAAATCAGGGCAAGGAGTAAAAGAATTCCCGCAAAGACCAAAAATGTCACCGAAGTTCCAAAGGCAGGAATCGTCACGAAGGTTGGCACAAAAGTTCCGATGATGCTGCCTATGGTATTGGAAGCATTCAGCATGCCCACGGTCTTTCCACTGTCCTCTAAGCTGTCAATGGTGTATTTTACCAGGGAAGGGGTTACCGTTCCCAAAAGAAACAGAGGAAATACAAAGATGACCATACAGGCGGCAAATGCGGCCCAGATCAGAAAATTGCTGCTCACGGAAAATATAAGCAGAGCGGAGATTCCCAGTATGATATATTTGCCCACCAGGGGAATGGCTGCGATCCACACAGCCGCCACAATCATCCGCCGGTACAGCCTGTCTGGATCGGGATTTTTGTCGGCAGCCCTTCCTCCATAAATATTCCCCAGAGCCATGGCAATCATAATCGTCCCAATGATGATCGTCCACACAATCTGAGAAGAACTAAAATAAGGAGCCAGCAGGCGGCTGGCTCCGAGCTCCACTGCCATCACGGACATCCCCGCAAAAAATTCTGTCACATACAAATAGATCTTATTTTTTAAAATCATATTTTCTCCTCTCAAAAACCACGAGCGCCACACTTCGCGTAAATATTATAGAAGGGCAGTCAAATACTGCCCTTCTGTCATTCAGCGCTAACTCAACGCCTTCTCTCTCCATTTTCCCATGCGGTAAAAAATCGCCGTCACCACTGCGCCGATCACCCAGGAACATAACAATGAAATAAAGATACATTCCTGCCTTCCATTGGGAAGTTCCGCGCTTCTGGTCAGATATGCGATGCCATATGCCACAGGTACGCGCACTACAACTGTAGTAAATAAAGAAATCCACATCGGCGTCATGGTGTCACCAGCTCCCCGCATAACCCCGGATAAGCTCTGGGTTACTGCCATCGCTATATATCCGAATGCGATGATCCCCATCATACGCCGACTCAGATCCACCAGCTCTGTGGTGTCAGTAAAGATCCCCATAAGCTGTTTTCCGAAAATAAGAATCGCGCCAGTGATAACAGATGTGGTGAGCACAGCAATCAATGTGCCCTGCTTCGCTCCCTGGCTCACACGATCCTGTTTTCTCGCTCCCACATTCTGCCCGGCATATGTTGTCATGGCAGTTCCAAAGGAAAAGTTGGGCAGCATCGCAAAGCCATCCACTCTCATGACGATTACATTCGCCGCGATAAACATTTCACCGAAACTGTTGGTCAGTGACTGTACAATGATCATAGCCATGGAAAAGATCGCCTGGGTCAGACCAGAGGGAAGTCCCAGACGGACGATATTTTTCGCGTATTTTTTATGGAGCTTCATATAACAGAGTTTCAGGTCAAATATCTCCGTCATCTTAGCCAGACGCCAAAAACACAGGACTGCTGATACCGCCTGGGCGATCACTGTAGCAAGCGCCACGCCGCTGACTCCCATCCCCAGCTTTGCCACAAAAAGCAAATCAAGGGCAATATTCAATACGGTAGATACCAGAAGATACAACAATGCCGAAAAAGAATCTCCCAGACCTCTCAGAACACCGCTGAGAATATTGTAGTAGGCACATCCCACGATACCGATAAACATAATCATAAGATACGAAGTACACCAGCCAATAATACTTTCCGGCGTTTTTAAAAGTACCAGCAGCGGCTTCACAATGATCAATGACAGAGCCATAATGATAGCCACCGCTGCTGCTGTCAGCAGAATACAATTTCCTATGGTGCAGGAGAGATCCTTTCTCTGCTTTGCCCCGTAGTACTGGGCTACCATAATACTGGCACCCATACTGATACCTATAAACAACACAAGCAGAAGATTCAGAATCGGTCCGGCGCTTCCCACTGCGGCCAGGGCATTGTCCCCTACATATTTACCTACGACAATACTGTCTACTGTATTATACAGCTGCTGGGCAATGTTTCCGATCAACATAGGAAGTGTAAATGCAATGATCTTTTCCCAAGGTCTTCCTACCGTCATATCTGTTGCCTGAAATAATTCTCTGATTTGTTTCATTATAATTCATCTCCAATTTTAGGACGTAAAAAACTTGAAACGTTTGATCAATTTTTCCAACTGCAGGATCAGTTTTCTATTATCATCCGACTGCAGACGGATTTTATCTGCTATCTGGGAAGTGTTACCATTTTTTTGTCCAATCATTCCAATAGCAGTACTATTTTCACGGGTAACCTCCTTGACAGAGCTTACGCTGGTAGTGATCTGCTGAAGCGAATTGCTCAGTACATCCGATGATTGATTTAAATCCATAATATCATGACGTAACTGATCTGCTGAAACACTGTACTGACGGGCATTTTCTGCAAAGATTTCAAACTGTCCCATAACCGTCTGCTCTAAAAACTGTATGATCGTATCAAAACATTTCTTAACGTCTTCTATACTAGTATTGGCAGCGTCACATATACTCTGGATGTCACCAGCTGTCGCCGTCGTCGTCTGTGCCAGCTCGCCAATCTCCTCCGCCACCACTTCAAACCCTTTCCCAGCCTTTCCGGCTCTTGCCGCCTCCAGGGACGCATTTAATGACAGCAGCTTTGTCTGGGAAGCAATGTCCACAATCTCCCCTGTCATCTTGTTAATCCTGGTAATTTCCTCCAACCGCTGCATAACATCCCTGACTACCTCTTTCGTTTCCTCAAAAGTCTTGCGGCTGTTTTCATAGGCATTCTGCGCCTGTTCATTCATCTCACTGGAACGACGGATCAATCCCTCGCTGGATTTTACACTCATTCCCAGATGCTCCATCGTATTTTCCATCCATTTGCCAATGTCGATAACCTTCTCGTGCACATCTTCCACGATATCATCTGTATGTACCTGACTCGCCGTCAACTCTTCGATGATTGAGGTGTTTTCTGTCACGCACCCTACCAGGCTCTGGGCGTGCGTACTCAGATCATCGGTCTTTGTGTTAAGGGAACCGCTGCATAATCCCAGAGTTTCCACAACCTCTTTCAGAGACTTTATCAAGCGGTCGATAATCTTATATGTAAATGCCATCAAAATGGCTACGCCAACGATACAGATGAGGACCAGCATAAACCGAATCCTTCCCAGGGAACTAAAGACCTCTGATGAGGGATCTGTAATGACAAATGCCCAGTCTCTTCCATCCATAAACTGATAGGAAGCCAGATACTCCGTATTCCCTTCCTCAAAGGTCAGTGATCCAGAACCGTCGCCATCCTTGATCTGTTTTAATATATCCTTGATGTATTGTTCCTCTGCAACTTTGGTTATTTTGTCTTTATCCGAATGGAAAATATATTCCCCTGTCTTCGTATTCACCAGGTAATAATTTAACTGCTTCATTCCCTCTGCCGGCAGACTGTCCAGTATATTTACCAGTCCTTCGGTAAAAATTCCGCCTCCCACGAGACCGATGGGATGATCTTCCTCATCATAACACGCCCGGTAGATGGAAATGATCTGTGTCTTGCTGGCAGGTGAAATGATGATTCCTGCATTATACACTTTTTCCGAATCCAACAGAAGTTTCTGCAGCGCCGTTAACGCTTCGCCCTCTCTCGTGGTTATGCCCACCACTTTGGGATTGGTGTGTGCCAGCACATTGGTTTCCCAGTTACTTGTATAAATGCCTTCCAGGTACTCCCGGTCCTCACTAAACCGCTCTGTATATTCCTGGGCTTCCCTGACAATATCTTCATCTGAAGGGTTCTTCAAAAGTGCTTTGATCTCCCCTGCACGGCTGTATGCCGTCAGATAGTTTTCCGTATCAACAATATAATTCTCGATAATCTGTGATCGTTCCTGGGAAACGGTTTCCATCGTCTTCACAGCATTTTCTTTCATTGATCCTGTCACAGAAAAATCCACAAAATAATACACGATCGCCATCACGATGATCTGTGTAATTAAAATAATTGCTATTATTCCAATACTTTTATTCTTCACTTTTCTGCCCCCTATCTGAGATTTTCTTCCGTTAAATACTTTAACATAATTTGAAATACTTTTCCAGTTGTTTTCTATAATTTACTGCTTGCTCCATAAATAGCTGTATGCCTGGGTTCTCCCGGCAAAAAGCTCCTTCTGCAGAAGAAGCCGGACCTCTTTCTTCGTATACCACCCGGCCTCGATCTCCTCCGCCGGAGAATCACTCTTCTGGATCCTGCCCGCCGCTGTTCCCAGGATACAGAGATTAGTCTCATTGGAAAATCCCACCGCACTGTAACTGATGGGCAGGATTTCTTTGATGCTTAACAATTTAAGCCCCGTCTCTTCCTTTAATTCTCTGCCAGCGCTCTCCTCCGGCGTCTCTCCTTGTTCTATCAACCCTGCGGGAAAATTGTAAACCCACTCCCCTGGCGCCAGACGAAACTCCCGGTTGAGAAGCAGCTTTTCACCGCTCTCATCGTGCATGATCAGCACCACCGCATCTGCTTTTTTCCTCTGAAGGTCTTCTAGCCGTTTCACTTCTGGATTCCGGCTGATCATCTCGTATATCTTTTCCCGTCCCTCTTCTGTCTCATAGGTAATATCGTAGCGATGAATAAATCTTCCACCCAGAACTTTTTTAATCGAGATAAACTTCATATTTTATTTCCCCCTTCATTTCTCCATACCGATGGGGACATGCCTGTCTGCTTTTTGAATACCTTGGAAAAGGAAAATGCATCATTATAGCCGACGGAATAAGAGACGTGCTGCACTGGCATCGCGGTCTCTTTCAGCAGCTGCTTTGCCTTCTTTATCCGAAATCGGATCAAATACTCCTGTATGGTATAGCCCGTAGCGTATTTAAACACCTTACTGAGATAAGATCTGTCAATTCCACAAAAGTCGGCTATACTCTGCACACAGATCGGCTCTGAATATTTTTGGTTGATATAATCGATGACCCACTGAATATAACGAAGAGCTGGTTCTGCCTGCTCCCCGTCTTCCGGTTTATCCGGCGAATGATCGATCAGAAGCTGGAAAAAATAATACAATTTTCCCATGCAGGTATACTCCTGTTCGTGACAGTCATATATCTCCTGAAGAACTCCTCCCAATTCCGCGCCAATACCAGGGAGCTGCAACACCGGTCTCTTTCTGGTCAGCCCTGCCTTCTGCAACAGTTCCACCACTTTAAATCCATGAATATGAATCCATATATACTTCCAGGGTCTTTCCACATCCGCCTGATAGCGGACCAGCGTATTGGGAGGCATTAAAAACAGACTATGTTCTTTAACCACAAACTCTTTTTGGTCTAAGTATAACGTACCTTCCCCATTAAAAACATAGTGCAAAATATATTTATCCCGGATAATAGGGCCAAATTCATAGCCCGCAGGGCATCTCTGCCTCCCCACCTCATAGAGCCTAAGATCTTCATATTGACTAAAATTCAGCCACCAGACCCCATCCTGCCACTCTTCCTCCATGACTGCCCCTCCTCATCATGCCGATTAGCTCTATACTATCACCTCTTTTCCGGCACGTCAACCCACAAAGAAAAAGTACTATCAACCATGGAACCAGTTTCATAATATGCCTGTGCTGCTTCTCCTATGATTGATAGTACTTTTCTATTTTGCTTGACGGCGCCGCCGGATCAGCCCTGGCGGGCCAGGAACGTCTATTATCACAATCCTATTATTTGATCTTAACCTTTTTCACTGTGCTCCATGCGCCATACATTTTTTTCGAACCGGATTTACGGAGAGCACGCACACGTACATAGTATAATTTCTTTGATTTCAATTTCTTGATGACTTTCTTAGAAACAGATTTTTTTACAGCGATGGTCTTCGCCTTTTTCCATTTCTTATTCATGCTGTAAGAAATCTGATAGGATGAAACATTTTTCAGTTTCTTAAAGCTTATTGTCATTGTCTTTTTCTTCTTACTCTTAGCCGTAACACCTTTCACCTTTGCTGGTTTCTTTACCGCAGCTTTCGGTGCAGTAGTCGGAGCTGACGGCGCTGGTGTTGCCTGTGTGCCATTTCCAGACGGATCCTGGGGTGCCGGTGTCACCTGCGGCGGCTCCGGAGCCTTCTTAATGGTATAGGTTTTCTGCACCTTGCCGGCATACTCACCGATTCCCACAACCGTCACTGTCGCCGTACCTGCCTGTTTACAGTTGGAATAATAAACCTGATAGTCCTCTCCATCGGTCAGTGTAACACCGTTTCTTACAACAGTTACCGCCGGCGTATTTCTCTCCCCACTGTATTCATATTCTTCTTTTGACAAAGTTACCTCCGACATGGAAAGGTCTGCTTTGGATACCGCGATCCGGTCGATACCTGGTGCCGAAGCCTTATCATTATACAGACAGATGGTATTGGAACCTGCCTCCAGGTTTACATTGATGGACTTAGCGGCAACCGCGTTACCATCGCCAGCCACAGCAACCATACTGCTCAGCTCGATGGGCTCCCCATCGTTCACCTTTACATACAGATTCCTGGCAGTTGCGGATATAAAGAACAGCCTGAGCTCATGTTCGCCCTCTTCCAGAGCCTCCACCTCAAAAGTTACATTTTTCTTACTGTTTCCACCTATATTTGTCACAAACTTTTTACCTGAAACATAATCTGTCTGGGAAATAGAGGTTCCCTCTCCCATTTGTGCATCTTCTGCCTCATAGTATTTGTATCCATCATACACTGTTGTACGGATGGGATCATTTTTACTGAATTTAATCGCACAGCCTCCTGCTTTCATCAAGCTGAGATCCATCACAGTATCGGATGTCACCTGACGGGTTTCTACAGCGATGCCACCTTCTTCTTTATCGGTGTAAATGTAAGCATAATAGGTCTCGCCCTCATCCAGGAAGTCTAAAGAGATCTCATAATCACTGGCTGCATCCGTCATAGCGCCTACATACCAGTTTTCCCCACTTCTTCTCGCCCGGATCACAGAACTTCCCGGAGTACCTGCCAGCAGCTTACTCTCATCCCATGAACTTGGTAGGTCAGCCAGTAAAGAAGATCCGCCATACCCTGGGTATACGTAGGCAGAATGTGCCAGAGTCTGCATCGCAGATTCATATACAACCGTCATACCAAGCATAAATCCATCGGTGGCAGTTACATTTTTAACGCTCATTCCCACCGGAGTAAACTCCATGGAGCCAATTACATTTCTCGTATATGGCAGCATCAGCAGCGATTGAACCGGTGAGCCGCTTCCCCACTTAAAGTACTCAGAACCCATAACGGCTTCGCTGGATAAGATATTTGGAAATGTCCGGTTCTCTCCATTCGGATCGGTACAACCATGATAATTCAATACCAGCTTATGTTTGGCAGCGATAGATGCCAGATCATACATGATCTTCATGGCAAACTGGCTGTCACTGTTAATATAATCTACTTTTACACCTTTGATTCCCAGTTCTTCACACCAGGCAAATTCCTGCTCAATGGTCTCTGGATTGTCCAGGTCGAATTTATGAGGCTGGTCAAACTTATTCACACCGTACCACAGAAGCAGTTTTACGCCCTTTGGCTCTGCATAGGCAACCAGCTCCCTGATCTTGGTTTCATAATCCTTCCACACTTCCCATCCAAAATCGATGAGACAATATTTCTGTCCCGTCTCCTCGGCATAATCAATATAGTCAAACATAGTATCATAGTCAATGACGTCACTGGTGGTTGACCACCATGACCAGGATGAGGTTCCTGGCTCTACCCAGCTGAAGTCTCCCTCTGCCGCCGGATTCAGATCCGAAATCAGGGAGCTGTTTACCAGCTTTTCCAGATTGTCTGTCATAACAGCTACACGCCATGGTGTATGGAATACATCGGTCATCTTCACACTGGAAATGCCTTTGTAGGAAGCCTGATACGTCTGTCCGTTCTTGGAGTCGTCCTGTTCCTGCTCCAGATACATGCCGAAATTTACCTGCAGAGCCGTACTGCCTGACTTCGTCTTAAAACCGGATGCGCAGTAAGGCTCTTCTTCATTATATACATTTGCCTCTGACAAAAGCACCCAGTAATCCCCATTATCCGTCGGTACTTTTCCCAGGATCGGAGGTCCATAACTGCTGTTCGCACTCTTAATGCTGGACACTTTCCGCGGGGTATAGGTACTTGCCTCATAAGTCGCCGATACGCCCATCGTCCATATATTAGCCGCATCTGGAAGTACGAAGGAGCTTGCCTCTTCGGTTATCTCTGTCACTTCATCACTGCTGCCAGTATCACCATCTACCTCGTAACGGTATGCCATTCCGTCCTCAAACAAACGGAATATCATAGTAATTTTACTACTTCCCCGGGTGAGGGTAAAAGCTGTCTCCTGATATTCCTTGGACACATGATTGGAACTTCCCTGAATCCAGTCATACTCTTCTTTTCCTTTTGTCTTCTTGATGGAATCTTTATCCAGTACAAGGCTGCGGGACAAATCTACTCCCTTTGTAACCAGTCCCAGAGGCGCACATTTCATGACTACCTGCCCGTTACGATAAGCGGAATAGTAGTATTTCTGGGAAGAATCTGTCCAGATCCGCACCACATTGCTTCCATCTACAGATGCTGTCTCCAGCTCTTTTATCTCTGTCATACCGGCAGAACCGTCATCCTGCACGATCTCTTCCACTGGAGGTTTCTGCTGGCTCACATCAATCCCGTATCCTTCTGCTACGGCTTTCACCTGATCTGCTGTCAAAGCCTTGTCATACAGGCTTACATCGTCCAGCTGCACAGCGCAGTCCGCATCGGTCCATGTCGAGCAAGTCTTACCCAGCGCATTGTTCACAAGGCTGCTGATGGAACTCAGCCGGCTGGTCAAAACCTGGGAGTCGCCTCCACCGCAGGTGGACTCTGCCAGAGCTCCGTTTACATAGAACTTAACTTCATCTGCAGATACGGTAATCGTCACCAGATTCCAGGCATTCTTTTCTGGTTCTGTGTTAAAGATATGTCTGTAACTGGAATGTGGCGCAAAGGCAAACTCATTTTTATTCTGACTGTCTGCGGAACTGAACAGCCTGGAATAACTGGATATACCAGAATCCGGTTTCATCCAGAAGGACCATGTCAGTCCTGTCTTTTCATTTATTCCCTCATATAAATTGTTAGGAAGCTCTACATAGGAACTGCCTTTCGCCCCACCGGCAAGCTTCAGAACATGGTTGGTGTCAGAGGAATATTTTTTCCCAGCCATCTCTACCACCGCTGGATCTACTTTTGCTGTTCCCTTTAACAGTGCACTGCCCTGAGACGCCGTTCCGGCATTTTCCACCGTCTCCCCTTCCATTGTTTCAAAATTCCATTGATAGACAGGCTGTAGCACCTCTGCCGCCTCCGCGGTACTTCCGGAAGTACCTGTACTGCACATCGGGATGACCAGTGCAGCAGAGAGAACACCTGTCAAAATACGTCGCAATGTTCGCTTCATCTCACTACCTCCATTCTTATACTTTTTTATAAAATATAATTACTTCTATGTATTCCATAACAATATCATATCAAAAATACAAAAATAAAGAATGTCCTTATGTCATATAAACATGTGAAAATGCGTTAGCCAGACGGTGGGAATTTGTACTCGCGCCAGCAGGTAAACGGGGATTTGAGCAAAGTCCAAATCCCCGTTTACCTGCTAATATTTATTTATTTTCTACACGATAGATTTTTTCAATCTCATCCTGAACATCTTCGAGGTCCATTCTCACCAGAGAAAAGATCTCCATAAGACGCGGGTTAAAGATCCCGCATTCGCCCTTCATAATCATCTCAAATGCTTCCGCTCTGCCATAAGCAGGCTTGTAGATCCTCTCACTGATCAGTGAATCATAGGCATCCGCCAGCCCGACGATCTGCGCAGATATGGGAATCTCATCCTTCGCCAGTCCCTTCGGATAACCGCCTCCATCAAACCGCTCATGATGATACATGCACACCTCGGCACAACAGCGGAACAATTCGTACTCCATATTTTCCTTTCTCAAGGTTTGACGAATATGTTCAAAAATCTGCCGTCCCTTTCTTGTGTGATTCCGCATGATCTGCTTTTCTTCAAAAGTCAGCTTTCCAGGCTTATGAAGGATATGATCCGGTATTGTCATCTTGCCCAGATCGTGCATCATGGCAGCAAAGGCAATATGCTCACAATCCCTGACAGATAATTTGTATTCCGGACAGAACTGGCGGATCTTCACCAGCATGATCTCCGTAAATTTTCTCACTTTCTCACAGTGGTGTTCCGCAAAAAAATCTCTGCTCTCTATCATCGAAATAAGATATTCAAGCAATAACCCTGTTCCTTTCTGCATACGATTACACCTCCTTATCGTGGTATCATATCCACTCGATTGTCCTGAGCCACAAAATCTACATTATAAAATGCCTCTTTTAATGCCAGCGGAACGGTATTCAGATACAATAAAGTTCCCGGAAAAGCTCTTCCTGACACCCGGACGCGTGCGCCTCTCTGTTTGGTCATCTTATCCATCTTCACCGACTGTTCTTTCACAAGATCTTTCTTCTGTTTCTTTTGTGTATAGACTGCCTTGGTAAGCCGTGCCAAAAATTCTGTAGACTTCTCATCCCGCGATGGCTTCTCCATCAGTTTATGCAGCGCAGACTCACAGGTCTTGAGCTCGGCGTCTACTTTATCAATCATTTTTACCAACTCCTGGTATTCCATCATATCGTCTTTATCAATACCCACTTCCACAACGGTCTTGATCTCCGCGATATTTCCTACCCCAAAACAGGATACTCCCTGTTTGGCACAGGTATATCCTCCGATGATGACGCCTCTGCGTCCTTCCACCAGAAGCTTACCCTGAGTCCGCAGCTCACAGTTCAGAAGATAGCTGGCTTCCACATCACCCTCTGCCTCCAGAGTCGCCGACTCAAAAAATTTGCCCATAATCTCTCCACCAGAAACGATCCTTCCGATTCCTTTGCCCTGGCATCCTTTACGAATGATCACATCTTTCCCGGCTTCGATCTGGCATCCTTCACAATGTCCGTCTATGACCACACTTCCCGTCGCCGTGATCGTAAACCCGGAATGCACATTTCCCAATATATTGATATCACCGTTAAAATCAATATTTCCAACGGAAGCGTCCACATCACCAGGCACAATATACAGATTCCGGACAATCAGCTTATGATTATAGGTATCCAGCTCAACAATGCCGTCCAGCAGGGAATAGTACTGCTTTTTGTCCTCCGTCATCATAAAGCCTTCTCCCGTCAACGGCGGCAATTCTTTTCCCTGTTTCGGCGCGATCATTCTTCCTGTTACGTCAAATCCCTGTACCCCCTGCGTGGCAGGCTGGTATTCGGCAAGCAGCATATCTTTTTTTACAACTTCAAACAGCTCCATACTCTTGTAATCCACAGAACCGTCCTGCAGCACTCTTGGTTTGCGGTTTAACTCTTTTCTAAAATAAAACGTGAATTTTCCATCCTCGCCATTCACCGCAGCTTTTCCCTCTGCCACAACGACGGATTTATTGAACTGCTTATGTTCCACGATCGCCCTTATGCGGTCGCTGAGCACTCCCTGTCTGACGTCATTATGCCTCAGAAGGCGAATCAAAGCCGGTACCGTAAGCGCTTCCAGTTTTTCCTGCATCTCGCCGCTTACCAGGGAGAAATCCATGGTAACCGTCATCTTATCCTCAGACACAATAACACATGGGTTAAAGACATAATCTTCGTCCGTCGTTTCTTCCTGTTTTGTTTCCACCGGCTTCACCAGCGTCTCTTTCTCCTCTAAGGAATCCTGCAGCAGCCGCTCGATTTCCTCGGAAAACTCGTCGTTGGATTCACCCAGTTCATGCCGGATGTCTTCCATCTGTTCCGGCTCAAAATATATTTTCGCATATTTGGTTACATCCAGGCCCTCTAAGAGTCCCTTTCGGATCACCTCCATCTGCTTCGCCGTAAAATCCGGCGAGGCATAGATAGAAACATCTACCTTCCGTTCCAGCCCATAGCGGATCTCACGCATCTGAAACCAGTTAAACCGGATATCTGCATACCGGGACACATCCAGGCCCTCTTTCAGACCAGTAATGATCTCCTGCAGCTGTACACCATGAATTCCCTTTCGCAGATATGGCACCAGGTTCACGCCATACTCATGGGCATTATTGATCTGTCTGAGCTGTTCCGCATCGTAACCCTGTTTCAGATATTCACTGATATCATAGTTCATACGGATTCCCCGGCTGATCTCATTGAGAATGGTACCGGTATACCCCTTTTCAATAAAAGGGATAAGATTGATCCCATCTGCCAGTCCCAGACGGATGGCGCGCATTGTCGTATATGTATATTCTGGTTTAGCAAAAATAGACACATTCATCTTCTTTTCCAGTCCCAGACGAATCTCCTTCATCTGGAACCAGTCAAATTGGGGAGAAGCATACTGGGAAACATCCAGTTTCTGCTGCAGCCCCTTTCGAATCTCCTTCATCTGGGCTGCCAGATAACTCACATCCAGATATTTTGCAACACTTACTCCCGCCTGTATGCCTGCCCGTATTTCATTGCACTGCATCCAGTCAAACCCCTGGTCAATGTACTTGCCCATATCAAAACCAGTTTCCATTGAAACACGGGTCTCCTCCATCTCTAACCAGCTCTTATGGGGATCCAGATATACCTCCACATCTACGCCGCTTTCCAGTCCTCTTCTGATCTGTTCCAGCTGCAATACGTCGAATGAAAGGCGGCGATACCTGTCGATATCACCGCCGGCCTTTTGGCACAACAATAATTCCTTCTGATAATTCTTTTTTTGGATCTCTAAATCTATTTCCCGTCTGGTCATAAGATCCCCCCTTTTGGTATCATCGCTTCACTTTAACCGCTTAATGTATATTAGAATTATATTAATTCCAGCACCTTTTGTCAAGTGCCACCACCTGCTGAAAACCAGTTTTTTATGGTATATTTTTATTATAACATAGTTATTGTGCACGCTTTCTGACATACCAAGTTGCGTAAGCAACTTACTAATAAGTTCTTTAGAACTTATTTTAACATGTCCCATGTTAATTGTACATCCCTGCCTATATCGATACGGGCTTTTTTCCCCAGTATCTCCTCATATTTCTCTGCCGGGATCTCTCCTGTCCCAGGCCGCTTCACCCAGAGATTTTCCCTGGTAAATATTTCCCCTGCTCTCACCGGTGCGATGGTGACCGCAGTGGCAAAAGCAAAGTCGATTGTTACCTGTTCCTCCTTCAAAGCCTCTTTCGTGCCTCCCAGCATGTCAGGAACCTCCCCGGCCGCCTGTAATAGCTCACGAAGCGCCCTCTCGTCCATGGAACACACGATATCCGGTCCCTGTCTATCCATTCGGTCGGTATAATGCCGTTCTACCACTTTCGCGCCCAGAGCCATCGCTGAGATGCAGGCATTGTTATTTAACGTATGATCAGAAAGCCCCACTGGTATATCGGGATATGCCGCCATCATCTGCTGCATTGCCCCTAACCTCACCTGCCCCGGTGTGGTGGGATAAAGATTCGTGGTGTGCAGAAGAGCATAATCCACTCTATGTTTTTCCAGTATCCCAATGGCTTTATCTATGCTGTTTAAATCATTCATGCCGGTAGAGACGATCATTGGCTTACCAAAAGCTGCCACGTGTTCCAGCAACGGATAATTGTTCATCTCGCCGGAGCCGATCTTATATGCTTTTACGCCCATTTTTTCCAGTCGGTCCGCCGCCGCCCTGGAAAATGGTGTACTTAAAAATACCATTCCCAGCTCTTCGGTATAGCGCATCATCTCCCGCTCTTCTTCCTCATCCAGAGCGCAGTTCGCCATTACCTCATAGATCGAGACATCTGCATTGCCAGGAACCACCTTTTTAGCTGCTCCCGCCATCTCATCTGCCACGATATGGGTCTGGTGCTTGATCAGCCTGGCTCCGGCGCGATGTGCCGACAATACCATCTCTTTCGCTGTCTCCAGGCTGCCATTGTGATTGATACCGATCTCCGGTATTACAATCGGTCTCGCAGATCCGCCGATCTCGATCTCTCCAATCTTAAATGTTTTCATAGATTTCCGTTTTCCCCTCTTTTATTTAACAAAAAAGTAATTTCAGAAATTCTTTGGGTCGATAAACCACATAGAAATCTGAAATTACTTTACTTAACTTAAATTATAGCTTCCGCGCCTGTTCAGCCAAGTTGATCCGAACCAGCGACTTACGAAGCGCCTGTTCCGCTCTTGCCATATTCACATTTGCATCTGTGCTCTTAATTCTTCTCTCTGCCCTTGCCTTTGCCTCCAGCGCCCGGTTCATGTCGATTTCATCCGGCCATTCACAGGACTGGGCAAGAATCGTCACCTGATCCGGTAGAATTTCCAGGAACCCTTCCAGAACAGCGGCCTCTTTTATCCCTTTCTCGCCTGATGATTCCGTGATCGTCAGAACTCCGGGAGCTACGATCGAGGTCAAGGGTATATGATCTGCATAGACACCGATCTCTCCTTCTATGGTCGTGAGTTCCACCATCTCTACATCTCCGGTGTAAAACACCCGCTCCGGTGAAATCACTTCCAGACGGAATTTTTTCAACTCTGCCATATTTCAATCCTTTCTTTCCACGACTTCACAACCCACTACTGTCTCTCCTATCGCGGTACGTAAGCAGTGGCCACAGCACGTTACTTACGTGCTACGACATCGTCGATGGTTCCGGCATTCAAAAATGCACTTTCCGGAATATCATCATGTTTACCTTCCAGAATCTCCTTGAATCCACGGATTGTCTCTGAAATCGGAACATACTTACCTTCCAGGCCAGTAAACTGTTCTGCCACAAAGAAGGGCTGGGAAAGAAAACGCTGCACCTTTCTGGCACGGTTTACAAGCATCTTTTCGTCCTCAGACAGCTCATCCATACCGAGGATCGCAATGATATCCTGCAGTTCTTTGTAACGCTGTAAAATCTCCTGCACACCACGAGCCACTTCATAATGCTCTTCTCCCACGATTCGGGGATCGAGAATACGTGAAGTAGATCCCAATGGATCCACAGCAGGATAGATACCGAGCTCTGAGATGGAACGGTCAAGCACCGTGGTCGCATCCAGATGGGCGAAGGTCGTCGCTGGAGCTGGGTCTGTCAGGTCGTCCGCAGGTACATAAACCGCCTGTACCGAAGTGATAGATCCGCTCTTCGTGGATGTAATACGCTCCTGAAGAGCACCCATCTCCGTCTGGAGCGTGGGCTGGTATCCCACCGCACTGGGCATACGTCCCAGAAGCGCTGACACCTCTGAACCTGCCTGGGTAAAACGGAAAATGTTATCAATAAACAGAAGTACGTCTTTCCCCGCCTTGTCACGGAAATATTCCGCCATAGTAAGTCCGGTGAGTCCAACACGCATTCTCGCTCCCGGCGGCTCATTCATCTGACCAAATACCATCGTGGTCTTATCAATAACACCGGACTCAATCATCTCATAGTAAAGGTCATTTCCCTCACGAGTACGCTCGCCAACTCCGGTAAATACCGAATATCCTCCGTGTTCTGTCGCAATATTCGTGATCAGCTCCTGGATCAGTACCGTCTTTCCAACTCCTGCACCGCCGAACAGACCGATCTTTCCACCCTTCTGATAAGGGCAGAGAAGGTCAACGACCTTGATTCCTGTCTCCAGCATCTCCGCCTGTGTGGACTGCTCCTCAAAGGCTGGCGCTTTTCTGTGGATCGGATGGTGCTCTTTTACCTTTGGAGGCTCTTTCTCGTCAATGGGTTCTCCCAGGACATTAAACATCCTTCCGAGAGTTTCCTCTCCTACCGGAACCGTGATCGGCGCCCCCGTAGCGGTGGCTTCCATCCCTCTCACCAGTCCGTCAGTGGGACCCATGGCGATACAACGGACCGTATCGTCACCGAGATGCTGTGAAACCTCTACCACCAGCTTTTCTCCGTCTTTTGTCGTAATATTTATCGCATCATAGATCTCCGGAAGCTCTCCTTCCTGAAACCGGATGTCAAGTACCGCACCTATAATCTGAGTGATCACTCCAGCGTTCTTTTCCGATTTATTTGCTGCCATTGTGATAGCTTCACTCCTTTCTTCTTTACTTGTGCACACTTCTGCACATTTTTGTCCCGTATCGGGACATTCTTTATTCGATTGCCGACGCTCCGGCAACAATCTCTGTCAATTCCTGGGTGATCGCTGACTGTCTTGCCCGGTTATACAGCAGGCCGAGCTTGTCGATCATCTCCTCGGCATTGCTGGTAGCCGAATCCATCGCCTGCATTCTGGCACCATTTTCACTTGCCACTGCTTCCACCAGCGCACCAAATATAAGGCTGTTCATATACATCGGAATAATGTAGCCCAAAGTCTCCGATTCCTCCGGCTCATAGTTCATAAGAGCTTCGGCTTTCTTTGCTCCGTCTTCTCCCTCAGACTCCTCCAGCTTCGCAGCTTCCTCCATATTCTGGATATCCTCCTGGGTAAAGGGAAGCAGCTTAATCAGCGTCGGAATATGGGTCACGGTATTTTTAAATACGGTATAGGCAAGATACACCTCATCGATCTCACCGCTCTCCAACGCCGAGACTACCGTTTTTCCGATGGATACCGCATCCCCGAAGAGTGGATTATTCATAACCTCAGAATAATCCCCCTGACAGGTATATCCCAGACGCTGCACCGACTCCATTCCCTTTCTTCCTACTGGAAATACAATCGTATCCTCCACAGAAAAATCTCCCTGGGTTACCAGCTTGACGATATTGGAATTGTATCCGCCCGCCAGACCCCGGTTGGAACTGATAAGGATCACGCCTTTTTTTCTGTTGCCGGTCTTTTGGCGCTCAGACAAAAGCGGATGATCCACATTGCCTGATCTGGACAACATGCCGGAAACCGTCTCATACATCTTATCAAAATAGGGCTTTGTCTCCTCGGCACGTCCCTTGGCATGCTGCAGTTTTACCGTGGACACCAGTTTCATGGCTTTCGTGATCTGGGAAGTGCTCTGTATACTTTCTCTACGCCTTTTTATATCTCTCATTGAGGCCATATACAACCCTCCATTCAGGCATCATGAGCCCATTGCTTTTTGTATTCTTCGATCGCCTGAATCAGTTTCTTCTCGGTATCATCACTGATCTCTTTTTCATCACGGATAGCCGCTGGAACTTCTGGATATTTTGTATCCATAAACTCAAAAAGTCCCTTCTCAAAGTTAAGAATATCCTCAACTGCTACATCCAGCAGATATTTTTTCGTGGCTGCATAAATGATGATAACCTGATACCATACTGGAAGCGGTGCATATTGTCCCTGTTTCAAAATCTCACGGATACGTTCTCCCTGATCCAGCTTCTGCTTTGTATCGGCATCCAGATCCGACCCGAACTGGGAAAACGCCGCCAGCTCACGGTACTGTGCAAGCTCGATACGAATCGGTCCGGCAATCTTTTTCATCGCCTTGATCTGCGCCGAACCACCTACTCTCGACACGCTGAGTCCCGGATTTACCGCAGGACGGAATCCTGAATTGAACATCTCCGTCTCCAGATAGATCTGACCGTCTGTAATGGATATTACATTTGTCGGAATGTATGCGGATACGTCGCCTGCCTGGGTCTCAATGATCGGCAGCGCAGTGAGAGAACCACCACCTAATTTATCTGAAAGCTTCGCCGCACGCTCTAACAGTCTGGAGTGCAGATAGAATACATCTCCCGGATATGCCTCACGTCCCGGCGGACGGCGGAGCAGCAGGGCAAGGGTACGATAAGCCGCTGCATGTTTGGTCAGATCGTCATAAACGATCAGCACGTCCTTTCCGGCTTCCATCCACTCTTCACCGATGGCACAGCCCGCATAAGGGGCAATGTACTGGAGGGGAGCCAATTCACTGGCAGTAGATGCCACAACTGTCGTATAATCCATGGCTCCATTGTCTTCTAACGTCTTCACAATATTGGCCACCGTAGAAGCTTTCTGTCCAATCGCTACATAGATACACAGAACATCCTGATCTTTCTGATTCAGGATCGTATCCACTGCGATGGCGGTCTTTCCTGTCTGACGGTCACCGATGATCAGCTCTCGCTGTCCTCTTCCGATTGGCACCATGGAATCAATGGCCTTGATACCTGTCTGCAACGGTGTATCTACTGATTTACGGGAAATAACACCACTTGCCACTCTCTCTACCGGGCGGACCTTGGTCGTGTGGATCGGTCCCTTGCCGTCAATCGGCTGTCCCAGTGCGTTGACAACACGTCCCAGCATGGCGTCACCAACTGGTACCGTCGCCACGCGTCCGGTGGTCTTTACAGTGTCTCCCTCGTTAATGTTAGATGTATCTCCCAACAGAACGGCACCTACGTTATCTTCCTCCAGATTCAGCACCATTCCGTAGATCTCATTCGGAAATTCCAGAAGTTCACCCTGCATCGCCTTTTCCAGGCCATGAATACGGGCAATTCCATCTGCTACCTGAATTACGGTTCCCACATCTGATACTTCAAACTCAGTACTATATTTTTTTATTTCTTCCTTGATCACTGAACTGATTTCTTCAGGTCTTAAATTCATGTTTACCAAACACCTTCTTTCCTTGAAGTCAGACTCTGACCTTCGCCAAGCTTCTAGTCATCTCTTCTAACTTCGTCTGAATACTGTTGTCCACAACCCTGTCACCAATGCGGATACGGATGCCTCCCAGTAGTTTCGGCTCCACAATATAATTCATCTCCAGGCTGTCATATCCGGAAGTCGCTCTCAGACGCTCTTCCACATTGGATCTCTGGCCCTGGGTCAGCTCCGTGGGCGTCGTCACATAGACAACCCCAATCTTTTTATATTCCTTTGCCTCACTCTGAAAATGATCCAGCACAGGCAGGATTTCCCCAAAACGCCCTTTCTTCACAAGAATCTGAAGAAATCCCATCATGGTCTCTGACAGCTTGCCTTGAAAGGCACTTTCCACCAGATCCCTGCTCTTCTCCTGCGTCATCTCAGGATGTGCCATAATTTCCATAAACTCTTTATTCTCTTCCAGTGCGGTCTGGAGTCCTTTCACCTCATCCCAGATCTCATCCAGGCGGTCTTCCTCGAGCGCCAGTGAAAATAAAGCGTCTCCGTATACCTTAGAAACTAACTTTGCCATGTCTCATCACCCATTTCCTTCAATGTCTCGTCAATGAGCTGCGCCTGTTTATCCTTGTTCATGGATGCTTCCACGAATTTTCCTGCCATGGCAGATGCAACCTGAACCATTTCCTGTTTCATCTCGTCGCGAACCTTATTCTTCTCAAGCTCTACTTCCTTCTCGGCACGCACCTTGATCTGGTGTGCCTCCTCCGATGCCTTTTCCACAATCTCTTTTTCCTTGTCAAGAGCCTTGCGCCTCGCATCGGCAAGAAGTTCTGCCGTCTCCGCATCCACCTGGGCAAGCTTCTCATCATACTGGATCTTCATCTCTTTGGCATCAGACTGCGCCTTCGCGGCCTCCTCCAGCTGCCCCTGGATAAAATCCTTTCGTTTCTGAATCAGCTTCCTCGCCGGATTGAACAGCAGATAGGAAAGCAGGATAAACAAAACCAACATGGCGATCAACGTAATTCCCGTGTCCACTAATAACTGGGAGTCAAGTCCAAATATTTTATCACCCATGTCTTCTCACCTTTCCTGCACAGATAGCTGTGCATCATTCTTTTCTTGCACACAAATCTGTGTTTAAATCAATGGGTTTGCAAACAACAGGATCATGGCAACCGCCAAACCATACAGACCTGTGGTCTCGGCTACCGCCTGGCCAAGAAGCATGGTAGACATGATATCACCTTTTGCGCCTGGATTACGTCCTACTGCATTTGCACCATAACCCGCTGCGATACCCTGACCAACTCCAGGTCCGATACCTGCGATAACTGCCAATCCTGCTCCGATTGCTGAAGCTGCACTAATTAAATCTGCTCCTGAAAAATTCATAATAAAGTCCTCCTTAAATTTATTTTGATTTTTTGAAAAACTACTGTAAAAAATATACTTGTGCTGTCGAATGGTCTATTCCTGCGCCGCATCTCCGGCCGCATTGGAGATAAATACCATCGTCAGCATGGCAAATACATATGCCTGAAGACATCCGGAAAATACATCCAGATACGCATGCAGTGCCGCCGGCCAGATGATCGCAATCTTCTGCATCAGTCCATAGATCAGCGCCATCATCATCGTTCCCGATAAGATATTGGCAAACAGACGAAGGGACATAGAAATCGGCGTGGCAAACTCACTGATGATATTCACAGGCAAAAACAGAAAGAATGGTTCAAACAATCCTTTGATCTTGCCCATCTTCTGCCACTTGAAGCCCTGATACTGGATCATAAAGAAGGTGATCAGTGCCAGCGGAAGCGTTACTCCGTAATCCGCCGTAGGCGGCCGGAGGCCGAAGAGGCCGGACAAGTTACAGGTAAGAATAAGTAAAAACAGTGCGCTGACATAATTTCTGAATACCGGCGCCAGCTTTCTTCCCATATTGTCAAGGATCAGCTTATCCAGCGTCTCCACCAGCATCTCCAATACATTCAGGAAACCGGTGGGAGCTTTGCGGTAATCCGCTTTTTTTATCACACGGTTTGCCACGATGGCAAAAACAATAAGCACCACCATGACGATGGCCAGGCACACGTGAGTCGTGGTGATCCAAAACGAAAAATCGCCGATATGGACTTCCTGGTAACCATGTATATAAAAATCTACCTTATTTTCACCCAATGTTTTCTCCTTTCCAGGCAGTTTAAAATGCCTTAATATTTATTCTCTGACAGTGAACTGTCGGAAATGCTTTTTTCCCTGAATATCACAGGGTACAATAGTGCCGCTGCCTTTGTGGCAAACAGCCCCGCAAACGTAGTTGCCGGATGAAACAGCCACGGAAAACGAAAGCCCGCAAACAGTGCGGCCAGCGCGGCAATCGAACGAAGCGCTGCCATAACTTTAGAATGGTTTACAGCACTCTTGCGTTCCAGATCCAGTTCCAGATCCAGCGTTGAAAACCGGTGCAGCATAAGCAAAGTTGATACCCCGCTTCCCAACAACTCACCCAGCACGTAGGGCAATATAGAAAAGGGCTGAAAAATCCAGACCACCAGCCCTGCCGCCAAAGCGACAGCCGCCAGAACCCATATGATGCCGATCACCCTATGGAGCGTCCGTTTTGCTTCCTTCATCCGACTCCTCCTTCGATGTGGCCGCGGCCTCCACAGCAGCTTTTTTCACCGCCTCTTCTGATGACTGCAGTCTGCCCGTCAGGATAAATAAGCTCCGAATGGAAGCCAGAATTCCGATGAGCAGAAATATCATGACCCAGTACCGGGTACCGGCCAGCCGGTCGATATAATATCCGATGCCAAAACTGATTCCCATACAGGTCATCATCGCCAGACCGATCTGGGTGAGCATGGCAAGCGCACGAATGATCTCTTTATTTTCTCTTTTTTTGTCTCTCTTTTTCATAGATCTTCCCTCTGCCATCCCTCCCGGCGGTTCCTACATTTCCCGCGCCTTTTTTACACAGGCTTTCATCGCCTCGATCACAGCGCTGCGAAAGCCTTCTTTTTCCAGAACTCTCACGGCCTCTATGGTGGTCCCCCCTGGAGAACAGACCATATCTTTTAATTCTCCCGGATGCCTGCCAGTCTCAAGAACCATTTTGGCGCTCCCCAGCACGCTCTGGGCTGCCAGCTCATAGGCCTGCGCCCTGGGCATCCCGTCTGCTACCGCCGCATCTGCCATCGCCTCAATAAACATAAACACATAAGCAGGAGAGCTTCCGCTCACACCGATAACCGTATTGATCATCGTCTCGGAGACCTCATGGGCAGCGCCAAAACTAGAAAATATTTCCATCGCTTTTTTCTTATCTTCTATCGCTGTATTTTCATTAAAACAGATGCCAGCTGCTCCTTCCAGCACCAGCGCCGGAGTATTAGGCATACTTCTCACTAATTTGATATTCTTGCCAAAAAGACGCTCTATATTCTCCATCGTCTGTCCGGCAGCGATAGAAATAATCAGGGCATCCTTTCTGATCTCATCCCGGATCTCCTGAATTACTGTCTCAAATTGAAAAGGTTTCACTGCCAGAACGAGTACCTCTGCCTCTCCCGCAACCTTTTTGTTATCCGCTGTCACATGCACGCCAAACTGATCCTTCAGATTGGAAAGTGCTTCCCGGCTTCTTCGGGATACTATAATGTCATCCGCTGCATACAGCTTCTTCTCCAGTATTCCCTTTATCATAGCCTGCGCCATATTGCCGCAGCCGATAAAACCTAACATATTAAATTCTCCATTTCTTTTCGCTCTTTAACTTTCAACATAGCTTTTATTCATCTTCCAGCATGGCGATCCGCCTCGCATGGCGCTCTGCCCCGGAAAACTCTGTATTTAAGAAAGTGTCCACGATCTTTACCGCGAGTCCCGGACCGACAACCCTCGCACCCATCGCCACAATATTCGCATCGTTATGTAATCTGGTCGCTTCCGCGCTGAAACAATCATGACACTGCGCGGCACGGATTCCCTTCACCTTATTGGCAGCGATGGAGATGCCTATACCTGTGCCACAGATCAGAATGCCCTTTTCACATTCCCCGTCTGCCACCGCGTGGGCCACTTTTTTCCCATACACTGGATAATCCACCGGATCTTCGCTGAACGATCCATAATCTTTATACTGCAGTCCCTTTTCTTCCAGATACTTAATAATTTCCTGTTTCAGATTGTAACCTGCCTGGTCACTTCCCAATGCTATCATCTTTATCCTCCATTCACAGGGTGAACGCAGTTCACCTTTGCATTATTGCGTCTACATTCGCCAATCTCAGTTCCAATTCAGTTTTTTCTTGATCTTATATAGCAAGTCCTTTATCTCTACATAACTTGCCTCATACACCGTTTCATCTCCTCCGTGGGGCGGCAGTACTTCTCCCTCTTCGCCGGCAAACTCATGGAGGGTATACACGTTGTCAGAAATGCCAAAATCCTCAACCACCTTCACCTTTTCCACAAAATTCATCGTGATGATCAAGGTATCCTCTGTCACTTCTTCTGGTCGAAACTCCGTTGAAACCTGCTCTTCACAGGGAACCGCATGGTTCATAAGAATATCCGTCACCTTCATGTTGCGCGGTTCCGGAAACAAAACCACAAGCCCGCGGGACAGGATCTCCTTATCCTTGTCCATCAGAATACTTTTGAACATCCACTCCGCCATCGGACTTAATGTCACATTTTCCTTGCTCACAAAAATTACTTTCTTATAATCCATCCCCGACTCCATCTCCATTATCTACCTCGATTACCTGCTGCCCGGCGGCTTTCAACAGTCGGTTCATCACCGCTTCTTCCTTGGCAGAGTCATAAAAACTTTCTGATAAGATCACTTTTACGTGAAGTTCATCAAATCTGCGGAGCACTCCATAAAGATAGCGTCCCACATCATCTCTCCGCCTGGAACCTGCTGTCACAACCTGTCCCACAGAGTACTGCGCCACGGTCTCTTCGGTGGCAAGTATGCCGATCTCTTCCGAAAGAATCCCGTCTTCGTGAATCAGTCTTCTGACCGCCTCATTAATCGCTGCAGTGACCGCCTCCTGTCTGCCACAAAATACTTTCATCCGTGCCTTTGGCGCATAATGCCTGTATTTCATACCGGGGGCCTTCGGTGCGACGTCTCCTTCCACACTGAGAAGAGCCGGATCCATGGCGGCTTTTCCCACCACCTCTTCAATCATCTGTTTTGTTATATATCCGGGACGGAGAATCACTGGAAGTTCACCTGTCAGATCCACGATGGTGGACTCAAATCCGATCCCCACTTCACCGCCATCAATGATCATGTCGATCTTTCCGTCTAAATCTTCTCTCACATGCTCCGCCCTGGTAGGACTTGGGCGTCCCGACGTGTTGGCGCTGGGAGCTGCCACAGGTACGGATACTGCCTCCAGAAATTCCAGGGCTCCCGGGTGTTCCGGCATTCGCACGGCTACAGTCTCCAGACCGCCTGTTATCTCATAGGGAACACAATCTGCTTTTTCAAATATCATCGTCAGCGGTCCCGGCCAGAAAGCCTCTGCCAGCTTCACTGCCGTATCCGGAATCCCTCTGGTAATCCCTTTTAATTGGGAAAAACGGCTGATGTGGAGAATCAGAGGATTATCCGATGGACGCCCTTTCGCCGCATAGATCCTGCGCGCGGCTTCTTTTTGAAGCCCATCTCCCCCCAGACCATACACGGTCTCCGTGGGAAACGCCACCAGTCCGCCCTGATCTATAATCCTTTTTGCCTCCGCCAGTTCAGAGGGCTCATACCCTCTGTCTGGACTCCAGATAATGTATTTTGTATCCATAGCCTTTTGTCTGCCTTCATCCTTAAAATCCATATAAAATATATTACCACAAGATCATTGGTTATACAAGAAATTTTCGATCCCTTCTGCAATAGCATTTGCCATTTTTTGTTGATAATCGCCGGATTTTAAGAGCTGCTCCTCCTGAGGATTGGAGAGAAAACCGCACTCGATGATGGCGAATACTCCTTCCGTCTTCTTCAGCATATAATAACTGTCGTTTCCCTTCTCCACCCGGTGATTTCCGTCTGCTATTTTCTCTTTCACCGTCTCCTGCAGGATCGTGGCAAAGGCGTGGCTCTCTTCTGAATTATTGTAGTAGAACACCTGCGCCCCTTTTGTCCCGGCGGAATAACTATTTTGATGAATGCTCACAGTCAGTGCAGGTTTGTTTTCATTGATCATACTCACCCTGGATTTAAGATCTGAGAGCTTTTTCCCCGACGCCTTTTCATGGCACAGCGCCTGATCCTCTTCTCTGGTGAGCAGTACCTGGTATCCACTGTCTTCTAATACCTGTTTTAATTTGAGCGCTATACTCAGGTTTATATCCTTTTCCAGCGTCCCCCCCACTCCCACTTTTCCGGGATCAAAACCGCCATGTCCGGGATCCACCATGACCAGCTCCTTGGTGTTTTTTCCTGTTATATTCAGCACCGCCTGGTCCTTTACCTGGATCGTAGCGAGGACGACTACCGCAAACAAGAGGATCGTCACTGCCCAGACCTTCCATGTCCCTCTTTCTCTTTTCATAAAAAATTCCACTCCATACATCTTTATTATCAATGTACGGAGTGGACAAAATGTCTATTCCTGTTTTTGCATATATTTTGCGATGGTCGTCCATGTAACGGGACGCTCAAAACCCAGTTTCCAGAAAGCTGCGCCTGCCGCTTTGTTATCAAAGACCACCTCTAATTTTTTCTCCAGTGAAGTCTCTTCCTCCAGCCATATCCGGTACTTATAATTATCTGCCTTATATTCTGCATAATACTGTCCGGTGGCTTCATCCCATTCCGAAGTCACGCCCTGAGACTGGAGAAGGCTCTCCGCGGAGCTCATGCCGTAGACGGCAGGACGGCTGGCCAGTTTTCCTTTTTTTGTCTCTTTCCAAAGTCTTGTATAGAAGGGCAGCGCTACCACAACCCGCTCTGCCGGAATATATTTCAGTCCCAGCTCGACACCATTTTTTACGAAAGGCAGTGAAGAGACAGAACCGCTCTCCTTGCTGCCGGAATAATGTTCATCGTATGCCATAAAGATCACATAATCCACAACTTTTCCCTGCTCTGCCCAGTTATAAAAGGAAGAACTTTCTGTGGGAAGGTAATCATCCACTGACACAACGATATTGTTGGCGTGGCAGGCAAGAACCAGTTCCCTCAAAAATTCCAGGTATGCAGGTGCCGTCTTTGCCGTTATTTTTTCAAAATCCACATTGATTCCATCCAGGTTATAGCGCAGCGCTGTAGTCACCAGATTATTGATCAGTTTGGTGCGGATCGAAGTCCTCCCCAATATCTTCTTTATATTAATGTTGTTTTTCTTTTCATCGAAATCATTGACCAGTCCCCACACCTTCATTCCTTTTGCATGAGCCGCCGACACGTATTCAGCGCTGGCGAGGGAAGAAATGTTTCCCTTGTTGTCGCTGAGCGCAAACCAGGTAGGTGAGATCACGTTGAGGCTTGTGGCTTGCGACGTCTTGAGCTGCAGGTCCGCGCTTCCTACCACACCAGTCATCTGATGCCATCCCAGACAGATCTTCTTGTCCATCTTGATCTGTGGGAATATATCTTCCTGTTTCTCTGTGGTCCACGCCTTTTCCATCTTTTCTGTCAGATATTCTTCGGGCACATAACCCTCGATTCCTTCCAGGGTAAAGATCTTCTGGTACCCATTCTCAGCTTTACTTGAAGTGTCTACCAGAACCTCTTTCGCTTTTTTCAGTTCCAGCAGGTAATCGTATTTTTTATTTGGTCCCACCCGGAGCCTTATGTCATCCGCCAGCACGGCAAATGTATTGCTGCTCTCAAAATCTGACTGCACCAGAATCCGGTTCGGTTCCTGCATATAGGAATAGTTGATCCTGGAATGCTGCGCCACAAATTCCATCGCCACATAAGTGGTTTCACCGTCCTGGTACAATGCCTGATAAGACATTTCTTTCGTCTCTTTCCCCAGTGTATAGCGAAGGCTGTCCGCCATATTTACTGTGATCAGCCCCCCGGAAGTCGCCAGACACAAAATATCTTCTTTATCATCCCAATAAATCCGCTCATTCATATACCCGGCAGCAATCTCCACCGGAACGTAAACGACGCCGCTGACCAGTTTTCCTCTCGCCTCTACCGGCTTTCCATTTATGATAAGCAATGCCTCTTCCTTGCCGATCTTATACTGCTCACTCATCGGTCTCTGGGTAAAACTTGGTGCAAACTTTTTAAACACGATCATACCTACCGCCGCAAAAAGTGCAAGTATGACAAATAATATAAATATCACGGTCAGCCTCTTTTTCATCTGTTATACTTCCTTTCGTTTATCAATCGTTGTTTCGTCATTTCCTTGTCATGGTATCATTATAACAGTTGTTAAAATGGTTTTCAAGGGCTGGGAGCAGGCATTTTTGTACCTATGAATCATTTGTCTGGTTGTAAATGTTACATATCTTCAATCAGGATAAAGCCTCCATCTTTCTTGCCATTGAGAAATGTAAACATTGTAGGTTCGCCTCCACCGTTTATATAAAATGGCAGCCAATTTGTATGTAGCTGTAATAATAGCATATCATCAGATTCA
Source organism: uncultured Eubacterium sp. (assembly GCA_948848225.1). Taxonomy (GTDB): domain Bacteria; phylum Bacillota; class Clostridia; order Lachnospirales; family Lachnospiraceae; genus Eubacterium_F. The sequence continues at coordinate 36,362 of CAQOJF010000002.1, forward strand.
ACTTTACTATTTTGAAAAAAGGCAGGGATACCGCAAAATTTATCTACATCTAATTGCTCAAATTCCGTGGTGACCATTTCTTCACTTTCAGTTGTTTGAGGTATCCATATAGTTTCACTATCTACTGTTGGACCAACACAGAAATTCTCTGTGTGAATATATCCTGGGATTTTTCCATTAGGTTGAACAATAATCGCATTCTCGCCCTCATCAGGATAAATTATATCTGGGTCAAAAAACGGGTCAGTTTTATCTTCTGGCTGTGTCATAAAAATATATACTAAAATCAAATCTTTCAATTCACTATCAAAGTCATTTAATCGTATCTGTCCTATAAATTTTAATGGCCGATTATCCCACGAAAGGCTAACCGGCCATTGGGGGACGGCAATCCAATCTGGTTGTCCGCCAAATCTTGTTGTATATCGTTCACCACTACCTCTGCTTTGAGAAATAAAAGTATCTATTTTGTAAGTTCTCATTTTTATTCACTTCCTTTACTGCAGTAGGTATTCAAGCATATAAGATTCCCGGATGATAAATGTGGTCTCGTATTTTTGACCAAGTTCCATGTTTATTTCATATGCCCTTTTCAAGTCTTCCCAGACAAGCTCATATTCCAGATCCTGCTCATATTTATCCAGTTTTTGTTCCTTTACTTCATCCAGCACTTCCGCCAGATAATAGTATGATTTCTGATCAAAAATCTCTTCCCCATATAATCCCTTTCTGATTTCCCATACTATTCCGAGTTCTTTTACCGATCCCGGTATCACCTGGAGTCCTGTTTCCTCTCCCGTTTCCCGGATCACTGCCTTAAGATGAGTTTCATCCGTCTCAATTCCCCCGCCGGGAAATTTATAAAAACCCTCTTTTCTGCTACGAACCAGTGCAATCTTATTCCCTCTCAGAATAACCGCGCGAACCGCCTCTCTTTCAGTCCTTTGCCAGGATGTGTCATAATTTTTTTCATCAAAGATCCTTATTGTTTTCATAAGTACTCCTTCATCTTTTTATTATATGCCTTCTCTACCATGCTATAAACGGGACTGTTAATCTTCTTCCATATAATCAAAATAATCCGCTCCAACATAAATCACCTTATTGTTTTTTACAGCAAAGCCAACCACATCACCCCAGTCCCCTTCACCTTCAACAACATAGGTTATTTCATCATTCTCGCTTAACATATTTACATATAGTGTTGTAAACCAGCAGTAATTTAAAATATCAAGTGCGTTATCAGGAACAGGCAATTCATATTCCTCATCCATACCACACTCTTTTGCACAATTTATGATTTCTTTACAGATTTCATTAATCACAGACTCCGATAAATTATTAAATGCCTCAACACATCTTTCAGCACATTCTTTCAAAGCAGCACTTTTAACTCCAACTCTCAGCTCATTACCGTTTTCTTCATCATGAAAAACATGACTTTTGAAACTTCCTTCACAAAATCCATCTTCCTGATGCAACCAATTAATCATAAAACTTGTCCTCCTTTAAAACCTTTTCATTTTCATGAGTTGTGATTCACTTATCAACTAATTTTGAAATTCAAGAGCAACATGGGGCTGTCGGGAAATAAAAACTCTAAAATAGGAAGAGTGTGATTCGCGATGAGTCACACTCTCCCATAACGTTCCGTATATATCTTTACATAATAATCTTCTTCGGACATTTCTCCGCACATTTGCCACAGTTCTGGCATTTCTCGGGATCAATGACCGCCAGGTTATTTTCCAGCGTAACCGCACCGAACTCACACTGTTTCACGCAGAGTCCGCAGCCGATACATCCAGACTTACACACACTCATCACGTCTTTGCCCTTATCGTGGGAATTACACTGCACCTGATATTTAGTGTCGTATGGCTCCAGGGAAATGACGGAATTTGGACAAGTGTCCACACATTTTCCGCAGGCCACACATTTTTCTTTATCTACCACAGCGATGCCATCCTGGATCGAGAGTGCACCAAACTGACAGGCTGCCACACAGGAGCCAAGTCCAAGACAGCCATAGGTACATGATTTGTCACCACGTCCTGGTACCATTACCGCCTGGCGGCAGTCCTGGGCGCCGATGTAATTATACTTCACAGACGCCTGCTCGCAGGTTCCAGCGCAACGCACCTTCGCCACCATCTTCACGGCAGATCCAGCCTCTACACCGAGGATCGATCCAATCTTCTCTGCCACCGGAGCTCCGCCTACAGGACAGCCGTTAACTTCCGCTGTGCCGGCAACGATCGCCTCTGCCAGACCATCACACCCTGGGAATCCACAGCCGCCGCAGTTATTGCCCGGAAGACATTCTCTTACCTGTTCCACCCGCTCATCTACCTCTACTGAGAAAAACTTTCCAGCCACGCCCAGAAGAAGTCCGATGGCGATACCAAGCACTCCAAGGAGTACCACTGATATTATGATCGTATTCATATAAGTGCCCTCCTTTTATCAAAAGCCGACGCCGCCAAAGCCACAGAACGCAATCGCCATCAGACCAGCGGTGATCAGAACGATCGGTGTGCCTTTGAAGACCTCAGGAATATTACTGTTTTCAAGTTTCTCACGAATACCTGCCATCAGAACAATGGCGATCAGGAATCCAATGGAGGCGCCGATACCGTTGATCACACTCTCCAGCACATTGTACTCGTTCTGTACGCTGAGCAGCGCCACACCGAGTACAGCACAGTTCGTAGTGATCAGAGGAAGGTACACACCCAGGGATTTGTAAAGGGCCGGCATCTTCTTTTTCAATACCATCTCCACAAACTGTACCAGGGCTGCGATCACGAGGATAAATACAATGGTATTCAGGTATTCCAGCTCAAAAGGTACCAGAAGATAATTATACAACAGACTGGTACAAAGGGATGCGATGGTGATTACAAAAAGTACGGCACCACCCATTCCTGCCGCTGTCTCCACTTTCTTGCTGACGCCGAGGAAGGGGCAGATACCCATAAACTGGCTGAGCACGAAGTTGTTTACGAGAGCAGCGGTAAAGAGAATTGTAAATATACTCATTCTTTTTCATCCTCCTCTCTGCTGGCAGCCGCCTCCTCAGGAGCTTTTCCGCAGGTTTCCACATGACCTGCACAGGCTGCACAGTTACCGGTACAGGAGATCTCCTCTGCCTCCGGCGTATTGGTGGCGCATGGCATCTTCAGCTTGTTCTGAAGGGCTGTCAGCCCGGCAAGAACGAAAAATGCTCCCGGCGCCATAACGAACATTGCAATATGAAAATCATCCGGAATAAATTCAAATCCGAAAATCGCACCACTTCCGAGAATCTCGCGGAAAATACCGATGCAGGTAAGACCCAGGGTAAATCCAAGGCCCATTCCCACTCCGTCCAGGGCAGACAGCAGTACCGGGCTCTTTGAAGCATAAGCCTCCGCACGGCCAAGAATGATACAGTTTACCACGATCAGCGGAATGTATACACCCAGGGCGCTGTCCAAAAATGGCAGATATGCCTTCAATAGCAGCTGCACGATCGTCACGAAGGACGCGATTACTACGATGAACGCCGGGATACGTACCCGGTCCGGAATCACTTTACGAAGCGCCGAGATCATCATATTGGAGAGGATAAGCACTACAGTTGTAGACAATCCCATGCCAATGGCGTTCACTGCGCTAGATGTAACAGCAAGCGTCGGACACATTCCAAGCATCATGACAAAGGTAGGGTTTTCTTTGATGATTCCGTTTTGAAGCCGTTCTGTATATTTACTCATCCCTGAACACCCCCTTCCTTATCGTATAAGAGAATACCTTTCACCGCGTTGGTGATGGCGCGTGAGGTTACTGTCGCACCGGACATCGCCTCAATCTGCCCTTTGGAATCCTTTGGTGTCGTTCCCGCTTTAAAATACATCGGCAGACTGTCCGAAGACGGGTACTGGATTCCCTTTTCAAAACTAAATTTAGACTTAAACTCGTCACTGGTGCAGTTGGCGCCAAGACCAGCTGTCTCCGACTGATTTGTAATCTCAATTCCTGTGACCACACCGCCACAGACACCCATTACGAAAGAAATGCTTCCGCCATATCCTTTTTTCGCATCCGCGATATAGACATGACCCACATCCTGGCCATCCGCCTGAATCTTTTTCACTGTGGATACCACAACATGCTTTGAGTAGGAATCCCCGGATTCTTCCTCTACCTTTCCTTCTGCTGATGATTTATCAATTACGTGTTCCTGAAGAAATTTATTGGCTTTCTCTGCTGCGTCCTCCGCATCATCAGCCACTTTCAACTCCATGCCGGTAGCCACTTTTTCCACTGCCTTTAACACAACCTCGCAGGCTTCATTATCGGTCTTCGCCTGGGCATTCTCGATAGGTTTTTTCGTCACCATGTACACACCGGCGAGAATCCCGCCGAGTATCAGGGTAATTAAACAAAGGATCACAGCATCTACTACAAATGAACGCTCTTTCTTTTCACTACTCATTCCCTTTGCCCTCCTTTCCAAATGCTTTTGGAATGGTGACCATCTCGATCAACGGCACAAACAGGTTACCGATGATGATCGCAAATGATACACCCTCTGCGGACTCTCCGAAGAAACGGAACAATCCGGTCAGAAGTCCCAGAAGAACGGCATATATAATCTTTCCTTTATCGGTGATCGGGCTGGTCACATAATCCGTCGCCATAAAGAACGCTCCCAGCATGAGACCGCCGCCGCATACCTCATAAAATACCGGCATGTAAGCATCTTTTGCCACACAGACATAGATAAAATTAAATACTACAAAGGTTCCAATGTAGATCACCGGAATCTTCCAGTCGATAATTTTCTTTACGATCAGATAAATACCACCGATCAAAAGAGCAAGAACAGAGGTCTCACCGATGGTTCCCCAGGTCGTACCGAGAAACATATCCTTGAGACTTGCCGCCACGTCGGCGCCGCCAGCTGCTTCTTTTACCTGCATCAACGGTGTAGCGCTGGAAGCAGCATCCAGTGTCGCCTGATATCCACCCCAGACTGCATTTCCTTTGGGAATGGCAAAGCTGTTTGTCATGGCACTGCTGAAGGAAAGCATCAGAAAACATCTTGCCCCCAGCGCCGGGTTCATAAAGTTCTGTCCCAGACCGCCAAACAGCTGTTTAACAATTATAATAGCAAATACGCCTCCCAGAACGCACATCCAGAGCGGCAGGGTTGCTGGCAGGTTCAGCGCCAGTAACAGTCCTGTGAGCAGGGCGCTGAAATCACCCGTAGTAACCTGCTGCTTCATACATCTCTGCCATATGTATTCTGCGAGCATCGCACTTACACATGTTGTCAATATTACAAGTACCGCTCTCGCACCAAAATTGGCAACACCTACCAGCGTCGCCGGTACAAGAGCAATCACAACATCTCTCATGATTGATTTAGTTGAAGATTTATCACGGACATGAGGAGATGATGATACATTCAATAACTTATCCATTCTTTACCTCCATTCTCCGCAGACTATTTCGTTTTACGGGCATTATCCATAACAGCCCGTCTCGCCTGCTTAAATGCCTGAGTGAGTCTCCTCTTTGCCGGGCACACATAAGTACAGGTTCCACATTCATAACACTCCATACCATTTAACTTCTCAAACAGAGCCAGATCTGACCGCTCTGCTGCCTCTGCCATTTTCTGCGGCACCAGATGGCTTGGACAGACTGTGGCGCAGCGTCCACACCGGATACAGTTGGTCGGCTCACATGCCGCCACCTCATCCTTTGACATGGCAAGGATCGAAGAGCTGGTCTTCGTGATCGGGACATTCAGGTCATACATCGCCATTCCCATCATCGGTCCACCAGAGATGATCTTTTCTGCTCCAGCTTCCACCAGCCCGCCAGCGTCTTCCAGAAGCTCAGCATGGCTCATTCCAAACTTCACCTCATAGTTCTGGGGCTCCGCCATGGCGTCTCCTGTCAGTGTCATAACGCGGCTCATAGACGGCGTACACTTACAAACAGCATCATAGACCGCCAATACGGTCTGCACGTTGTCTACAACGCATCCCGCATCCGCCGGAAGCATTTTGGAATAAATCTTTCTTCCTGTAGTCACATAGATCACCTGGCGCTCTGCACCCTGTGGATATTTGGTCTTCAGAGTTTTTACTGTGATCCGGTCATCATCCTGAGTCAGATATTCCAGCTTGGCGATTGCCTCTGGTTTATTGTCCTCAATGGCAATGATTCCCTGTGCGTGGTCAAACAGCCTCAGAAGCACCTTAAGTCCTGTGATAAGCTGCTCTGGCTTTTCCAGCATCAGCCGGTAGTCAGAAGTCAGATACGGTTCGCATTCTGCTCCATTGATGATCACATATTCGATCTCATCCTCGTTCTTCGGCGTCACCTTGACATTGGTAGGGAAACCGGCGCCTCCCATACCGACGATACCAGCATCCTTGATGATCTGACGGACCTCCTCTTTGGAAAGAGCAGTATAATCCCTGTCCTCTCCCAATCCGTCGATCCCCTGATACTCGCCATCGTTTTCAATGACGACACAGGTTGTCTTTGCGCCGGACACAGTCAGTCTCGGTTCGATCTTCGTAACTTTTCCGGATACAGAACTCACGATATTAGCAGAGATAAATCCGCTGGCCTCACCGATCACCTGTCCCATCTTCACCGTATCTCCAACAGATACCGTAGGTGTTGCAGGGGCTCCGATATGCTGGCTCATTGGAAAAACGAGTTCGTCCTTAGGCAGCAAACTTTTAATCGGAAGATCCATACTGAGCTCTTTTCCCTCATATGGATGTGTTCCCCCTCTAAAGGTTGAATTTCCCAAGTAAATCCCCCTCCTTTATATTTTTCTTAAATTTTTATATATATGATAAATTCTATCATAGCACTTTTTTCGACAAAAAACAAGAAAGGAAATCACGAAGTCAATTCCTTTATTCCCCAAAAGCTGTATCTGCCAAAAGAGAGCTGTCTGAAAACCAGCTCAAGTCCTCTGGAAAAGATTCCTCCCCCATAAAAAGAAGGCTTGTGCAGGGCCCTCCCTTCACAGACCTTCCTTTTTCACACCAGCATAATTCAATGGCACGTTTCAGATCGCTGTATTCGCCTGATGTTCATGCAGCTGATGGTATTTTTCCTTTGTCGCCATCCCTCCCCGGATGTGCCGTTCCGACTTATTGATATCAAGTATCTTTCTCGCCTGCGAGGCAAGCGCGGGATTGATCTGCATCATCCGCTCTGTGACATCCTTATGTACCGTGCTTTTGGACACCCCAAATTTTTTTGCAGTCTGCCGCACCGTGGCGCCATTTTCCACTATATAGTTTCCGATCTCAATAGCGCGCTGTTCGATATATGATTTCAAAAAACTACCCCCTGAATACTCGTTGATTCATTGTATGCAGGGGGAAAATAAAATATTCTGCAATCCGCAGGTGTTTTTAGGCCCGAATCATTTATTCTGTGCCGATAAAAACAGCTCTCAGATAAAACAGTGTCGGGATCACAAATAGTGCGATGAAAAAGATGATAAACGCCCCGACAAACACCGTATATGCTACATAACCGGCGAGATCTGCAGCCTTTTCAGGAATTACGATTTTCTTTCTGACAAACACGAAGGCCGCCAGTGCTAACAACCCGCAGATCGATAACACAGCTCCTGCTTTTTGTCCTGGCGCCGTATATCTCAGCTTGATATCATTCTTGCCCTCGACGACAGGGATCGACAGCATCCCATCCAGGTTCTGAATATCCGAAACCTTCTCTCCATTCACGTTGCACTCCCAGCCCTCATCATAGGAAACAGGCAGGAAAAGATTCGATTTGGTCACACCCTCCAGTTCTATATCTACACCGGAATTTCTCTGTTCCAGAGACACAATCTTTGGATTTTCCTTTTTCACTTTCTCAATTCCGTTTACAAAAGCAGCATAGTCCAACATTCCCAGATGAAGATCCGATGGATTCACTCCGCCGCTAAACTGAACCTGCACGGTTTCATTTTGAAATGCTCCCAGGCATATGAAACCATTTCCAAAATCCGCAGGGTACTGCTGATTCTGCATGGAAGAGGACGCCGGAATCCGCACCGGAACTCCGTTGACCTTGATCTCCACCGGATTGTCGCTCGTATTCGTCCCATAAAAATACAGGATCTTTTTCTCATTCCCGATCTGCATCTCACAGAAATTACTATAAATCTGACTTGACACATCCTGGATCAGCTTCTCCTGACTTCCTGTTACAGCCGCAAACAAAGTATTCTGTGTCTCGAACTTCTCGCTCTTTGGTGAGAGAGAAGAGGTATCTGTATTGATCACAAAAGGAAGTTCAAACTTGTTCTTATATAATTGTATGACATCTCCACTCTCATCTATAACCTCGCAAAAATCGTATAATTCCTCTGTCAAATCATCCTGGCTCAAAAAATACTTTATATTAAAAAGAGTGTCAGAAAAAACAGTTCCTCCTGTGTCCAGCAATTGAGTCCAGTTGATGGAATAGCCAAGCGCTGCAAATTTTGGCTGGACAGATGGATTGATCACATGCCAATAATTCGAAATCGCCTCTTTGCCAAGTACCAGCGAATATTCTATGTGATCCACCTTATAATCTGTATTCTTAATTCTTTCAAAATCTTTGATCTCAGTCTCCATCCCCATAGCAACATCATTCGCCGCCTCCAGATAGTCAGCGGAAAACACCGATACATTATCTTTGTTCGGGGCAAAACTGATAACCGAGGCACAGGTAATCTCCACACATAATAATACTAGTATAACCCCCTTGGCCCTAGATTTTAACAGGCACCAGTAGACCGCCGCAAAAATCAATTCTACAAGAATACAGAGGAAGCCATCTCCCAATGCCGAATAGGAAGACTGCTCACAGTAGGCATGGTATATTCCATAAAACAGCCATCCGGAAAAAATCAGGGCAGCTGCGCCAATACCAATCCATACCTTATTCTTAATCCATTTTCCGGCAGCCTCCAGACTCTCCTTATGATCTTGATAGAGTACAACCGCAAAATCAATCAATACAAAGGAAATGATATACACAAACCGCAGCGGCCAGCTGGCACGGCTTCCCCCATGCCACAGTGATTCCACCCCGGCAACAGCCACAGAGAGGAATAAAAGACCGGTCATGCACATATGGCACTTATATTTTCTGATTTTCTCAGAAACCAATCCTTTTCCGTGCACCAGAAAAAACAATATGCAGGCGCAGGGCAGAGCGGTATTTACCAGCATAGTCTCTACTGTTTTCCATTCACCAAGGCTCCATCGGTTCTCAAGCGCCACCCTGTATACATTTAAAAAGCCTCCCTCTCCACTCCTCGGCGTATCCGCCACACAGAGCAGCGCTGGAATACTTACAAAGGCGCTGATCAAAATAGCAGCAACGACGGACCCACCAAGCCACAGGGCACACCTTCTTTTCTCCGCCTTTTCCTCCGTATCCCAAAACGTTCTCAGAGCACTTGACAGGAATAGAAAAACCAATGTAATACAGCCTGTATAGACATTCACCATCAAACACAGCGCAAAGACGAAGATAAAAAATTTGCACCCTTTCTTTTCAAAAATACGGTCCAGCCCAATCATAAGCAGAGGAAGCAAAAATGCGATGTCCATCACAAGCATAATCTGAAAATGAATCAGAGAGGCCGCGCCAAAAGCATACAAGACGCCGCCGGCCATGTGCACGATGTTTTTCACCTCATACTTTCGCAAATAAAAATACATGGAGAAAGCGATGGCAATCATTTTGAGTATCATAAGGATATTGGCAAAATTCGCCAGATTTTCCCTTGTAGAAAAATATAAAAACAGATTCAGCGGACTCAGCAGCGCCCCCAGAGAGGAAGCTCCTGATATATTCATTCCAAAAGCAGAATTCCATGTAAAAAACGGACTTGCCTGTCCATGCAGGATATCCCAAACATAGTACATCCCTGCGGGAATCGTCTGCTGAACCATATCACCCCGGGCGATAGTCCCGTCGCCAAAAGGATAAATATCATTCAACACATACACAATAAGCACCACAAAACTGATCACGGCTGCCATAATAGACAAGTCTCTGGCAATTGCTTTCTTTTTCTCTGTCACTGTAAACCAGCTGCGAATATTTTTTTCTATCATTGGTCTCTTTCCTTTCTTCTTTCTGCAAATTCAAAATAGCCCATTTTATTTAATTCTCATACGAATTTGGGACAAAAAATAATTAAAACTTGGTGAAATATTGTTATCAATATTCATATACTTTCCAATTTCATCTGCCCATTTTGACTTATATTTTCCAATTTCACCATATGAAGGGCAATCTTTCTTAAATTTTTTTAGCCCACCTTTATATACAACATTTGCCAGCACCTCCCATGTTCCACAAATGCTGTCCTGCTCATACTCCCTGAAAGCGCTCTCCCTTGCATTTGGATATGCTTCAAACAGTGCAGTCCTGTCTCCAAGCAGCCATGCCTCCATCTCCTCTACAGCTATACAGAAGACATGATCAATGGAAATCATCGCCCATAAAGCTCGTCTATGCAGCTCATCCCTGAACTCATCTATGTTTCTTTGATCATTATCCAATACAATTACAATTGATGCCTCAATATTCTGAAGACTTTTTTCAAATCCTTTTAAATAAATCCCCAGATCATTAAGCAATTTATTCGTTTTCACGTTTGTTGCAACAATATTCTTTTTAAATCCACCAATCCCTTTAAATGCTTTGCAATCATACGTAACTGATCCATTACCTATAAGTAATTTTCCCATAACATGCCTTATCAGCACTTCTCCAGACATATCTTCTATCAAAAACTGTATATGCATATAGACTCCTATCCAAAATATTTATCGTACCATAAATCTCCAACTTCCACTCCCTCTTCCGTCAGTTCCTTTACAAATTCATATTCTGAAGTTCTTCTGGCAGTAGAAAAACCACTTTCATCTTTTTTCAACACCCATACATCATCTGGTTTTAAAGAGTTTACAAAAAATGGACTATGAGTGGTAACAAACAGCTGTTTACTGAAACCTGTGCCAGCACTCTTGCGCATCTCCACAGCCAAATCTGATAAATAATGATGATAAAGACCATTTTCCGGTTCTTCAATAAATACTAGCTGTCTGGCATTTTTCTCATGAAGCAATAGATAATATGCAAACAGCTTCAACGTTCCATCTGACATTTTATGTGAGAAAAAAGGTTCTAAAAATCCTTTTTCCCAAAATTGTAAGACCACTTGTCCATTTGGCATTTTAAGGGGCTCAATCTTATCTATTCCAGGAAGCTTAGTTTGTATATCAGACAACGTCCTGACAAAATCTGCTTTATTCTCCCTGTACATATACTGCGCTACATTATTTAGATTGCTCCCTATTCTGTCCAAATATGGCTGTGGTGCTGAAGTTTGAATTCTTCGTGCCGCATCTGGAGTAAAATAACAAAGATACCAGCTCTTTAAAAATTTCAAAAACTTCTCTATCCGTGAGTATTGTTTCATAGCCCCAAGAGTCACAACACCAAGTTTTCGGCTATCCGATAACGAAACAGGTATTTTTACTCCATCTGATACGCCTGTCTCATCATCCTGTCCTCCCGTATTTCCCTCAAAAGCATAGCCGGTTCCATTCTGAAGGTGCAAGAATGACCTTAGACGTCCCAGGCTCTCAACTCTCTGCCGCAATCTCTCTTCTGCTACATAAGGACGCCCGGATCGATCCAGATCCATTGCCAATTCATAAGTGATAGGACGTGTATTACTTGATTCCCTATAATATAATTCAAAACGTATCGCATCCTCAATCCCCTGGGAACGTATTTGTTCAAATCCCCCTCGGTTTCCTGCATCGCATGCAGCCTCTATGCCCATTTCCAGACAATCCGCAATAAATCCAAAGACATCTGCTATCGTGCTTTTTCCATTTCCACTGGGGCCTATGATCGTAGTCATATTGCTTAATGGTTTCTCTTTTTGATGTGAAAGCGTTTTCCCCAGGGTTATATCTTTCAAAGACCCGTAATTACGAATCGAAATCCCCTCAATTTTTCCCATCACAACCTCCTGACCTTTCAACTCATATACGTTTTCTCCCATTATAAGTGTTCTAAAGAAAAAAATCAATGCCAACTGTCCAAAGAACCCCAGGGACGTCTTGACCGCCTTTTCTTATTTTGATACAATATTAGCCAAATGGAGGTATACATAAATGAAAGAAAGATTAGTAATTACCGGCATGGGAGCAGTAACCCCCATCGGTATTGGAGTAGAAACTTATTGGAATAATCTGATCGCCGGCAAATGTGGTGTTGAACGGATTACCCGCTTTGATCCGAAAGAATCACCAGTAAAGATCGCCGCCCAGGTAAAGAATTTTAATCCAGATGATTTTATGACGAAAAAGCAGAGCCGCGAGATGGATCTGTTTATGCAGTATGGTTATGCCGCCGGCGAAGAAGCACTGTCTGACGGAGGGATCAAGGAGGACACGATTCCCGCTGACCGCATGGGCGTCGTTGTGGGAACTGCCATGGCGGGCGTGTCCATCATCGCTGAAACCCAGGATGGATTGAGCACCGGGGAACACAAAAAAGTCAGTCCCCGTTTTGTACCAAAGTTTATCGGCAACATCGCCGCAGCACAGATCGCCATCGCCAAAGGTTACCGCGGACCAAGCCTCACGGTCAGCACCGCATGTTCCTCCGGCGCCGATGCCATTTCCACGGCTGCCATGCTGCTTCTTGCCGGAGAAGCCGACGCCATTCTTGTAGTGGGCGCCGAGGCAAGTCTTTGCCCGGTGGTGGTGGCAGGTCTTGCCTCCGCCCATGCTCTCAGCACGAACAACGACAATCCCCAGACTGCCAGCCGTCCATTTGATAAGACCAGAGACGGTTTTGTATTTGGCGAGGGCGGCGGAGCTCTTTTACTGGAGACAGAAGCCCATGCTCTGGCAAGGGGAGCAAAGATCCACGCGGAACTGATGGGCTTTGCCAACTGCACCGACGGGTATCATGTGACGGCTCCCCATCCGGAAGGAATTGGCGCCATCGCATGCATGGACAATGCGATCAAAAAAGCTGGTCTGACCCCGGAGGATATCGGTTACATCAATACCCACGGCACCTCCACTCCGATGGGAGACACCATTGAGACCAACGCCATCAAATCCCTGTTTGGGGATCATGCCTATCAAATGGCTGTGACTTCCACAAAAGGAGCTACCGGACATATGATGGGAGCCGGCGGCGTCACAGAGACCATCGCCTGCATCAAAGCAGTTCAGGAGGGCGTGATCCCGCCTACGATGAATCTGAATACGCCGGATGATGAGTGCGATCTGAATTATGTTCCAAATAAGGCGGAAAAACGGGATGTCCGCTATGCCATGACCAACGCTTTCGGATTCGGCGGACAGAATTCCAGCCTGATCATAGGCAGGTATGATGCCTCTGTATCATAAATAAGAAGACAGGGAATAATAACAAAACAGATCTTTCTACAGAATCGAGGCTTTTATGAAACACATCCGACAATTTTTGATCATACTATTATTTTGTTTTTTAGGCGAGCTTCTTAAATATTTGATCCCCCTTCCCATACCCACCAGTATCTATGGGCTGGTCCTAATGCTCACAGCGCTGCTCACGGGTATCCTGAAGGTGGATCAGGTGGATGAAACCGCTGTTTTTCTAATTGACATCATGCCGGTCATGTTTATTCCGGCTGGTGTTGGTCTTTTGACCAGCATCGAGGCGCTGCGTCCCAACCTGGCCGCCATCGCCGTAATTACGATCCTCACTACGGTCCTCGTCATGGGCATTACCGGAATCACTGCCCAATTTATTATGGAGCGCAAGAAGGACAGAGATGATAAAGAGGTGGCACAATGAATGATTTTTTTATAAGCTCACTTTTCTTTGGCGTCCTGATAAGCCTGGGCGGCTACGAGCTGGGAATCTTTTTAAAAAGAAAGACCGGTCTCGCCATCATGAATCCTCTTCTGGTGTCCATTCTTTTCGTGATCGGTATCCTGCTTTTGTTCCCTGTGGACTACAACACCTATGAAGCTGGAGGAAAATATCTCAGCTATCTTCTCACGCCAGCCACAGTCTGTCTTGCCGTTCCACTTTACAAACAGATCCATCTGTTAAGACAATATCGTACCGCCATCTCCTTGTCTGTGCTGGCAGGCACGCTGACCAGTCTGGCAGGTGTCCTGCTACTGTCCATCCTGTTCCGCCTCCCCCACTCCATGTACGTCACCCTTCTTCCTAAGTCCATCACCACCGCCATCGGAATGGGCGTGAGCGAAGAACTGGAGGGAATTGTAAATATTACGGTGGCGGTCATCGTGGTCACCGGAGTTCTCGGAAGTGTTCTGGGAGAATGGATCCTAAAACTTTTCCGCATTGAAAATAAGATTGCCAAAGGACTGGCGCTGGGCACTGCTGCCCACGCCATCGGCACCAGCAAGGCGATGGAACTCGGTGAGATCGAAGGCGCCATGAGCAGCCTCGCCATCGTGACGGCTGGACTCCTCACCGTCATTGGAGCCAGCATTTTCTCCATGATCTATTAGTGTTGACAGCATAATAATATGCGACGAATTGACACCGCCAAAAGAAAGGAACAAATCCATGGATGCTCTGACAGAACAGATTATAAATTCCGATGCCTTGAGCGACGAAGCGCTGGCCAAAAAAATAGACCATTTCTTACACATACACACAGAGGAGGTTCAGACCGACGGCAGGGACACTTTTCACTGCCACCGCTACGAACCAACTTCCTACCGCGTGCTGCATACTCTGTTTGAAGCCATTCCCCTGACGGATCAGGATACCCTGCTGGATTACGGCAGCGGCCTGGGCCGTCTGAGTTTTTACACAAACCACCGTTTTCACAACGGTGCCATCGGCATCGAACTGTCCGAGACCTTTCACCGGAAGGCGCTTCATAATCTGAGCCAGTACCGGGGAATTCACAGGGAACGTTTGGCGTTTGTTCACGGTAGGGCAGAGGATTTTATCATTCCGGATGAGGTTACCACTGTCTACTGTTTTAACCCGTTTTCGACGGACATTTTTCGAAAGGTACTGACAAATATCGAAAAATCCTATGAAAACAAACCACGGAAGGTCACTCTCATCCTCTATTACCCAGAGGACAACACCATCTTTTACATTGAGCGGCATACCGGATTCCGGCTGGTAAACGAGATCGCCGTCCCGGAACTGTTTGAGGGAGACCGCAGAGAAAAATTCTGCATTTATGAATTGAGTGAATAATACGGTTTTCAGAGCAAAATTATATTGCGGTTCTGACATTTTTCTAGTATAATAAATCTATAGAGTTGAGAAAGGAAGTGGAGAGATTGATTGATGAAGAGCTGTTTAAAAAAATGCTCATGACCTTCGACCGCAAATACGAGGCAGCTTCCGTATTTTATGACAATCTCCCATATGTGAGAGATTATGACCTCTGTAATTGGACCCCTCTTCGTATGGTAAGCGGCAATATCATAAAATATTATCAATATAAACTTGACAAGCCTGTAATTCTTCA
>CAQOJF010000002.1:52047-62433 GCA_948848225.1 uncultured Eubacterium sp.
ACAAGCCTGTAATTCTTCAAACCGATCCTGACGGTTTTTAAAAAAACATCCTTTTGTCACAAGCCATACATGCGGCAATATCATAAAATATTATCAATATAAACTTGACAAGCCTGTAATTCTTCAAACCGATCCTGACGGTTTTTAAAAAAACATCCTTTTATCCCGGTCTCAAAGCCTTCGGAGTAAAAGGATGTTTTTTATTTCGCTCGACGCGCCGCTGGAGGAAATCAAGTTTAAATCAGCAGCGTCAACCCATTTCGCCGGATCTGCTATACCAGCTTCATGAAGGCTGCAGATTCTCCCAGCTGTTCTTCGATGCGTAGCAGCTGGTTGTACTTGCACACACGGTCGGTACGGGTCGGCGCCCCCGTCTTGATCTGGCCGGCATTGAGCCCCACTGCGATATCGGATATGGTGGTGTCTTCTGTCTCGCCGGAGCGGTGGCTGACTATAGCGTTCCACTGGTTGTTTTTCGTCATGCGGATCGCCTCCAGTGTCTCCGTCACACTGCCGATCTGATTTGGTTTGATCAATACCGCATTGGATACTCTAAGATCCGCGCCTTTGGCGATACGCTCGGTATTGGTGACAAACAGGTCATCTCCCACCAGCTGTACCCGTTTTCCCAATCTGTCCGTTAGAAGTTTCCAGCCCTGCCAGTCTTCCTCTGCCAGACCATCCTCAATCGAGAAGATCGGATATTTATTGCAAAGTTCCTCCCAATAAGAAACCATGTCCTCCGCGGAACGCAACTCTCCATTTTTCCAGAACAAATATTGTCCTGTCTTTCCCTGTTTCACTGCTTCATCATACATCTCTGTGCAGGCCCCATCAATGGCGATGCGAAAATCTTCGCCAGGGCGGTATCCAGCCAGTTCGACAGCCTTCACGATATATTGCAGAGCCTCTTCGTCGTTGCGCAGTTTCGGAGCAAAGCCACCCTCATCTCCCACACTGGTTATATGGCCTTCTTTTTTGAGAAGATTCTTTAACTCCCGGTACACATTACAGCACCATTCTAGACAGCCGTGGAAAGATTTCGCCCCCACTGGCATGATCATAAATTCCTGAATATTTAAGCTGGAATCCGCATGTTTTCCTCCATTTATGATATTCATCATCGGCACCGGAAGAATTCTGCCATCCGGTCCTCCAAGATACTGATAGAGAGGCAGACCTACCTGCAAGGCCGCCGCTTTTGCCACAGCAATCGATACGCCAAGGATGGCATTGGCACCAAATCTCCCTTTATTCTTTGTTCCGTCCTCTCTTATCATCAGCTGGTCGATCTCCACCTGGTTCAGGGCATTCCTCCCATCCAGCAGATAGGCGATGTTGTCATTCACATGATCTACTGCCTTCTTTACTCCCATACCGCCGTAACGGGGAAGTTCTTTGTCTCTCAATTCGACGGCTTCAAAAGCACCCGTAGACGCCCCGGAGGGAACCGCTCCTCTTCCCGTCGCCCCGCCGCAGAGCCCCACTTCTACTTCTACTGTTGGATTCCCGCGGGAATCCAGAATTTCTCTCGCCCGTACAGATTTGATTCTGAATTTATGTCCCATAAAAAAGCCTCCTGTTTTTTTCTTAGTATCAAACAGAAGGCTTTTTTCTATTCATTCTTTTTGTTCAATTCGCCAACAAATACATTCCGTATACTGTTCACTGTCCGAAAGGTGTATGTACTTCTCCCACAATGAGCACACACCTCGTCGTCATTACTAAAATCGTCCATCTCTTCGCGATAACCACAGATCGGGCATGTCACCAATACTTTTCTGCCGTTTTTTCTACTGTCCATCTAACACACCTCGTTATAATAAAGTTACTTTTATGTCTCTCTATTATACTATAAAACGTCTTAGATTGCAAGTCCGCGCTTTTTCATGATCCGTCGCTCTATAGCCGAAAATATGCCTTTTTCGATAACAACTCCCACCAAAACAATAATTACCATAACCAGCATAACCTGGTTGATATCTGCCAGATCCCTTCCCATGACCAGCGTCTGCCCCAGGCCAATGGAAGTAGTCATCACTTCACCCGCCATCAGTGCCCGCCAGGCGAAGGACCATCCCTGTTTAAGTCCGGTGATCAGTTCCGGAAGACTGGCTGGAAGGATTACATGCAGGTACAGCTGCTTTTTGTCAGCTCCCATGGTAAGAGCCGCAAGGCGGTAAATAGGAGGCACATTTTTTATCGCATTGTCCACAGAGATTGCCACACTAAAGGCAGCTCCCATCACTACCACAAAAAGAATTGCCTGGGTGGACAGTCCAAACCATAAAATCGAAAAGGGCACCCAGCACACACTGGGCAGTGTCTGAATTCCCAGCACCAGCGGTTTCATATGTTTTTGCAAATAAGAAAATTGATGGATCAGAAGTCCGAGGATCACCCCGATGACAACCGCCACGACAAAACCAATCATGCCTCTCAGCAGAGAGTTTCCAGTGGCCTTCAGCAATGTCCCGTCGCTGCAGAGCTCCACAAACCGCTCTGCCACCCCTGCCGGTGAGGGCACCGAATAACTTTTGAACACCTCCAGCACATCCACAGTGAGCCAGAAGCCCCCCTGCCACAACAAGACTAGTATAATTAAAAATATAATGGTCCCCATCAGACAGCCTCCCCTCTCACTTCCTCCAGAATCTTGTGCCGAAGTTCTACAAATTCCGGCGAATACACATGTCTTGGCCTCTCTATGCCGACTTCTACGATTTCGGCGATGCCGCCTTTCACGGCAGATAGTACCACGACCCTGTCCGCCAGATAAACCGCCTCTTCCACACTGTGGGTAATAAACACTATGGTTTTCCGTGTCTCCATCCAGATCTTCTGCAGTTCTTCCCGAAGACGGTTCGATGTCTGTTTGTCCAGCGCAGAAAAAGGTTCATCCATCAGCAGGACGTCGGAATCCATCGTCAGCGCCCTGGCAAGGGCAGTTCTCTGCCGCATTCCCCCGGATATCTGATGAATCGGATAATCTCTGTATTCACTGAGATGAACCATATCCAGATAATGCTCTGCCTTTTTCTCCCGCTCTTCTTTGGGAAGGCCTGCCAGCTTCATGCCAAAGGTTACATTTTCCATGACAGTGAGCCACGGATACAGGCCATGGTCCTGAAACATAACAGTGCGGTCAGCTCCGGGACCCGTCACCTCCCTGCCATCCAGCAGGATACGGCCTCCGGTGGGACGCTCCAGGCCTGCCACCAGGTTCAAAAGAGTGCTCTTCCCGCAGCCAGAAGTACCCACAAGACATACAAATTCGCCCTTTTCAATCTCAAGATCGATCTGGCTTAATGTTGCTTTATCACTATTTTCAAACTGTTTACTTACACCTTTTAATACAAGCGACATACGACATCCCCCATTTATTATTTTGCAAAAAGAGCTTCTTCTTTTGGCACTTCCTTGATAAAATCCTGTTCCTTGCTGATCTGGGCATATCCCATCACAGACTCTTTGTTCAGCTCTGTGCTCACGCCGATTCTCTGGAAGGCCCCAGTAATTACGGATTCTGCCAGAGATTTTCCGGTGGCAGCCTTCAGCTCTGCGTTGATCTTTTTCAGTGAATTTTCTTTATCATTATTAATCTGATCCGTAACTGCTTTGTGCTCCTCCAAAAACTTCTCCACCAGCTCCGGATTCTTCTCGCGGAACTCCTTGCGCACTACCACGACAGCCACATCCGACTGTCCCTGCATATAAATCTTATCGTAATCCAGAAGCAGCTCAGCGCCTCCTTCTAACAAGGTAGACCCCCACGGCTCCGGCACCAGGGCAGCATCGATATCTCCCCGTCCCATCATATTTGCCACATCCGCATTTGCCACAGCAGATACATTTACATCACCGCCCTCTGTCACCGGTTTCAGGCCATTTTCCTGTAGCAGACGTAAAAGATCCAGGTGCTGGGTATTTCCAATCTGAGGAATGGCTACCACCTTTCCTGCCAGCTCTGCCACACTGTTTATACCAGAGTCACTGCGCTTGATCAGCACCGCGCCGCCCTTGGTAGCGGAGGAAAGAATGACCACATCCCCATTGGACTTAACATTGGCGCTGACTGCTGGTACCGGACCAATATATCCGATATCAATGTCACCGGCAAAAAGCGCTTCTACCTCAGCTGGTCCCGCATTAAACGCGGTCCAGGTCACTTTCATGTCCTCTCCCATTCTCTTTTCCAGGCTCTTCTCAGACTTCATCAAAAGCGCCTGGGCATGGGTTACATTATTAAAATATCCAATATGAATTTCATCTGCTTTTTCGTCTCCTGCCCCGCAGCCTGTCAGGCCGATGGCCAAAAACAGACACAGCACAAGTGCAAAACCTTTTTTCAAACATTTCATGCTCTTTACCTCATTTCTGTAGTCGTTTAGTTTTTTACATAGCTCGACGGCGGTACCGCCTTGAATAAAAGTTTATAATTAGTTTACATTAAATTGAAACAAAAAGAAAATTCCATCTTTTGCAAACGTTTTCTATTGAATTCTCCCATTATTTATGCTATTTTAATAAAATAAATGTTTCTTTACAAATTTTAAACGCCGCTCCTTTGCAAACGTTTTCATATTGAAAGGATGACTACATGCTATGTCTTTAAAAAAAATTGCAGAGTTAACAGGAACTTCCGTATCCACGGTGTCACGCGTATTGAACCAGCCAGGGCATACCTGTCATGATCCCCGGCTCTTTGATCAGATCTGGAAGACTGCGGCAGCATTGAATTATCTCCCCAATTCAGCAGCCAGGAATCTACGTATGGGGCTCCAGGAGGAGAAACGTCATTTTACTGCGGATATATTTTTGACGAGATTTGATACCATGGACCAGGATCCTTTCTTCCGTGAATTGTTTCAGCACATCAAAAAAGAGCTGCTGGAGCACAACTGCCATTTGGGCGAACTTCAAACTCTGACTGACATTACCCAATTATCCGCCCTTTCCTCTGTCTCCGACAGAATTCCTTTCCGTTCCGCCTCGCAGTTCCATTCAGAGAAATCTGTCCACTCCCCTGCCCTGATCACTCCAAAACAGGATACAGGGCTTATCATCCTGGGCAGGTGTCCTTCTAAATTAGTGCCTCTTTTAAAGAAAAGGTATCCCTTTTTGATCGGTATCGACCGGAACCCTACGAATTTTGAATACGACGAGATCATCTGCGACGGCGTGGCGGCAGCGGAAAAGGCAGTGGAGTATCTAATTTCCCTGGGGCACAGAGATATCGCCTATATTGGGAACTGTTCCTTTGAGTCCCGCTACATCGGTTACTATCAGTCCCTGCTCAATCATAAGATTCCTCTGGATTATGACAATATCCACCCCAGCAGCCAGACGATGGAAGAAGGGGAACGCATTATGGAGACCATCCTTCGTTCCTCCCATCTGCCCAGCGCCCTGTTCTGCGCCAATGACTGTACCGCACTGGGGGTACTGGAGGCTCTTAAAAAGCACAAAAAAAGAGGGTATCTGCCCTCTATTATCTCCATTGACAATATAAATGATTCACAAAAGACGACGCCGCTCCTCACCACCATAGACATCCCCAAAAAAGAAATGGCGCATCTCGCGGTAACCCTTCTTGTGGATCGGAGAAATGAAGCCCGTGATGAAAATATTCGTATCGAACTTCCCAGCCGTCTCATCCTGCGGGAGAGCTGCACATGGCATTAGCTCTGGGGCACTAAATCCTTATAGAACCATAAAAAGATGTCCCTTTCCGTATTTTTTACGAAAAAGGACATCTTTCCTAATTTTATTTATCCATTCCAAATACCGTCTTTTTCTACTTTATCCCAATCTACAGTCAGGACATCTATCTTTCTTCCCCGGTATCCTGTCTTTCGGCTCTCTGTAATGTATTTCTGACGCATAAGGTTGTCCAGAGCCCTCTGTACCCGTTCTTTCGGTACTTTATTATACTCTGCCACGTTGTTTACCGTCTTCCAGTAGGTAACTAATGTCCTCGGCCTGGACCGCAGCCTGTTCAGGCTGACAAATATCAGGTCATAATAATGATTCTTTTCCTGGGACTGCCTTGGCATTTCCACATAGCTTGTAGATACGGATTTCAGCTGATTACTAAAAGATGATTTGACTCCATAAATGATCACACGCTTACCGAGTTCTTTCAGATATTCCGCAGCTTTTGTAAAATGTGCATCCCCTGTAAATAAAATATAAACCTCCGGGCTCTTTTTCTTCGACGCATAACGATAAATATAATCCAGAATGATCACATCTGTGAAATCTTTATCAATGCCCAGCTTTTCACTGGCTGTATGGACAATTCCTGAAGTTATTTTTTTCAGGCGGTTCATCTCGTGTTCAATATTTGGTTCTGAAAAATCTCCAAAGATATACAAATTCTTTATCTTAAAATCCTGTTTTAACTCTGCAATCCACTGCTCTACATTGGGCTTCATCTGAAATTGATTCATGTATCCATAAAACCAGTGCTCATAGTCCACAAAAGCAACCGCATCGGTCAGCTTACGCTTTCCAAACATTTTCCCCCTCCTTTCCTATTATTTTTTTACAACATTACATAGTATAGCACAACTATGATCCCCGACGCAAGCTCGACTTATCATTTGTTTTCCAACAAAGTCATATTTCTTCGTCGCTCTGCGTCCACTTTAATCCACTCATCCAGTGTCAGGGGCGTGTAATCCGAGAACATGCAAAAACAATTGATCATGTTACATGGGATTGGTTCCGGCTTATCTACATATCTGGATTTTACCCTGGTGGCCGCTGTCTGACGGATAAAATCATTGACCAGAACCTCATCCTGGGAATTGTGGACATGGCCATAAAGCATATAGGTCCTCGGTTTACCTTCATCATCCACCCGGTACTGGCCATTGTAGCAGAACACGGGATAGTGGCAGAGCACCACCTTGCGCTTGTTATCCCGCAGTTCCTCATAGGGTTTTACCCACTTAAACAGGCTCCGGTCAAATTTGCGATGGCGGAGAAAATGGTCGTGATTTCCCTCGATCAGCATAAGATGCCCCTTTAGACGTCTCAATATGTCATTGGTCTGCTCTGCATTTCCCGCTGACACATCTCCCAGGATCACCACCTCATCTCCATCTCCCACTTTCCGGTTCCACCGCTCCAGGATATACTCATTCATGGCGTCAGCGGACTCAAATCCCCGACAGTCCAGACGTTGGTTCAGATTTTCATGAAAAAAATGCAGATCGGATATATAATAGCGCATATACGTCCCCTGATCACAGTATTTTTGATAAAAATTCTTTCAGCCGCTCATTCTTTGGATGGTCAAATACTTCTTCCGGCGTCCCATCCTCGGCGATGACGCCGCCATCCATAAACAACACCCGGCTGGCTACTTCTCTGGCAAATCCCATCTCATGGGTTACACAGATCATTGTAATGCCGCTAGTGGCAAGTTCTTTCATCACATCCAGAACCTCTCCCACCATCTCCGGGTCCAGCGCGGAGGTTGGTTCGTCAAATAAGATCACCTCTGGATCCATCGCCAGCGCCCGGCAGATCGCCACCCTCTGCTTCTGCCCGCCAGAAAGCTGGTTGGGATAAGCTTCTGCCTTATCCCATAATCCTGTCCGCCGCAGCAATTCCTCAGCTTTTTTCTTCGTCTCTTCCGGGCTCTTTTTCAAAAGCCGTATCGGCCCGACCGAGATATTGTCAAGAATGGTCATGTGGGGAAACAGATTGAAATGCTGGAATACCATCATCATCTTCTGACGTTCCTTATTGATATCTGTCCCGGAGGCTGTCAACTCCGTTCCATCCAGAAAGATCTCTCCTTCCGTCGGCTGCTCCAGAAGATTCAGGCAACGCAGAAAGGTAGATTTGCCGCATCCAGAGGGACCTATAATGACCACTACTTCTCCCCGGCGGATCTCCGTCGTGATCCCCTGCAGTACTTTGTTATCTTTAAATTCTTTTTTTAGATTGCAGACCTTTATCATTTCCTGTATCTCAGCGCTCATTTCTATTCAGCCTCCTCTCCATTTTTCCTACCAGCCATGTCAATATCATGACGATGATAAGATATACCAGCGCCACAGCGATCAGTGGCAGAAATGCCTCATAAGTCCGGCTGCGGATATAATCACCGCCCCTGGTAAGATCTACAATTCCAATATAACCGGATATGGATGTCTCCTTGATCAGCACGATAAATTCATTGGCAAGGGGTGGTAGTACATTCTTAAACGCCTGGGGCAGAATAAAATACCACATGGACTGGGCATAAGTAAAGCCCAGGCTCCGTCCCGCCTCCAGCTGTCCCTCATCAATGGAATTAATGCCGGAACGGACGATCTCTGCGATATAAGCAGAGGAGTTCACGCCAAAAGCGATCACCGCCACCACAACCTTATTAATATCCGAGGAGGCAAAGATTACGTAATATATGATCAAAAGCTGTATCATCGCCGGCGTTCCCCGGATCACCGTCAGATATGCCCTGAGGATCCAGTTCAGCAGCTTTGCCTTTCCGGTCTTGTCACAGGTGCTGCGTAGGATGGCGATCAGGAATCCCAGTACGATACCGATCAACACGGCGAAGAAACTGATGCAGAGCGTTGTCCGAAGTCCCTGGGTTATGTATTTCCAGCGGTTTTCTTTGACAAAATTGTTATTCAGTTTTTCTAAGAAGCCCGCTGCCGGGGAAGTACTCTCCGCTCTCAGTATGATCACCTGGGTAGCCGTGGTATAGGACTGGGTAAAATCTATGCTCTTTAACCGGTCCTCCGTCACGGTCATCCCCGCGATACCCACATCTGCCTTTCCGGACTGTACTGCATTGATGATGGCGTCAAACTCGATATTTTCAATCTTTAGCTCCATATCGAGAATATCGCAGACCGCCCATGCCATATCCACATCGATTCCAGTGATATCTCCGTTCTGCATAAACTCATAGGGCTCAAAGGCGGCATTGGTCGCCATCGTCAGGGTTCCATTGGCACGCTTCAGGTCCTTATCCGGCTCATATTTAAACTTTCCCCTGGTTTCGTCGCCGATATAATTCTTAACGATCTGATCCAGCGTCCCATCTTCTTTGATCTGGGCAATCGCACCATTGATCTTCTCTTTTAGTTCCGTATTTTTTTTGGAGATGCAGATGGCGTATTCCTCCACCGCAAACTCTTCTTCCAGTATCTGCAGGTCCCCGCTGGTCTCCACAAATTTCTTTGCCGGATTCTCGTCCAGAATAATACAGTCGATCTTTCCGAGCTTCAACGCCTGCACGGCATCTGCCGCCTTGTTAAACCGCTCTACGGTACTGCCTTCCTCTTCGTAATCTGAGGCATAGATGTCGCCCGTAGTTCCCAGCTGGACTCCGATCTTCTTTCCCGCAAGGTCATCTACCTTCTGGATCGTCTGCTGCTCGCTGTCTGCTTCTTTTTTGCTGCCACAGCCTGTCATCAGAATCGCTAACGCCAGCAGTCCCAGAACCAGAAACCGCACTTGTTTATTACATCGCTTCATATCTTTCACTTTTTCTCCTTCTCCGTATATTTTTCCAAAGAATTTGCCGCCAGTCGGGCGACGCTGCCTGACTACTTCTGGTTTGCTTTTTCCTGGAACTTCTTATTATCGATGATAAATCTTTCGTGTATACCGCTTCCGATCTTTCCCCGTTCATCCCGTGCCTCTACTTCAAAGGTCAGTTTTCTGCCATCGATACCGGTGAGTACACTCTCGCAGGTCACTTTCATCCCTAATGGTGTGGGGGCATCGTGGGTGATCTCCAGACGGATGCCCACGGTACCGCATCCCTCCTCCAGCTCTTCGGCAACGCTTTTCCATGCCGTCTTCTCCATCAGTGCCGTCATCGCCGGAGTAGCAAATACGTCCAGTGTGCCGCTCCCCATGGTCTTCGCTGTATTACTCTCATCAACAATCGTTGTCTCTTTTCCTTTTATACCTGTTTTCAGCATATTATCCTTCTTTCTGGAAACGTTTACGTCCCCTTCTTATAGCTCTATGGCGCTAATTTGAACCCTGCCACCGTCGAGATAACTGTATTTATACCTATTTTCTTATAAATGTCTTCACAAGTCAATCACTTTTAAAAGAAATTTTTTATAACTTTTTTAATTTTTTTGCAAAAAGATGTTGACATTTGTTTCATGCTATAATATAATAGGTCTTGCGTTGTGACGAGCAACACTCATCGGGGTGTGGCTCAGCTTGGCTAGAGCGCCTGATTTGGGATCAGGAGGCCGCAGGTTCAAATCCTGTCACCCCGATTCATGAGGCATCAGCCTTCATTCAATTATATAAAATGCTGTGGGTTTGATTTTCTGCAGCGACACATGCGGGTGTAGTTCAATGGTAGAACACCAGCCTTCCAAGCTGGATACGTGG
>CAQOJF010000002.1:62443-134984 GCA_948848225.1 uncultured Eubacterium sp.
TCAGCTGGATAGAGCAACGGCCTTCTAAGCCGTGGGTCGGGGGTTCGAATCCCTCCTGACACGATTTATCTCATATGGTGGGTATAGCGCAGTTGGTTAGCGCGTCAGATTGTGGCTCTGAAGGCCGTGGGTTCGAATCCCATTACCCACCCTTTCCTATCATTAATGTAGGATGTTGGGCTATCGCCAAGGGGTAAGGCATAGGACTTTGACTCCTACATTCGCTGGTTCAAATCCAGCTAGCCCAGTATGGCTTATCGCAGGACAAAAAGAGCAGGATTATCTTTGTGATCACACAAACAGATAATCCTGCTCTTTTTCATTTGCATAGCTCGGCGGCGCCAATTTGAACCCTGCCTCCGCCTGGGATTCTCAATTGGGCTTTTTAGTCACAGTCTTCTTCGTTCTTATCCTTCATCACGGCGCCACGGAACACCAGCATCTCCTCTGTGAATACATCCCGGTCCACGGTACCGCTGATGCCCCTGACACGTCCCCGGTCCGTATACTGCCAGCCGCTCCATTGTCTCCAATGATTCTGCATTTCAGGATGGGAAATCCCATACTGCGCGATCCAGAGCGGGTATACCGACAATCTTACATCAAAGGTATTTTTGGCATTGTTCGCATCACTGTAGATCGCCACCGGTTTCCCCGTCGCCTCTCTCACCTCCTGCAGAAAAACAAGAGAGATCTCATTGATCTGCTCCTTGGAGAGACTGCCAAAGGATTCAAAATCCATGACCGGCCGTCCCTGGTATCTCTTCCCCTGGATCACTTCCGCAAAGTGTCTCGCCTCGTTTCTCGCAGCCTCTACCGTCCGCGCCGTCACATAGTGATAAAAACCAATTTTCAGCCTCGCCTTTCTCGCCTCCCGGTAGTTGCGCTCAAAGTCCGGGTCGATATAAGTATCTCCCTCACTGGATTTAATATAGACAAATCGTATGCCGTCCCGCTTTACCTCCCGAAAGTCAATGTCTCCCTCCCAATGGCTCACATCAATTCCTTCGATCTCTCTTCTCTCCCGCATCACAGTTTTACCCCGCCGTCTATTTTAACATTATTATATGGAAAAGAAAAAAGAGCGTTCCGAAAAACGCTCCTGATCTCTCAGCTCGACGGCGCGGATCTGAACCGTCGGGCTAATGTAAGATCGTCCCAACCGCCCGCAGAAACAATTCCATCTGTTCCTCCGTCCCGATGGTAATGCGGAGATAATTATTGATCTTTTCTTTATTGAAATACCTCACATAGATTCCCTGACGTTTCAGCGCTTCAAATATTTCCTTTGCCGGAACCGATTCATGGGCGGCAAATAAAAAATTGGTGCAGGATTCTTTCACATCAAATCCCATCGCCTCCAACGCTTCTTTCGTTCGCTCTCTGGTCGCCATGACCTTTTTCAGATTTTCCTGAAAATATTCCTCATCCTCCAGAGCTGCTGCCCCGATACAGATGGACTCCGTATTCATAGTGTAGGAATTGATGGATTCCTTTACGTCATTCATCGCCTCAATCAGCGCTTCATTTCCCATGGCATAGCCAATGCGCATACCCGCCATGGAACGGGATTTTGAGTAGGTGCGCACCACCAGCAGATTATCGTATTTATGAATCAGGGGGAGTACCGTCTCACCGCCAAAATCCACATATGCCTCATCTATGATCACCACAACCTCAGGATTTGCCTGAATGATCTCCTCCACCTGGGAAGCTGCCATGGATATCGATGTGGGGGCATTGGGGTTGGCGATCACCACACCGCCGTTTTCCCCTTTGTAATCCTCAGGATCAATGGTAAAATCCTCCCGGAGTACCGGGCACTCATAAGGGATCCGGTAGACCTCTGTCCAGACGGGGTAAAAAGAATAGGTAATATCGGGAAACAGCACCGGCTTCCCGGAATTGAAGAAGGTGAGGAATGCCAGGGACAGCACGTCATCCGAACCAACCCCCACAAAAACTTCTTTGTCTGAAATGCCGTGATACTCCGCCAGCGCATCCCTAAGGGATGCTGCAGAAAGCTCCGGATACAGGGCAAAACGGCTCACATCCATCTTCTGGTGAACCTCAAATACTTTGGGCGAGGGCGGATATGGATTCTCATTGGTATTCAATTTGATGATATTTTTTTCCTGGGGCTGCTCGCCTGGGACATAGGGCGTTACTTTCCGGACATTGGCGGCCCATTTTTTTGTACTATTCACACTTTTCTCCTCCTATCGGTATACTTCTGCCAGTTTTTCAAAAGCAGGCAGGGCGCGTAGGATCATTTCATGATCCACGCAGTAAGCAATTCTCACATAGCCAGGGCAGGCAAAAGAACTTCCCGGCACCAGCAGGAGGTTAAATTCTTTGGCTTTTGCCACAAAAGCGGAATCATCTGGCTCCAGCGATTTGACGAAGAGATAAAAGGCCCCGTCGGGACTGGCGCACTCATAACCATAGTTTCTAAGCTTTTCCACCAACATCCTGCGGTTTCTATCATATACCGCCACATCCACTCTGGCATCCACACAGCGGGCTATGACCTTCTGCTGAAAGGAAGGGGCATTCACAAAGCCAAGGACCCGGGTGGCTACATTGGCCGCCGCTGCTACCTGTTCATAATCCGCTGCCTCCGCCGGGATGACCAGATAACCGATGCGCTCTCCCGGAAGGGAAAGGGACTTGCTGTATGAGTAACCTACAATAGTATTGTTATAATATTTCGTCACATAGGGCACTTCTATGTCTCCGTAGACCAACTCCCGGTAGGGTTCATCAGAGATCAGATAGATATCCGTTCCAAACTCCCTCTGCTTCTCTTCCAGGACAGCTGCCAGATCTTTCAATGTCTGCTCGGAATACACAACTCCTGTCGGGTTATTCGGGGTATTGATCAGGACGGCTTTCGTCCGCTGGCTGATCCGTTTTTTAAGCTCCTCCAGATTCGGCATAAAGGTGCTGGTATCCGGAGGAACTACGACCACCCTGCCGCCCGCATTTGCCACGTAGTTGTTATATTCTCCAAAAAATGGAGCAAAGACGATCACCTCGTCGTCGGGATCAAGTAAGGTTTTCAATATTACATTCAAACCGCCTGCCGCCCCCACGGTCATAATGATATGGTCCCTGGTAAAATGGGTATCAAAGCTCCGGTTCAGATGATCGGCGATCCGGTCCCTCACATCCTCAAATCCCGAATTGCTCATATAACCGTGCAGCGTGCCGGGATCTTCTTCCTGGATCACATCCATCATCGCCTGCTTTACTTCCTCCGGCGGCTCCACACTGGGATTTCCCAAGCTGAAATCATACACATTTTCGGCGCCGTATTTCTCCGCCATCTTTTTTCCCTCTTCAAACATGGCGCGGATCACAGAACTTCCATGAACCAGTTTTTCCATCTGTTTTGAAATCATCTCTGTCTCCTCCTTCTGAACATCCTGTCTTCCATTATAATCATTTTCAGCGAAACAAGCAAGAACCCAGAGACTTTTTATAAATTTCGCTGTCAGGCTATTCGAAGGTGATGCTCTCATAGGCATCCACCGTACCGTATCCCCATTCCCGGCTGGGAAATTCTTCTCCCCGTCTCTCGGCCCCCCGGATCAAAAGCTCCCTGACTGAGTTGCCGCTGATGCCATAGTCGGAATATTCCTGCATGAACAGCGCCGCGATTCCTGTGGTAATCGCCGCTGCCACACTGGTTCCCGTCATCGTTCCATAGTTATTTTTCGGCAGGGGACCATAGATATTTACGCCCGGAGCTGTCACATCTGGCTTAATGGTTCCGTTGGGGGTAAATCCCCGGCTCGCCTGGAGAAAAAAGGCTTCATCTACAGGATTGTAGGCGGACATACAGATCGAGCGCCGGCTGTTCCCCGGCTCACAGATCGTTATGTCAGGATCGGGCTTTACAAAATAAGTATTTCCTTCCAGGAACTGGGTGATTGGCAGCCACATATGATACCGTATATTGGGTTCTGTGGTATACACCCGGATCTTCCACACCCCCTCCTTACTGTTTTCAAACCGGAACATGACCACCTGGTCCCTCGTCTGCTGCTGAATTTCCCCGCCGATCACCTCCAGCATGGTATTTTCCACGACAAACCGGTGCCTTTCGCGGATATACGCCGCCGCCCGGGTAATGCCAAGAGTATTTCCTCCCGGAGCAACGACATCAAACTGAAGGGTGCCTGGCGTTCTCCACCAGAGCTCCGCCACAAATCCCAGGGAGGACTTTTCTACATTAATAGAAATCTCCTCGTATTCCTGGGTGATGAGATAATGATGTCCGGCATTTCCCTCGTTTCCGGCACAGGTAACGATACTCACCCCCGGCAGCATGTTCAGATAATCGATCATATTACAGAGGGGGGTTTCCCCTTCGTGATTTCCCAGATTTGAACCCATACCGATGCAGATCACCGCCTGCTTGCCGAGATCTCTTG
Source organism: uncultured Eubacterium sp. (assembly GCA_948848225.1). Taxonomy (GTDB): domain Bacteria; phylum Bacillota; class Clostridia; order Lachnospirales; family Lachnospiraceae; genus Eubacterium_F. Next base: position 66,883 of record CAQOJF010000002.1, read on the forward strand.
CTTTTCGCAGGATATAAGAAATCCCGCACATGATATCGTTTTCCTGGTAACAGGGCGCATTGCCGGGAACCCGGTAGAATTCACGGTAGCTGCTCTTAGCCTCCTTACATTTGACCACCACAAGCTGGGAAAGGGGCGCCACTCCGGAAAAATCTTTTTCCGGCACCTCATTTCCCGCTGCCAGTCCAGCCAGAAAGGTACCATGACCGTTATCGTCCCGGGAGGGAAGTCTGGACAACGGTTCCTCGTCCGCCAGGGCGGCATTGATCTCCTCTTCGGTATACTCCCTGCCGTACTCAAAATCTTCCGGCGTATTTCCATCCCGGATCGTCTGGTCCCAAATAGAATAAATCCTTGTTGTATTGTCCGCATTGATAAATACCTCATGGGTAAAATCAATGCCGGTATCCACAATGCCAACAAGGAAATTCTGTCCGTACAGGTCCAGATAAGGCTGCCTGCGAATCTTCAGTACCCCGGTCGCCTCCAGCGCCTCCTCTGACATCAGTCCATATACATGGGGTATCGCCCCATAGCCAAATCTGCCTATACTCTCGCTATTTATCTTTTCTTCTTCCTTATAGATAACTGCTCTGTAATCATCTATCTCAGTAATGCAAATGGGATCATACCGCCGCCGGATAAATTCGGTTTCGCGATAAAAACTCAGAATATAATCCAGCACATTATCCGAATAAATTGCCTCCTTGCACGTCATAAGAAATCTCCTGTAAATCCACAATTACTATATGATATGCTGGTTTTCACAAATTATCCGTTGCCCCGCATCTCGATCTTCGGAGCGCCTGTTCCCTCAATATACTCTTTGGTAATAGTCACTCTGCCGATCATGTCGTCCTTGGGAATCTCATACATGATGTCCAGCATAAGATCCTCGATGATGGACCGCAGCGCCCTGGCTCCCGTTTTCTTTATCATTGCCTTAGCTGCGATGGCGAGAATAGCCGGATCCTCAAATTCCAGTTTTACCTCATCCATGGCAAGGAGCTTCTGGTACTGCTTGATCACCGCATTCTTCGGCTCTGTCAAAACCTTCACCAAAAGCCGTTCATCCATCTGTTCCAGCGAATATACGATAGGAAGTCTTCCGATAAACTCCGGGATCAGGCCATAGGCACGGATATCTTCCGTTTCCACATGGGAAAAAATATCCTTATCTTCATCAAAGCGGTCTTTCAGATCCGAACCAAACCCCATGCTTCCATGCTTTGTCAGCCTCTTCTTGATGATCTCTTCCAATCCCGGAAAAGCCCCGCCGCAGATAAATAAAATGTGGCTCGTATTTACAGTGGTCATTGGAACCATGGCATTTTTATTGGTCGCCCCCACAGGAACTTCCACATCGGCGCCTTCCAACAGTTTCAGCAGTGCCTGCTGTACGGATTCGCCGCTGACATCCCTCTGGTTGGCATTTTCTTTCTTTGCCAGCTTATCAATCTCATCGATATAGACGATGCCGCACTCTGCCCGTTCTACGTCATTGTCCGCATTGGCGAGAAGCTTTGAGATCACACTTTCCACATCATCCCCGATATAGCCCGCTTCTGTCAGCGCCGTGGCATCTGTGATTGCCAGCGGCACATGAAGAAGTTTCGCCAGTGTTTTTACCAGATAAGTCTTGCCGCTGCCGGTAGGTCCCAGCATGAGCATATTGGATTTTTCGATCTCCACGTCGCTGGCCAGCACATGGTCGTCACCCTCCAGTTCTGCCTTTTCCACCTCTTTCATGGCTATGATTCGCTTGTAGTGGTTATAAACCCCTACAGATATCACCTTTTTCGCCTGTTCCTGTCCCATCACATATTCATCCAGATTTCCCTTGATGACATGCGGCGCCGGAAGACGGTGTATATCCAGCACCGGCTCGTTGGCTATTGCTTTTTTCTTTTTTTTCGGTTTTACAGAATGTTTCGCCTGCATCTCCTCGGGCATCCCGGCAAAAGGACCGGCAAAATTGATAAACTCTACTCCCGGTATATTAGACAATCCATTCAGATTCGGCATTCCCTGAATACCAATCTGGTCAAAGGTCTTCTGCATACAGTCGGAACAAATACATATATTATTCGGAATGGTAATCATTTTCTCTACCTTATCTTCTGTTCTATGGCAGAGATAACATACCCGGTTGTAACCATCCCGATCATTTGTATGATCTATCTGATCTGTTTTCGTAATATCCTCGCTCAAAATAATCCTCCGTTCTTTATTCGTTGAAGTTCAAAAGGAACTGCTATCCCCAAAGATAACAGTTCCATTCATATGAATCCAGGGTTAAGGGAAACCTTTCCCAAAACCAATCATACTATATTTTTTTGTATTCGTCAAAGTCCCTCTGAAAAATATTTACCATGGGACAATCTGATCTCCGCCATAGGAATCATTTCCGTATCCGAAGGGATTACCGCCATTGTTTCCACCGGAATCATTGCCGCTGTTTCCGCCTTCCTGAGTCCTATTATCCAGTTCATCCAGTGTCTCGGAGCTCTTCAGGACCACCTTGACATCCTGCTCTTTATATTCTCCCTCCTGGCTTCTGGCGATGGTCACCGTGATCTCCGTTCCTGCCTTCGTATTGTTCACCTTGTTCTGCACCTGCTCGATGGAGGTCACTTTGTTCCCATTAATCTTCGTGATAATATCTCCCTGTTTGATTCCCGCCTTCTTCGCTGCGCCGCTTTCTGATACCTCTGAGATATAGATACCGTTCGGGAATCCATAGGCCTCACTGACTTCGTCACCGATGGTCCGTCCAGTGATTCCCAGATATCCTTTTTCTTCATCTTTGAGTACTTCACGGTTCATCAATTCATTGATGATCGGAATCGCATTGCTCATAGGAATGGCATACCCGATTCCCTCTACTTTCGTATCGGCATACTTCACAGAATTGATTCCAATAACGTTTCCGTTTACATCCAGCAGAGCACCTCCGCTGTTTCCTGGGTTGATTGCCGCATCTGTCTGCAGAAGCACCATGGTATTGGCACTGGAGGAATTACCGTCCCCCACCTCTACCTGTCTGTCCTTGGCACTAATATATCCCACTGTCACCGACTGACCATAGCCCAGTGCGTTTCCAATGGCGATCGCCATCTGTCCCACTTTGACATCTTCGGAATGTCCCAGACTTGCCACTTTGATGTTTCCTCTGGTCTCTTGTTTCAGATCGCCGACTTTTACTGATATAACTGCCAGGTCTGCTGTGGGATCTGTCCCTTTCACAGTAGCTTTTGCCGTAGTATCGTCGATAAACGTAACGGTGATGCTGTCCGCTCCTGCCACCACGTGATTGTTGGTAACGATCAATAGTTCATTGTTATCTTCTTTTACGATAAATCCAGAACCTGCTCCCTCTGTGGGATAACTCTGTCCAAAATAGGATGTTGCGGTGCTGGTCTCCGTGATGGAAACGATGGATGGCATAACCGCTTCTACGATAGAAGATACATCTCCCGGACCTGCTGCCCCACCTGACACCGCTGTAAGCCCGTTGTCTGTCTGAAAAGGCTCCACAGTTCCGATGGATCCTCCACTGGATTTCTCTGGGCCCCACACTCCGGTGATCTTCACCAGCGCAAAGAAGCAGAGCGCCGCCACCACGCCAAAGACCACTGCCGCCACGATCGTTCTTTTCATTCCGCCAGACTTCTTTTCCCTGCTTTTCTTCTCCGCAGTCTCTTCCGGCCTGACATTCTGGAAGCGATACATATTATCCGAAGACGGCATGGGCTGCGGCCCCTCATCCACGGAGTCCGCCTGCCAGATGGTGCTGTCTTTCACCGGTTCCTGACTCTGTTCCGCTCCTTCATAATTTCTATTTTGTGAAAATTCCGATCCACCCTGATCATCTGCCTGATTCCAATTTTCTTCGTTCATGAAAATCCCGTCCTTTCTCACCGGACTGTCTGCAGCCTGTGGGCTGCGCCCGGCTCAATTATCTGACTTGATGTATTTTTTCCCTATCTCAAGTTGCATTATACCCATCAAATGTGTTTAGTTTGTGAATATATTAATTTTATATTGTGAAATTGCACAAAATAATTTATAATCTAATAAGTATATGATTTGAAAATGTTGCCTTAACTTCTATATATTAGAAAAGAACCGTCACCAGACATGAAAAACGAAAGGAAGGATTCAAATTGATAAAGGGAAACCAAAAATTACTTAATGTCATTCGTTTTATCATTGACGTACTTATATTGATATTTTCTTTTGTGCTGGCATACAAACTTCGTTTTGATGAAGAATTCAGTATTCTGATCCGCTATGAGTTTATACAGGAACCGCTTGGCTTTTATGGATCTCTGGAAGAATATATGCAGCTGCTTCTTCTTTTAGTTCCCTGCTATTTATTTTCCTACTATTTTTTCCATCTGTACGATCCCAAGCGAGTGACGAGCCGCAAATCCCAGATGTATAATATTTTCAGGGCAAATATAGTCGGAATTCTTTATTGTACCGCAGGTCTTTATTTTATCCGCAGCGGTAACTACGCCCGCCTTTTTATCATTATATTTGTAGGAATCAATTTTATTCTTGAACTTATTTTCCGGCTGCTCATCACAACGATCCTACGCCGTTTCCGCAGGAAGGGACACAATTTAAAGCATATTCTCCTCATCGGCTATGGTCGTACTGCGGAGGGTTATATTGACCGCATCTGTTCCCATCCGGAATGGGGCTACGTCGTTCACGGCATCCTTGACGACAGCAAACGCAACGGAAAATCCTACCGGGATGTTCATGTCATCGGTGATATCGATGATCTGGAGACCGTTCTCGCTGACAATTCCTATGACGAGATCGCTATCACCCTTGGTATCGATCAATATGAGCGCCTGGAGGGAATTGTCGCCATCACGGAAAAATCTGGTGTGCACACCAAGTTTATCCCGGATTATAACAACATTATCCCCACTAAACCTTATACTGAAGATATTGATGGGCTTCCGGTCATCCATGTGCGGAATGTTCCCCTCACCAATTCTTTTAATAAATTTGTAAAACGAACGATGGATATCGCCGGCTCCCTCGTACTCATTTTACTGTTTTCACTGCCAATGCTGGTAGTTTCTATCATCGTAAAGGCCACCTCAGAGGGAGAACTGATCTTCAAACAAGAGCGGATCGGACTCCACGGCAAGCCCTTTATGATGTACAAATTCCGTTCCATGGCAGTCCAGAAGGCGTCGGATGAGAAAAAAGCCTGGACAACTCCCGACGATCCGAGGGTTACCCCCATCGGGAAATTTATCCGCAAGACCAGCCTGGACGAGCTTCCCCAGTTTTTCAATGTCCTCAAGGGCGATATGAGCCTTGTAGGACCAAGGCCGGAACGACCCTTTTTTGTTGAAAAATTTAAGGAAGAGATCCCCCGCTATATGATCAAGCACCAGGTTCGTCCAGGTATCACCGGCTGGGCACAGGTAAACGGCTACCGGGGTGACACTTCCATCCGCCTTCGCATCGACTGTGACCTGTATTATATCGAAAACTGGTCCGTGATGCTGGATATCAAGATTCTTCTGCTGACGGTGATCAAAGGCTTTATTAATAAAAATGCCTACTGACTTAAAAAATATTTATAGATAACAAAGAGGGTGAATCATAAGGCGAGCCACCCTCTTTTTGTGTCACTAAAATTTGATGTTATTCGGCTATTGAAATGATTACAAAGAATTTCTTACTGTAATTTGTCGTGCCAACTTCCCCAGGTTATGCTATACTGATAAAAAACGTAAAAAGGCTGGTGTCATGAAAATGTCATTGATAAAGACCGTAATATGCGATGATATACAAAAAGATCTGGAAATGATCCGGGCAGCTTTAAATGCCTATGCAGAGACACATTCTGAATTGCATTTTGATATTGACGAATACGGTACAGCAATAGATGTCTTACATGCAATGGAAAAGGGAAAAGTATATGATATTGCCCTTCTGGATATTTGTATGCCGGGTGTACTTGGAACGGATGTCGCGGAGGAAATGCTTGCGAAAAGTCCGGATATGGGTATTGTTTTTCTGACAACCAGCGATGAATATGCAGTGACGGCATTTGCACTGAATGCCACCCATTATCTGCTCAAGCCTTTTTCACAGGAACAATTTAACGCCGCCCTTGACCGAGCGGTAAAAAAAACAGAAGATCAGGATTTCCTTTCCCTTGCCTGTGTGGATGGTATGTACCGGGTCTGTGTAACTGAAATTGTATCCATAGAGTCGCAGAACCACTATCTGCTGATCAGTCTGTCTTCCGGAGAAACTCTCCGGCTGCGCATGAAATTATCGCAGATGTTTGAGGAAATTCAGAAGTATCCCGGATTTATCAAAGTGGGAGCCTCTTATGTTGTGAACCTTGCTTTTGTACGGAGGATTTCCAGAAATACTTTGGAAATGCTTAACCGTGTTAAAATCCCCATTCCGAGAAGGGGCAGTGAAGAAGTGCAGAAAAAATATATGGATTTCTGCCGGAGGGAGGCGCTGAAATGAGCACACCATATCAGATCCCGGCTTTGTTCCTTACGGCATTATGCCATTCAGTCGTTGCATACCATATTTCAGAGCATAAGTATTCCGAAAAGAAATTCAAAATATATGGCTGTATCTATATCGCCAGCTTTGTCAGCCTGATGGGTTACGGATTTGCAGCAGGGGGAATGGCTGCTCTTTTCTCATACTTGGGAATTGTTATATGCACATTTCTTTTTTTCTGTATTATTTCGCAGGACTGCTTTTCAAAAAAGTGTTTTTTATTTATCACTTACTTCTGTCTGTTTTCTGTTCTGGACAATATGCTGAAACTAATGGTTAAATTATTTCTGCCACAGATTTCTGAAATGGCAGGATATTATGTGGCGATTGTGCTGCGCACGATGCTTTTAATGCTGGTGCTGGCTCTGTATAAAAAGTATGTCATAGCAATTTTCCGTTCTTTAATGGATCGTAGTAAAAGATGGTGGAATCTGGCACTGATCGCCCTGCTGTTCTATCTGTTACAGGCTGCGGTGAGTGTTTTGAATGCAGGAAATGTCATGGCGGAAGTGTATCTGCTTTTGACGTTTGTCGCAATCAGCTTTATTATGTGTGCGGTATATGGCGTTGTTTTCAGCAACATCAGTTACATGAGAAAAGATGCGGATGCGGCGTTAGTCCGCCAGAACGCAGAATATCTTTCTAACCGGCTGTCTGCCTTGCAAAATGCAGATGAGGCAAACCGCAGACTCCGGCATGATATGCGGCACCACATTGAAGCGATTGCGGAATATGCAAAAGCGGGAGACACTTCTGCCATCCTTGCATATATCGGAGAATACAGCACGGAAATCTCGGAATCTGCAATAAAGAGGTACTCTGAAAACCGGACGGTAAACAGTATTCTTTCTGCCTATGCGGGCAAGGCAGGGGAAGGCGGCATTGATTTTTTGATCCGATGTAATGTCCCGAAAGAACTAAAGGTGCGGGAAATCGACCTGATCGCCCTTTTGGGAAATCTGCTTGAAAATGCCCTGCATGGGTGCCTGGAGTCTGGAAAAGAAAAACCATGTATGGAAATTCATATCCGGCTGCAAAACAACAGGCTGATTATCCTTTGTAATAACACCTGCTCTGATAAATTGAAACTTTCCGGCAGTCTGCCCACGGGTAAAAGTATCGGTATTTCCAGTATTCATGCCGTCTGTCAGAAACATGACGGCAATCTGGATTACAAGATAGAAAAGGATGTCTGTTCTGCCTGTGCGGTCTTGAATCTGTAAGCCTGTCAATAGGTTTCTGAAATTCTATTTAACCAAATCTGCCTAAAAACCGACCAATTATGCCAAAACCACTTTTATGAGTGGTTTTTTGTTATATTAGAAATAAATCGCCATTTTGAAGAAAAATAGAAGGGGGTACAAAGAAATGAAAACATATCGACAATGGAAAAAACGGGGAGGAAAGAGGCAGCTACGTCTGTTAGCGATCATGCTCTGTTTCTGTCTGCTGATTACAGCCTGTCCGGGCATGCCGGGGACGGTTTCTGTTCATGCAGCGGCTGTTACTGCCACCCCTGGCGTCATAAGCTCAAATCAGGAATGGGGTGAGCAGACGTTGGCTGCGGGAACTTATACGATCAATCCGGGTGTGACGGTGACGGTGTCGGGAAGACTTACGGTTACGGGAAATGTCACGATAAAAGGCGGAGGAAAGCTGGTTAGAGCGAGCTCTTATCAGGGCAGTTCTGATACAGGTTATGACGGCAGTATATTTTGTGTGAACGGCGGTACACTGACCTTAGAAAACATGACTGTAGATGGGGAAAATGTAAATGCCTATGGTTCTGCTATTTACATATATAGCAGCGGAACCGTAAATCTGAAGACCAATGCAGTCATTCAGAACAATATCAATATGGATACGGGCAGTGCTGGCACTCATTCAGCGGGAGGTATATATTGTGAGGGAATATTGAATATAGATGGTGGAACAATTAAGAACTGCCGTACAAGTAAAGAGGTGGGAACTAGTGCTTATTCGCATGCAGGCGGGGGTATTTATCTCAAGGGAACCTGTAACATGACTGCCGGCAGTATTACAGGTAATGCAGCCTCCAATGGTGGTGGAATCTATCTTGCCTCTACAGGTGCGGAGTTACGTCTGTCCGGAGGTGTGATGTCAGGTAATTCCGTAGCCGGAAAAGGAAACGGAATCTATTATTCAACATTAAATGCTGCAACAAGTAAAGTATATATCAGTGGAAATGCCAATGTAAAAGATAACATTTTTCTGGATAATACATCAGGGGAACTGTATCCCTATATCACCTCCGCTCTGCATTATCCGGTTACGTTAAGCTGCAGCTCTACGGCGGAAGGGAAAATTCTGGCGGGAGGCAGTGGCCATACTCTCACAAGTGTAGATGCCAGCAAGATTTCCATGACAGGAACCACCTTATATTCCAGACTGAATAAGACTGCCAATCAGATTTATTTAAGTGCGACAGAGGAACCGGAGGCAACGTGGCAGGAAGGCGCTGGGGGAGCATGGAAGACGGGCAGATTTACGACCGCACTGGAAAAGGTTTACGATGGTGGAACTATAAAACTTTTGAATGCCATTGTCATTACGGAAAAGGCAGAGATTACCAAGTCAGTCACGATAACCAGTAACGATGCCTCTGAACCCTGTGTTATGACAAGAATGCCTATTGCACAGTGGGGCAATATTACGATAAATGGTGGTAATTTGACATTGACAAATGTGATATATGACGGTAACCGGGACTGGATACAGGGGACAGAGGATGCAAAAAAGCAGTCGCTGATTAAGGTGGGAGATAGTGCTAGTGATACAGAGGCGCGCCTGACGCTAGGGACAGGTGTAGTTGTCCGGGATGGTTATAAAACCGGCGGTTCCGGTCTTTTCGCCGTATATGGAACGATGACGATGAATAACGGAGCAGTCATAGAAAACTGCGAAGTGACAAATAATGGGGCAGGTACTGGCGGAGGTGTCTGGGTAAGCGCTGCTGGTAACTTTATAATGAACGGAGGAACAATCCGTGACTGTAACGCGGATGGAGGCGGTGCTGCAATTTCCACTGACGGAACGTGTACGTTAAATGGTGGCAGCATTACAGGCAATACAGATACTTCTAAAAAGGAATGTGCGGTTTATCTGCGAAATAGCGGAAGCGGAAAGTTGACTTTAAATGGCATAAACATTACAGGCAATACATATAGTGTTTATAATGATGACAAAAGTGTCTCTGTTGTAGGAAACTCTACACTTTCAGGCAGTATTTATACCACGAATGCCATTATGGCAAATGGAACTGCCGTGAGCGGCTTGACAAAGGCTTATGCGATTACGCTGCCGGATTCTCCGACTGTGGGAACGGTAGTAGTGAGTGGCAGTAAAGATACACAACATTATCAGCTGGCTAATACCGGCTATGCATTGATGCCTAAAAGTGACGGGAGCAGCAATCTCGTAGTCGCACAGAAATATAAGGTTTCATTTAACAAGAATGGCGGCAATGGTACCACAAATGACATAGAGGTTCTATGCGGTGGTGTTTATGGACAGCTCCCGACACCGACAAGGACAGGTTATACCTTTGGAGGCTGGTATACGGCAGCCACCGGCGGTAGTAAGGTGACGGCAACGACAACCGTGACGGAGACGACAGCGCATACGCTGCATGCTCACTGGACGGCAAATACCTACACCGTAACTTACAATAAAAACAGTGGAACGATAACGAACGAAAGCAAGTATACAAGTTATACCTATGGAACAGGTCTGACACTGCCGACACCGACCAGGACAGGTTATACCTTTGGAGGCTGGTATACAAGTTCCGGTTTGACAGGAACGGCAGCAACAAGCATTTCCAGTACAACAACCGGGAATAAGACCTATTATGCGAAGTGGACGGCAAACACCTACACCGTAACTTACAATAAAAACAGTGGAACGATAACGAACGAAAGCAAATATACAAGTTATACCTATGGAACAGGTCTGACGCTGCCGACACCGACCAAGACAGGTTATACCTTTGGAGGCTGGTATACAAGTTCCGGTTTAACAGGAACGGCAGCAACAAGCATTTCCAGTACAACAACCGGAGATAAGAAGTATTGGGCAAAATGGACGGACAATATTGCTCCTGTTATCGGTACGTTGGGATATAGCTATCAGCCGAAAAATTTTTGGCAATGGCTGATTGGAAAAGATAGTCTGATAATAACGGTGCCTGTAACAGAAGAAGGCAGCGGGGCAGACCAGATTACCTATACCTTGACACCGGAGGGCGGTACAGTAAGCGAGGAAACATCAGCGATTACGAACGGAGAGGCAAAGATTACCATTTCTGCTGATTTTAAGGGAACGGTTGCGATTGTCTGCACCGATAAAGCCGGAAACACATCAGCAAGCGTGACAGTAGGAACCAGCTTAAATGCAACAGGTATTATAATTGAGGATAATGCACCGCAGATTGAATTTAAGGCGAATGGCGGCGATGTGTCAGCAGAAGTATATGATTCTGCTCCTGATATTACTGTAATGGTAACGGATGATAAAGATAATGCAATCTCTGCCGGAATTGCCTCTGTGACCTATCAGATTGGAAATAGTGAAGAAGTGGCTGTCCAGCAGGATTTTACTACAAGTATGAAAACTAATGCCACATTTACCATCCCCGCAGATAAAATTCCTATGGGCGAAACGGAAATTATTGTAAAAGCTATGGATCATGCTGGAAATACGGTAACCACAAAACAAACGGTCAAGGTAATGGCGGATGCGGCAAAAGTGGCAGCGGCTAAGAAGATCGTGGAAGAAACACTGGCTGGCTATACAGCAACGAACGGCACAACAAAGCAGGAAATACAGGAGAAAATAGATACCGCATTGACGAATGCCGGAATCAGTGACGTGACGGTAACGGTGGGAGACCTTAACAAAACGGAGGCGACCACAGGTGCAGCAGGAAGTATCAGCGGAAACGTATCCATAACAAAAGGAAGTGTCTCGGACAGCGTGGCGATAGACAAGACGATTGACAAACTTCCAATCACGGATGCGGCAAAAGTGGAAGCGGCTAAGAAGATCGTGGAAGAAACACTGACAGGCTATACAGCAACGAACGGCACAACAAAGCATGAAATACAGGAGAAAATAGATACCGCATTGACGAATGCCGGAATCAGTGACGTGACGGTAACGGTGGGAGACCTTAACAAAACGGAGGCGACCACAGGTGCAGCAGGAAGTATCAGCGGAAACGTATCCATAACAAAAGGAAGTGTCTCGGACAGCGTGGCGATAGACAAGACGATTGACAAACTTCCAATCACGGATGCGGCAAAAGTGGAAGCGGCTAAGAAGATCGTGGAAGAAACACTGACAGGCTGCACAGCAACGAACGGCACAACAAAGCAGGAGATACAGAAGAAAATAGATACCGCATTAACGAATGCCGGAATCAGTGACGTGACGGTAACGGTGGGAGACCTTAACAGGACGGAGGCGACCACAGATGCAGCAGGAAGTATCAGCGGAAACGTATCAATAACAAAGGGAAGTGTCTCGGACAGCGTGCCGATAGACAAGACGATTGACAAACTTCCTACCCATACCCATACATGGACATGGGTAATTACCAAAGCGGCAACCGCAGACGAAGAGGGTAAAATGACAGGAACCTGTACCTGTGGAGAGATAACGACAGAAATAATACCAAAAACCGGGGACAGTGAAAGCGGTACAGTCATCGTAAAAGAAGATAAGGAAAATGAATATAACGCCTCCCTTGCGGATAAAGAAGATGTCAAAGGCAAGGTATCTTTAACGGATACGGAAAAAGAGCATCTGAATACAGGAGAAGATTTGATAATCATACTCCGGTTAAAGGATGTGAACGTGGCGGTAGATACGCAGGAAAAGACAGGAATCTGGAATAAACTGGAAGCAAACACTCTGGGAACTTTTCTTGACATTGAGCTGCTAAAACAGATTGGCGGCACGGAAACAAAGATTACCGAGACAACAGACGAAATCGAAATTACATTTGAGATTCCGGAGCACATCCGGAATACGGATGACACCGTGACAAGGACATATCAGATTATGAGAAACCATGATGGTGTGGTAGACATTCTGGATGTGGAGAGCTATGACGAGGCGGCAGATCTGCTGACATTTAAGACGGATAAATTCTCCACATACGCACTTGTGTACCGGGATACCGCGAAAGAAGATAAAACCACAGAGACAGACGCAGAACGTGTGGCAAAAGCAAAAAAGATCGTGGAAAAAGTGCTTAGTGAAATGCCGGTGACGAACGACACTCAAAAAGAGAGCATCCAGCAAGCTGTTGATGACGCTTTGAAAAAGTCGGGACTCAGTGATGTTACAGTGGTGGTAGGAGATTTAACTAAAAATCCTGCTGTTGCAGGAGCAGAGGGAAGCCTTACCGGAGTGGCAACAATCTCAAAAGGAAATGTAAGTGACAGTGTAAGCATAAGTAAAACCATTGCAAAACTGCCGGAGGACAGTATTATCACGCCACAACAGCAGGAGAAAAATGATATTACCATGATGGCAGGAATGAAAGTGTCCCAGACGGACAAAAAAATTTCCATTAGCTGGGGAAAAGTCAAAGGGGCGGACGGCTATCAGGTATATGTCACATACTGTGGAAAAGATTTTACTACCAAGCCAGCTAAGATCGTGAAATCCGCTTCTGTTACCAAAGTCAGTGTGAAGAAGATAAACGGTAAAAAGCTGAACCTGGAAAGGAACTATAAAGTGTACATTACCGCTTATAAGACAGTGAACGGTAAAAAAGTAATAACAGGAAAAACTTTAATCGGTCATATCGTGGGAAAGAACAACTACGCATATACCAACGTAAAGCAGGTCATGCTGGCAAAAAGCCAATTTACCCTCAAAGCAGGAAATACAACTAAGATTAAGGCAAAGACAGTGCTTGTGGATAAGAATAAGAAACAGCTTTCCAATGAACACGCACAGGAGTTCCGCTATGCGACAAGCAGCAAAAAGGTGGCAGCGGTATCTAAGAAAGGAAAGATAACGGCGGTAGGGAAAGGCACCTGTACCATTTATGTTTATGCAAGGAACGGATATGCAAAGAAGATTAAGGTAAAAGTGAAGTAATCAGCGGAAATTGCAGGTATATCTTATTATACCTATCACATAATAAGGCAGAAATGGAGAACGGCGTGGTAACCGTTCTCTATTTTTTACAGAAAAAAAAGAGTAACCCTCGAGTCACGAGAGACTTTTGGGACACCCTCTTTATAATCCGCCGTCAAGCAGATTAGGAAACTTCATTTTCATTGTACCAGGACGTGCAGAACCTAGGAATAAGTTTTCAGACTCACCCTAATCCAGTTTTTTGTTGATAAACTCGTCCCACTTGCTGTCGTCCTCTGCCTCGTCCTCATCTTCGTCAAATTCTTCTTCGTCCAGCATTTCATCAAAGGCATCCGCCAGTGCTTCCAGCGCTTCCTCATCATCGATCTGGAGAAGCGTGATCTCCGGCTCTCCTCCCTTATCTTCGATCTCAATTCCAAAAAAGTAAATCTCTTCAATGCTTTCGTCTACCGGAGTAAGAGCGGCATAATCATCTCCACCCCATTCAAAAATATATATAACTTCACATTCCAGCGTGCTTCCGTCCTCCAGCTGCAGATCTACCTTCATTTCTTCTATATCTTCCAAATTAAATTCCGCCATGGATGAAACCTCCTTAAATTTTAATCATTTATCCTATCATAACATATCATTTTTACCAGTTCAAGTTTAGATATTGACAAGTTTCTATATTTTATATAAAATATTTTTCAACCGCAGTATTTTCGGCGGCAGGAAATATAATTTATGAACCAAGAGGTGAAAAGATGAAATATTCATATCGTACAAAAGGAACCTGCTCGCAGCAGATCGATCTGGAGATCAACGATGATATAATTACCAACGTAAAATTCTACGGCGGATGTGATGGAAATCTTAAGGCAATTCCAATTCTCGTGGATGGGCTCACCGTCGATCAGATCGTAAAAAAATGCTCTGGCATCCAGTGCGGTTTCAAAAATACGTCATGTGCTGACCAGCTTTCCAAAGCAGTACTTGCAGCACAGGCAGAGTGTGCCGCCAAATAATTGAGGGTATAACAGCCCCTGAGCCTGTACCACCCGTGTGTTCGAAACCATCCACACGTAAAACAAAACTAAGGAGAATAAATATGAAAAACAAAAAAATCATGTATCTAAGTCAGGCAGCCATGATCGCTGCCCTCTATGTCGTGCTGACACTTCTGGCAAATGCCCTGGGACTGGCAAACTACGCCATCCAGGTGAGATTTTCTGAGGCTCTTACGATCCTCCCCTTTTTTACTCCCGCCGCAATCCCGGGACTTACCATCGGCTGCCTCCTAAGCAATATCCTTACCGGTTGTGCACCACTGGATATCCTGTTTGGAACCCTGGCGACACTGATCGGTGCCCTGGGGACATACGCACTGCGCCGCTTTGAGTGGCTGGCGCCGCTGCCTCCGATCCTTGCCAATACCATCATCGTTCCCTGGGTCCTGCGATTCGCCTATGACATACCAGACGCCATCCCTTATCTGATGGCTACGGTAGGAGCTGGTGAACTGATTTCCTGTGGTCTTATCGGAATGCTGCTGTTGCGCTCCCTCAAACAAATAAGGAAAAATATATTCAAAGTTAATTGACTTTTTCTATAACCTAAGAGTATAATGCTTGTTAGAACTTTTGGAGGTACACATGAAGAGATATATACTAGCAGGCATTATACTTTTTTTTGTGTTGTCGGGAATCGTGATATTGAATCCGGCAAAACCACAGCATCATGCCAGTGATAACAAACCAGCATCCTATGAATATTATTATAATGAAAATGAAGACGACGAGGAGGACTCTCTCTTGCCAGAAGATCTGAGTTCCGTACTTTCAGATACCCGGACGGTACCATTAGATACGACACCCGGCAGCAAGACCGTACTGGTAAACCGTGTCTATCTTCTGCCATCGGACTACATTCCACCAAATCTCGTGGTACCAGACGTTAAATTTAGTTTTACTTATTCTTCGGATAAGCGAAAGCTCCGCAAGGTGGCAGCGGATGCTCTGGAAAAACTGTTCCAGGCGGGGGAAAAAGAAGGTGTCGAATTATACGGTGTGTCCGGATACCGCTCCTATGCCCGCCAGAAAGAGATTTACGATAAAAATATTGCTACCAGGGGACAGGCCGCTACTGACGCTGTGTCCGCCAAACCCGGAAGCAGCGAGCACCAGACCGGGCTGACCATCGACGTATCTGCCCGAAGTGTGAATTTTCGGCTGGATCAGAGTTTTGGAGATACAACAGAGGGACAATGGCTGGCAGAAAATGCCCATCTTTATGGTTTTATCATCCGCTACCCTTTCGGAAAGACCGAGATCACCGGATACAGTTATGAACCCTGGCATATCCGGTTTGTAGGAAAAGCTGTCGCTGCCTATCTGTATGAAAATGAACTAACTTTAGAAGAATATTATGGTGTGGAAGATGCGGTGAAAGAAGATACTGCCAAAAATGAATCAGAACCCCGTGTAGACGTAGAGGACCCAGATTCTGTAAAATACGCCACTCCAAAACCAACCAGGAAACCAAAGGTAAGCGCCACTCCGAAACCAACCAAAAAACCGAAGCGTCCAAAAAAGACAAACGATACACCAAAAAAGACGGCAAAACCGGAACAGACCAAGTCACCAGCTACTGACAGCCCGACGGCTCCACCAGTGGCAACGCCAGAGCCCCCACCGGTTCCCACTGCTGCCCCCACGAACCCGCCGGCTTCCGAGTCATCCGATCCCACATTTCAGGATCATAATGCCCCACAATAGAGAAAGGATTTCAACACATGAGAACGATACTGTTAATAATTCTTTACCTGCTAGTCTGCATCATAAGCATTCCCCTTCTGCTGATGGAATGTATTGTACGAAAGATAAACAATAAAGCTGCCGCGGCATTCGCCATACGGATCGTGCGCATTGTATTCAATACTACGATGTTCCTATCCGGCTGCAAAAAACACATCTGCGGTCTGGAGAACATTCCAACGGACAGACCTGTGATGTTTGCAGCAAATCACCGGAGCTTTTATGATATCATCCTGGCATATTCATCCATTGCCGCTCTTCATGTACAGGTGGCATTTATTTCAAAGATTGAGATCAAGAAGTTCCCCATGATCGCTCAGTGGATGTATTTTCTTAACTGCCTCTTTATGGACAGGGGCGATATGAAACAAAATATGGGAGTGATTCTGAACGCCATTTCCCTGATCAAAGAAGGATATTCGATCTATATCGCGCCGGAGGGCACCCGCAACGCCACAGAACAACTCCTTCCTTTCAAAGAGGGAAGTATGAAGATCGCCACCAAAACCAATGCCCCTATCATACCTGTCTGCATTAAGAACACGGAGAATATTTTGGAAAACAATATTCCCTGGATCAAGAGCGGGGATATTTACATCGAGTATGGTGAACCGGTTTATCCGGATCAGCTGGATAAGGAAGAGAAAAAACATATTGGCGCCTATGTGCAGAATATCATTCAGGAAATGTATGACAGACCGTATCCTGCTGCATAACAATAAGGTTCCCAGGAAAAATTACTTTTCATTTCCTGGAAATCATGATAAAATGAACGCATAAGCACGAACGCAGACGTTTTGCTGCATACATGTCTGCTTGCAGACAGATGTATGTGGCAGAACGTCTATGTGAGTCTAACGAACACGGAGAAACCGTAGGTTTCGACGTGAGTGCTTATGCCACATATATGTTGAAATAAATTCTGACGAATTTATTAGCAAATCATTCAATCCTATCGTTTAAACAGCGACTGAGAAAATATCGAGAAAGAGAGGCACGATAATCCATGAAAACATTTTTGATCGTATTAGGTATCATCCTGGCTGTACTCATTATTGTATTTATTGTATTATCTATCATTGGAAAAAAACTTCAGAAAAAGCAGGAAGCATCCCAGTCCCAGATGGAAGCTGCCGCACAGACCGCATCCATTCTGGTCATAGATAAAAAACGAATGAAACTAAAAGACGCGGGACTGCCAAAGGTTATCCTGGAAAATACACCAAAATACCTGCAGCGCTCCAAGGTTCCGATCGTCAAAGCAAAAATTGGTCCAAAGATCATGTCCCTGATGTGTGACGAGAAGATTTTCCCTCTTCTCCCTGTGAAGAAAGAACTTAAAGTCGTAATCAGCGGCATCTACATCATGGATGTAAAGGGATCCCGAAATAATCTTTTAAATCCCCAGGAAAAATTAGGCTTTTTCCAGAGGGCAAAGCTTAAGGCGTTAAATAAAATGTGACAAAACCAGCGAGCAGAGTCATGGAAATATCATACTTGCATGAATCTTTCCCATGATAGCCCGCTGGTATTTTCACCTTATTTTCCTGTAAATTAAAAATAGCATCTCACAGAGCTATTCTTTCAAACTTGTGAGATGCTATTTTCTATTTACGGAAAGCCACTTTCAGCAGAATTGGCGTTACAATCGTGGTAATAACTACCGTAATGATAATGGGCCCGTACAATTCCTGCGTCATAAGCCCTACAGCCATTCCCTTACTGGCAACGATCAGCGCCACCTCTCCACGGGAGACCATTCCCACACCAATCTGAAGGCATTCCTGGTTAGAATATTTCATAGCCTTTGCTCCCAGGCCACAGCCGATGACCTTACTTACCACCGCCACAAGACAGAGCAAAACTGCAAATATAACAATCTTTCCAGACATCTCTGGAAGCACTACCTCCAGGCCGATACTGGCAAAAAAGATGGGAGACAAAAACATATAGGAAACTGTCTCAAACCGCTTGCTTATGTACTGAATCTTCGGACTGACAGAGATCGCAAGCCCTGCCACATAAGCTCCGGTAATATCAGCCACATTGAAAAAGTACTCGGAACAAAAAGCAAACAGCAGACAAAAGGCAAAGGCAATGATTCCGTACCTGCGGTATGGCTCGTGCTCTACATTGGTCCATTTGTAATAAAGCTTTCCTACTCCAAAGGCTACCACAAAGGCAAAGATAAAGAACAATACAATTTTCAAAAGCACCATCCAGATACTGGGACCGCCCTGTCCGCCTTCACCGCCAGTACCCAGGGTAGTTATGATGGTCAGCGCGATAATACCCAGCACATCGTCGATCACCGCAGCGCCCAGAATCGCATTTCCCGCATTGGTATTCAGTTTGCCCATCTCCCGCAGCGTCTCCACCGTTATACTCACAGAAGTCGCGGTGAGGATCACTCCGATAAAGATATTGCGATACATCACCAGATCAGCCGCCCCGCCGCCATCCGTGAAGAAGTACGCCACCAGATATCCTCCCAGACAGGGGACGATCACACCCATCAGCGCGATGACCAGAGAGGCCAGACCGCTTTTTTTCAGCTTTTGGATATCGGTCTCCAGCCCTGCTGAAAACATAAGAACGATGACGCCGACTTCCGAGAGACTCTCGATCATGCTTTGGGACTCTGCTCCTGCTAAAAGCACAGAAGAGAGATTCAAACAGGCAGGACCGATAATGAGACCAGCCACCAGCGCTCCCACCACCTGGGGCATATGAAACTTTTTGGTCACAAGCCCAAGAAACTTTGTACTGATCAGTACGAGTGCAATAAATAAAAGATAACCATATTCTTCCATATTTCTTCCTCCTTACTTTAAACCAAACTCATTTTATACCCCTTTTTATCAAAAATCAATACAAAAATAGAACTGATTTCCCATTGGAAACCAATTCTATTTGTTTTACTTTTCTTTTTATAAAATTACAGAAGAAAAACTTAATTATGTTAAGACTATTTTATTTTTTTCCCAGACTCTACGGGTCCAGTTTTTACTTTATCAAATTCTGCTAATATTTCCTGGGACGGAGCTTTGGTGGCAAGGCTGAAAACGACGATACACACAAGGCTCACCGCAAAACCTACGAGAAGAGAATAGATTCCCGTCACATTACAGAGCTTCTCCCCATGGATCAGCGGAATGTAATCCCAAAGGATCACGGTAAGCCCTCCGGAAAGAATTCCTGCAACCGCCCCAGCAAAGTTTGTCCTTTTCCAGAACAGCGAACAGACCACTATAGGACCAAAAGCAGAACCAAGACCCGCCCAGGCATCCGACACCAGCCCCATAATGCTGCTGTCCGGATCCCACGCGATCAGAAAAGCAAGAACTGCCACGATCATTACCGTGATCCGGCTGACCTTGAGAACGGTCTTATCTGAAGCATCCGGCTTTACCACGTTTTTGTAAATATCCTTCGATACAGAGGACGCACAGACCAAGAGCTGGGAATCCGCTGTAGACATGATCGCCGCGAGAATACCGCAGAGGAAGATTCCTCCGATAAAGGGCAGCGCCAGTTTTTCATTGAATACCTTATTGATCATATCGATAAATACACTTTCCGATGATGTCTTTCCATCTACTCCCAATACCACAGGCGCCAGGAACGCTCGGCCCACCACACCGATCACGCAGGCAAAAGCCAGGGAAATAAATACCCAGACGATAGCGATCACACTGGATTTCTTGAGTTCCTTCTCGTTCTTTACCGCCATAAAACGGACAAGGATATGGGGCATTCCGCAATACCCAAGCCCCCATGCCAGCTGAGACAAAATCTCCACAAATGAATACGGCTGAACCGTCTTCCCATTATAAAACAGGCTCATATAATGGTCGTAGTTTACCACTCCCGTAGACTGAATACTCTGCACAAAATCACTGCTGACAAATCCATACGCCAGGATGGGAACCACAAGAAGCCCCACCAGCATAAGCATACCCTGGATAAAATCGGTGGTACATACCGCCAGAAAGCCTCCCATAAAGGTATAGACCAGAATCACAGCCGCACCAATGGCGAGGGAAACATGATAATCCACACCAAACACCGTATTAAACAGCTTTCCTCCGGATGCCAGCGCAGAGGCTGTGTACACCAGGAAAAAGACGACAATCACCAGGGAAGAGATACTGAGAAGCACTTTCTTCTTATCATGATACCGGTTTTCCAGAAATTCCGGAAGCGTCAGGGAATTTCCTGCCACGATGGTATATCTTCTGAGGGGTTTGGAAATGAACAGCCAGTTTGCCACCGTTCCCAGGAACAAACCAATAGCGATCCACGCCTTCCCGGTTCCCAAGGCATAGATGGAGCCCGGAAGCCCCATAAGCAGCCATCCGCTCATATCCGACGCCTGGGCAGAAAGTGCTGCCACCCATCCATTGAGCCCGCGGCCACCCAAAAAATAATCTTCTGTACTTTTAGTCCTTTTCATGGAATAAATACCGATCCCGACCATCAGAAGTAAATATGCTACAAAAGCAGACAGTACAATAATAGAATCTGTTGACATAATATCCTCCATTCATATGTATGTATTTCACTGTTTATCCCTAAACTGGCATATCGCTTTCAGCGGCACCACCATTTGTAAAAGTCGAAATGCTTTGTGCATGGCTTTACTTTTACAATAAAATAAACAACTATGGATATTCTACCATATTGGGGGATTTTATGCTATACTAACTTTATGATGCCCAAAGGGTTATTCAAAAAGGAGGTTTTCATCGTATGGAACGATTTGTTGATCTTATACACATTAAAAAGACAGGAAAAGAACTATCCGATACGGATATACAAAATATGGTACGCGGCTACTGTGACGGCAGTATCCCGGATTACCAGATGTCCGCCATGCTTATGGCGATCTGCTTTAACGGTCTTTCCGACCGGGAACTTACCACACTGACACTGGCGATGAGAGACTCTGGTCAAATCAACGACCTCTCCTCCATTTCCGGGATCAAGGTCGACAAGCACAGCACTGGCGGCGTCGGCGACAAAACAACGCTGATTATCGGTCCCATCGCTGCGGCATGCGGCATTCCCATCGCAAAAATGAGCGGTCGGGGATTGGGCTTCACTGGAGGGACCATCGACAAGCTGGAATCCATCCCCGGTTTCCGTACAGATCTTTCCACAGAAGATTTTTTCCAGGCCGTACAGCGCACCGGGATCTGCCTTAACGGACAGACTGGTGAACTGGCACCCGCCGACAAGCTGATCTATGCCCTGAGGGACGTGACCGCCACCGTAGACAGCATTCCTCTGATCGCTGCCTCTATCATGAGTAAAAAGCTGGCAGCAGGCAGTGATAAGATCCTGCTGGACGTAACCACAGGAAATGGCGCCTTTATCAAAGATTACCAGCAGTCTCTGGAGCTTGCCCGCAAAATGGTAACCATTGGTACGCAGGCAGGAAAAACCACAGTGGCACAGCTGACCTCCATGGACGAACCTCTTGGCTTTGCCATTGGCAATAATCTGGAAGTAATGGAGGCGATCCATGCCCTTCATGGAGATGGCCCCGCTGATCTTATGGAAGTATGTTATTGTCTCGCCTCCCACATGATCTCTCTGGGGAAAGAAATTTCTCTGGAAGATGCCAGAATGCAGGCGGAAGATGCCATCCACAGCGGCCGTGCCTGGAATACCTTCCTCGCTATGGTCCAAGAACAGGGCGGTGATACTTTCTATATGGAAAACCCGGAACGTCTGCCGCAGGCAACTGTTAAATACGAATACAAGGCTACCCGATCCGGCTATATCACCGGCATGGATACCGAGGGCTTTGGCATCGCTGCCGGCATCCTTGGAGCCGGGCGAAGCAGAAAAGAGGACAGCATCGACGTTTCCGCCGGCATTGTCCGCTGCCATAAAGTCAATGATCATGTGACCGAAGGAGACACCCTTGCCCATCTCCACACCTCCTCTCTGGAACTCGCCCAGGCTGCCGCTGGAAAACTGGACAGCTGCTATCAGTTCGGGGAGAGGCCTGTGGAGGCAATACGGCTGATCGGAGATGTTGTGAAGTAGCAGGGATTCTTCCTGCTATTTTTTCATCTTGAGCTTCTTCACGCCACTTTTCATTTCTATGGAAAGAAAACTAAAAGGTCTGATCATATAAAATGTGTTCAGACCTTTTACTATTATAGCCCTCTTATAATATTCAAATAATCCTGTCTTTGATCAACCACGGCATACACGGTAACTATCTTTTGTATCTCATCTATTTTATAAAACACTAAATTTTTCTCCGTTATCAAAACCTTATAACCTTGTCTGCGTAGAATCATATAGCGGGCATCTGTACCCAGATATGGTTCTTCTGCAAACAGCATGATCTGCGTCTCTAACTTTTCCAATTTTTCCAATGCTGCTTCTGTCCCAAATTTCTCTGCAATATCGAGAATAATATTATGAATAAGCGCATCTGCTGTGTCCGTTCTTATCACCGTATAATCAGCCACTCTTTTTCTCCTTTAATATTGCCCGTAAACTTGAAAAAGTATCTTCCATAGGAACTACTCTGCCCGCATTAACATCTTCCTCTGCCTCTGCAAGAATTTCAAGAAGTTCTATCCTTGCTTTCATACGCAGATATTCTTCATAACCAAGAGACACTGTATCACCTCTGCCATTAACCGTTATGATCACAGCCTCTTTTTTTTCTCTGCACTGTTTAGATATTTCGTTATAGTGATTCCTTAAGTCTGCTGATGGTCTAATTTGTTCCTTTAAATTCTGCATATCGCACCTCCATTCTTTATAGGCAAATTATATCACTGTTTGTCTATGAAGTAAAGTTCTAAATCGAAAATAACGATTCAATCCGGTCATAATACTCATACAGCTTCTGCACCCCATTTTCCAAAATATAATAATGCCGTATGTAGGGAATCAAAAGCACAAAAAACATCAGGCACAGAAGAAGTACTGCCGGCTCCTGTATGATCAGGCTTGCCAGGATCGTGATGACCGCCAGCAGTGCAAAAAGCACCGTCACGATCAGATGTATCAGCCTCTCATGCTGAAAAAACTGTATCTGGACCAGCATCTCCCGGCGAAAGGACTCCCTTTCCCCGATATCGATCTCCCCCTCAGCTGCACTCCGGTAAAATTCTAAATATAGTTTCAACCGTTTCTCCATACTGTTCCCTCCTTCGGGTTTTATGGTATGAGTTTAAACTCTGTTATTCTGCACCACAGTCCGGTGACACGCCGAAGAGTGGCGCCGCCCAGCCAATAGTTAATCCTCTAATCCACAAGGATCACCTGTCGGCGAAACTCTTCCGGCAGCTTCTTCCCGCTTACCGCCATTGCCGCAGTGCGGTAAAGATCTGCCGCCTTGATATCCTGCAATAGCTTATTCCTGCCTCTGTCGTCCAGCTCCTCCATATCTCTGGCCAACCTGCCCAACACCTTCGTTTTCTTTACGCTTTTGAGATTCGTTGCCGCTCTGCGCCGCATTCCCAGCAGGCGGATATAGGGAAGACTTTCCTCACTGCAAGATTCCTTTTTGATTCCCAAAAGGGTCTGGAACACACACCGTTTAACTCTCGCCATCGTTATATTTTTCGTCTTGCAGCGGTTCACAAAATCATCCAGCGACACCGCCTCATACCAGTTTTTGCGAAAAGAGTTCGCCAATTCATCAGATAGATCTTTTATATCTTCCAGCCTGTCCCATCTGTCCCGGATGGCAAAAGAACACATCTGCCAGAAATCCCCGGAACACAGAAAACAGGGCGCTTTCTTTAACAGTTCCACCGCTCCTTCTGTCAGGCCGACAAAATTTCCTTTCCGTATCTGGCCGCGCACTGCCGTTGCTGATAAAAAACCCTGTCCCTCCTGCTGCCCGCACAGTTCTTCATGATAGCCCATCCCCTGTCTTCTTATCACCACAGGTTTCATGGAAGATCCCATCCGAAGAGCTGCCTTGATATATTCGATCCCCAGCGTGTTATTTGGCATAAACAGCTGCCCTCTCTCTTCCTCTGTCAACTCCGCACAATCGGAGTATGCCCGTTCTCTTGCCGCCGGAAAAGAATATCCCTCACGGAGATAGTGACCAAGCTGTTTTTTATAATGTTCCGGTTCCTCCGCCAGATCGTGTCCGGCCTGTTCCAGTTTCTCCTGGAGGACCCCTTCACTGCCAAAACAGTAAAAATCTATAAAAGACAGGGTATCCAGAGCCAGTATTCCTCCTCTGGCAAAATCCTCCGCACTGGACAAGCCATAACGCACCGGAAGTTCAAACACCATATCCGCGCCTCCCTCCAGCGCCATGCGGGTACGGATGTATTTGTCCACAATGGCTGGCTCCCCCCGCTGGACAAAGTTACCGTTCAGCAGTGCCACCACCGTGTCTGCTCCGGTCTTCTCACGTACCTGCTGTATATGAAACTGATGTCCCTCATGAAAGGGATTATACTCACATATAATTCCGGCGGCTGACATAATGTACCATCCTTTCCCATTATTTACATTCTACTGATTTTATGATATCATTGAAGTAATAAATACGCAACTTGGAGATTTATATGAAACAAAAGAAATACATAATTCAAAGAATATCCGCAGGGTTTGTCACAGGTGTTTTTTCCGGGCTTATCATATGTCTGTACCGTTTTTTCATGAGCCTCTGTGACAACACCCTGAATCACAAGATCATTCCCTCTCTCCACAATGGCAGCTTTCTCTATCCCGCCGCCTGGGGCGCAGGGTTGTTACTCCTGTCCCGTTTTGTATACTGGAGCATCTGCCTGGAACCAAAGGCGGAGGGCGGCGGCATTACCCATTCCATCGAGGAAGCCCAGGGTGTTACCGATGCCAGATGGTGGTCTGTGCTTCTCGTAAAACTGACCTCTGCTCCCCTGTGTATCCTCGCGGGCTTTTCTCTGGGAAAAACCGGCTCTGCCGTTGAGATCGGAACCATGTCTGGAAAAGGAATTTATCGTTACCTGCAGTCTTTTGGCCGCCACCACCAGCCGCGTCTCTCCTCCACAGAATACTATTGTACCGGCGCTGGAGCCGGGCTGTCTGCACTTTTTTGTGCCCCAGTATCCGGCCTTATGTTCACCCTTGAAAAATTTCCGAGACATAAAACGGTCTCTGTACTGACGATCGCCGTCGGCTCTTTGTCCGCTTTTTTGGTCGGTCATCTGTTCTTTGGAACCTCTCCCATCCTGGATACCATCATTCCAATGCAGCAGTATTACTATTATCCCGCGCTGGCCCTGCTGGGTATTCTTTCAGGTGTTGCTGGAAAATATTATGCCTTTTCCCTAAAACGATATGCAAAAATGCTTTCAAAATATAATAAGCGCATCAATGGGCTGTTGTGGAGTATTCTCTTTCTTTTAGCTGGTGTGGTGTGTTATTTTTTCCCTGCCATCACAGGATCTGGAAATAATATGCTCGCCCTTCTCAAGACGCCAGCCACTGCCTATACCACCCTTTTGCTGCTTCTTTTTGGAAAATATCTCTTCTCGATGATCTCCTCCGGCTCCGGGCTGCCCGGCGGGACTATATTTCCCCTGCTGACTGTGGGCGCCTGTATCGGTCAGCTCTATGGACTCGCTCTGTGTTCTCTGTTTCCTGGAACCGGCTTTTCTCCCGCCTGCTTTCTTCTGGGCGGCATGTCCGGTTTTTTCACCACAGCTCTCGGCGCCCCTCTTACCGGCGTATTTCTTATGTGTGAATTTACCTGCTGTTACGGAAACCTGCTTCCTCTTTGTACTGTCTGCTTTTTTTCCCACCTCACAGCAAAGCTCATAAATCATAAAACTCTGGCATAAAATATCCTATCATATTAACACAGCGGCAGAGCTGCGTTAGGAAAAGCAGCTGGAGCTTACATTGCGTTATGGGCAAAGGCAGCGCAGAAGTGAGGTAATCCATGAAAAAAAATTCTCTCTATACTTATACGACGATGGAAAAACGTATCCGTGAGCTGGAAAAACAGTATCCGCCAGAATATTTTCAGGTAAAATCCCTGGGTATCACCCATGGCAAACGCCAGATTTATGCCTGCAGCCTGGGATCTTCCGAGGCGCCGGGCCAATTTGTCATAACCGCCTCCATCCACGGCAGGGAATACATCAATACCGCTCTTCTCTTAAAAACAATGGAATATTATCTGGAACATTACGAAGGCTGTTACCGGGAACTCTGGAAAGAGATCTGCGTGATTTTTCTCCCGATGACAAATCCAGACGGCGTATGTATCTCCATGTCCACCGAAGCGAAAACCTGGAAAGAAAATGGACGGGGTGTGGATCTGAACCGAAATTTCCCCTGTGGTTTCGGCCAATCTCCCGACCGTGCAAAAAGAAATCCCGGGGTAACTGCCGGTGACCAGCAGGAGACCCGGTGTCTGATGGAATTCGTAAATGGGCTTACCAATCCATTGGGCATCATACACTATCACTCCCGTGGCAATCTCATCTACTATGACTACGATGTTCATGGCTCCCTGAAAAGCCAGATCACCACGATGGCTGCTGTCACCCACCGGGTGACCGGATACCGCCTCGTGGAAAACACCAAAGACACCCGTCCCGCCGGAGGCTTTGGCGACTGGTGCGTCTATGAGAAAAAAATACCCTCTATCACCATCGAAACCGGTTTCCTGAAAACCCCGGTCCCCCGATGGCAGTTAAAGGGTATTATCGCCAGAAATCTATTTTTGCTTCGTGAGCTTTTTACCTGTATTCTGTAACTCCCCATGGAGGAGAATATATAACTCATACTGATCCAGAGGAAGCTGGTCCAGCCACATGGCGATCCGGTAATCCGCATCCTCAAAGGTCTTCATGGTCTGCCAGGTATCTGAAAAATCCACCTTCCAGACCCCTTCATTCCCCCGGAGATAAACCGCCCCGATGGCGTGGTCCATCTCATGAATATAGAGAAGGTCTTCCTGCATCCGGTAAAATACAGAAGAATCCTTTACACCTGGCGCCTCCTGGAAATCCAGACTTTCCACCTCATCCTCTGTCAACCGCTGGGGACGTTTCAGATCCCCGCCCAGATAATCCGTATTTTTCACCAGTGTCTTTGACAGGGACACCATATCCGGCAAAAATTCATGAGCCCGGAAAAAGCCTGGCTTTACATAATATTCACTGAGTACTTCCATGGAATCAAAATCATATTCACGGATCAAACCGAGATTTTCCTCTATCTCAGGCACCAGAAATCCCGCCATGGCGTAAAGATGCCTGGTTTCTTTATCAAAAATGGCATTGGAGCGGATCTTGGACTTGGGACAGGGAAAACGCTTATACAATTTCACCGTTTTTTCTTTTTCATTGATCTCATAAAAGCTGATATAACTTAATTTATCTTTGTCAAAGAATTTGACTTTCCGGCGTTTGTGCCAGTGATTGTCAAAGACCATGATGTGCTTGATATCCGGTTTCTTTTCCTCCAACTCCACCTCGAATACGGCGTGCTGCTGGTAAAACCACGGCACCTCGCCCACAGGCTTTAATAGCTTATCTGCCATCTCTGTTCCCTCCCAGAACCGGGGATCGGCAAACAGCCACCGGATTTCATCCCGGCTCCAGTCAAAGGATGCCACAGAATGGATATTTCTCATGGATACCAGCATGGAATCCTGCTCTTTATCATAGGATGCCGAATTGATATGCGCCCAGTCCATCATATCCTGATAGGTATCATCAAAAAGATCTCCCAGCTTGATCTGATGCACAATCTCTCCATTTTCCCGGTTCAATTCCAGGATCAGGTCCTCGGAATGTTCTTCCAGGCTGTTTCCCGCTGTCAGAATGTTGCCGCCCGGTGTCTTTTCCTCCACGGTGTGATGGGCCCCGTTTTTTACGAGATAGGTTCTTCCCACCCGTCCGAGATAATCCATATCATACATCTGGACAGAATGGGGATTGGTGAAAGAAGGAGCAGAAATTTCCCGTTCCATAAATAGAAAACGTCCCTTTGACAACGGAAAAATACCATATCCTTTTGGTTTTCTCCGCAGATAGTACCGGATCTGCCCCTCCTTGTCAAACACGCAGGGTTTGATATCAATGCCTCCGGCAATCAATATATTTTTAAATGCCGCCTTGTCATTTTTCTTTTTCACAGATATGATATCCTTTAAGTCTTCTGGAAGAGGCTCTGTAGTAAGAGGAAATCTGCGGTTGTCACACACCTGACCGTTTTCATCCAGAAGCTCAATAACTACATTGGTGCTCCGTCCCGGATACAGCCCCAGGATGGGAATGCGGTGGCGCTTGGCAGGCGGATACTCCGATATGAAGCTGGTGTCCTCGGTGTCCCCCTCTACAGTAACGCGCACGCTGTAATCCATAAGTGTGGTAAACAGCACAAGAGCTGTCAATGGTGCCTCCCCGAAAGGGTTTACCACTGCCAGCATATTGTTAAACTTATATTTTTCACTTCGCAGCTGCAATTCCAAAAACCAGTCTTTTGCCTGAGAAACGAGAGAATACATTTTCTTCTTCTTTATATTGGTCTTAAAAGAATCTGACTGTTCCCGCTGGAAAACCTCTTCATAGGCTTCCGAGCCCCGTATCACCCATGCCTCCGGCCGAACTGTTATTGTCCCGCCATTGCTGCGATAGACTTTTTTCTCCCTGGCACCTCTGGCGATCTCAAATTCCCGCTTGCTGCGCTTAACCTTGCGTTTGAGCTTTTTGACTAAACTACTCATGCCTCTCTCCCCATATTCTCTCATAAATCTGCATTGCACATTCATAAGGAGTATGATCTACCGTATCCAGTATGATCTCCGGATTCAGCGGTTCCTCATAGACAGAATCCTTTCCCGTAAACTGTTGAATCTGTTTTTTGTACAATCCCTTCGGATCCCGCTGCTTGCATGTCTCAAAATCCGTATTTACGTAGACCTCTATAAAGTTCCCCTCACCTGCTCTCTCTCTGGCGAACTGACGCATCGCCCGAAAAGGAGAGATAAAGGATACCAGTGTGATCACTCCCGCGTCCTGAAACAGCGCTGCAATCTCACTGATACGACGGATATTTTCGTTGCGGTCCTTGTCACTAAATCCAAGATCCGAGTTAATTCCGCATCGGATATTGTCCCCGTCCAGACGGTAAACTGCCTTTCCGGCTTCGTTGAGCATGTGCTCTAACTCCACTGCCACCGTGGACTTGCCGGATCCCGAAAGCCCGGTAAACCATACTACGATCCCCTTCTGATTCAGGACCCGGCACCGGTCTTCATAAGATACCTTTCCGTCATGCCAGATAATATTTTCGTTTTTATTGTCTGAAGCCATCCTTTTCTCCATCTCCCTGTTCCATCAGCGGAACAGGATTCCTTTGTCTTTAAGAAGCGTCCGGATCTTCCGGATGTTTATCTCATAATCAAACTCACTGTCCTTCAGCTTCATATCCATTTTAATATCTGTACTCACTTCATCACCGATCCAGAAAACATCCATTTCTCCCTGAATCACCGCCTCCATGATCTTGCGGTCACTTTCGGTCAGCCTGGTGGCTGTGACGATCAGAATCATCCCGGCATCCAGCATGAGGTTTGCCACTTCGGCAAAACGTCGTATCTGCTCTTTGTGGTCCTCATCTCCACCTGACTTCGTATCAGCACCTACACCATACAGGTAGGATACAATTCCCATGTAGTACACATATCTGCCACTGTCCAAAAGGCTTTTTTCCAATGCCTTTGCCAGGTCCTTTTTACCGGTATTCATTTCCCCGGTCAGCACGATCAACTCCGGTCTCTGGGCGTAATGCTCGATTCTGGACTCCAGACTGATCTCACCGGTCTCCCATTTATAATTGCGGAGCATGGCGCTGCTTCTGATGTCGCTTTCTTCATCTTCCAGAGCCTCGGTTATGATTCCGCCCCCGGCGATCTCATAGTTGTCCACAATAACAAATCGGCTCGTGCCGGCGCTCTCCTTTACCGTGTCGAAAGCAATCGGCTTATCGGTCTTCAGGATAACCTCTGCCACCTCATGTTTCTCTACCGCCTGCTTCGTGTCGGTGGAGGAAAGATTGGAGGAATCAATGACTCCTTTGACCTCTTCCACCTCTACCCTGACCTTTTCACCGCCGATCTTCAGGTAGTATAACCTTCCTGGAACAAAATCTTTCTTTCCCAGCCAGAAAATGTTGGCTGAGATCCGCGATGCCGTCTTGGGCTGCGGCTCTCCGGCGATGGCCATCATTTCCCCGCGGGTTATATAGATCTGCTCCTTCATCGTAAATCCAATGGCCATACCTGGCTTGCCCTCTTTGATGGGATCGGTATTAAATGACTCGATTTTATTGATATGGCTCTTCTTGCCAGAAGGATAGAAAATAACCTCCTGCCCGGCGCGGATCGTACCAGTCTCGATGGTTCCCGCCACGATTCTCCGGTCATCCCCGTTTCTGGTGAATTTGTACACGTCCTGCACTGGCATACGGAATGGCTGCTTGTCGTGCTCCTCCTCACATTCAAAGGCATCCAGCACCTCCAAAATACACATTCCATCGTACCATGGCATTTTGTCACTCTGCTTTACGATATTATCTCCCTGGAAAGAACTGACAGGAAGGACAAACTTCGGTGTAATATTAATCTGTTTTAAAAATTCAAGATACTCATTTTTTACCTTCTCAAATACTTCCTGGCTGTAATCCACCAGATCCATCTTATTGATCACCACCGCGATCTGCTGGATTCCCAGCATAGACAGCATGTAAGCGTGGCGTCTGGAATTCTCCTGAACACCTTCTTTAGCATCGATCATAAGTAGTGCTGCCTGGGCGCGGGAAGCTCCTGTAATCATATTCTTCAAAAATTCGATATGCCCAGGCGCATCTAATATGATGTAATCTCTCTTTTCCGTCTTAAAAAAACATCTCGCCGTGTCAATGGTGATCCCCTGGGACTGCTCGTCCTTCAGGGCATCCAGCAGAAATGCGTACTCAAATGGCTTTGCATTTCTGCGGCAGGTCTCTTTTACCTGCTCTAACTTTCCTTCGGGAAGGGAACCGGTATCTGCCAGCAGGCGTCCCATAAGGGTGCTCTTACCGTGATCCACATGACCGACAATGACTATATTCATGTCTTCTTTTTTATTCATATCGCAATTGCTCCAATCCTTTTCTTGATATGCTGACACTATCTGTCATATGTCCGGTCGCAAATAAATTTGCTCCGGCCGCATGACAAGCTCAGTCCATACATGTGACCCTGTGCTGGCGCACAGCACATTCGCTCCGGGCTACGCCCTTCGCTCATGATGTGCGTCTGTCATATGTCCGGTCGCAAATAAATTTGCTCCGGCCGCATGACAGACTTTGTCACATGTATCCTTCTTTGCGCAGTTCTTCCAGACCGCCGCCTCCCTCTTTATCCTGGGCGCGCCCGGATCTTTCAGCGATATTGGCAAATTTTCCGGTTTTCAATTCTTCTATGATCTCTCTAACATTTTTCGCTGTGGAATCTACCGTTCCGGTGCAGGGGGCGCACCCCAGGGAGCGGTAACGTTTTCCATTGCCCTGGTCGAAATACAGCGGAACAACAGGAATATTTTCTCTCTCGATGTATTCCCAGATATCCAGCTCCGTCCAGTCTAACAGCGGATGCACACGCACATGGGTGCCCGGTGCAAAATCGGTCTTGTACTGGTTCCAGAATTCCGGCGGCTGGTCTCCCACATCCCAGTCATTGTTTTTATCTCTCGGCGAGAAATATCGCTCCTTGGATCTGCTTCCTTCCTCATCCGCCCGAACGCCGACGATCACGCCGGTATACGGTTCAATGTTGACGTCCTTTTCGTAAACTCCCTTCCCGTGATTAAAACGGTAACGGGGCCAGCTGGCATTGAGGGTATTGGTCAAAGCTTCTGTTTTCAGCGATTTGCAGCACTCCAGATGAGTGGCATTTCCATCTGGAAACGTAGCCTTTTTCTCCAGCGCCTCAGTGTTTTCTCCGTAAATCATATCCAGATTCCATTCTGCCGCCAGACGGTCTCTGTATTCAATCATCTCTTTGATCTTAAAATGGGTATCCACATGTACGAGAGGGATCGGAACATGTCCAAAAAAAGCCTTTCTGGCAAGCCAGAGAAGAACTGTGCTGTCCTTTCCAATCGACCAGAGCATACATAAATTTCCTAATTCACTGTATGCCTCCCGCAAAATATGAACGCTCTTATACTCCAACATATCCAAATGGTCCACGGCGTTTCCTCCAAATTTTATTATTTTGTATTGCAAGGTCAAAAGAGCTGGTCTCCATGACCACCTGGAAAAGCATGACCTTTCGACCCTTGTATCATTTTGTCATACTATTGTTATATTTTACATAAATGTTACAATTATGTCAATCTTCAACTATTTTCCTTTTTTTACATTTTTTTAATACAGGAGTTTCACTCCGCAAAACTCCTGGGCAAATGAAATTTTATTCTCCCACGCTGCTCTCTGTCACCTCTCCCGAGCCACGGTCATGATACAATGCATAAACAATGCCATCACTCATCACCACACGCCCCTGATACTGCAGGTCCTCTAAACTGTAGTATACAGAAACTTCACTGATCTTATAACTGTCACTTTCAAATTTTTTCGCATAACGATCAACTGCTGCCTTCGCCATAAATGGATACAGCGGATTTCCGAACATCACCACACTTCCTCCAAAAGTAATGAGTACTCCCAACAGACCGCAAAGAATCCCCACAGCCAGAGGCCTTTTTCTCCGAATCAGCACCCTCACCAGAAACCCTCCGGCCATTCCAAGGAGCATAAGGATGATTACCACAGGTAAAATATACAGGATTATTTTTATTTTAGAGGTTTCCACGATGCCCACGGAGCTGGATCTTTTCTCTACCATCTGGTACACAATGCAGATCAGTATGGCAGCACCTGGCACCACCCAACCCAGCTTTTTGAGAAAAATCGCTGATAATGCTCCGGCAACCGGCAGAAGCACTACCGCCTGAGGGATATCAAAATACAGATACAGCTGCATATACTCCCATAATCCCACCAGAGACAGCAGGATGATAAGCAACCCTGCTGAAATCTTTTTGAATCGTTCCTTCATTTCTTTTCCTCCATCTCTATCCTTCTATGCGTTTACCTGAAGCAAAACAGGAATCATAAAAACGATGGCAACCAGAATAAGATTCACTACCGCTGCCACAAATCCCATAACTACACGTTTTAAAATGTCCTCACACTGTAAAAGTACAGCATTAACAATCCATTCCGCGATCACACAGATTCCCCAAATGCTGTAAAGCACTACTCCGGTAAATCCCCCGAAGCTGGTCAGAGCAACACCGGCGATCAGAACCACTATGTTAAGGAGGACATAGAGAATAAAATGATTGCCGGCGCGGGAAAGCTTTGCAAGGATCACGCTGGCCAGGGAAAGCATTGCCGCCGACATAATGTAAAAAGCATACATGTCCAGCACCTTTCCGGATGCGATCTGCCATATTAGTCCCACAATAAACAAAACCAAGGCAGTCAAAAGCCGAAATCCTGGTGTCGTCATCCTTTCGATCTTTTCGTACATATTCTTTCTCCCTTCACTTCGTTTTTGTGTCCCAGCTAAATATTGACGCAGATTTTTTCTGCCAGCTCCCGGATATTGCGGATTCCCACCAGGCGGATTCCGGACAGATCCAGTCCTCCGCTCTTTTCGATCATTGTTTTATTCGCCTCTGGCAGAATGCAGGTCTGATATCCGGTTTTCACTGCCTCTGCCACCCGTTTTTCTGCCTGGGGCACCGCTCTTACCTCGCCTACCAGACCTACCTCGCCAAAGATCACGGTGCGGTCGTCCATAGCCCTCCCGCTGTGACTGGACATAATAGCAGTAATAATGGCGAGATCCAGCGCCGGCTCCGTGATCCTCATACCGCCCGCCACATTGACGTAGGCATCGCTGTCTGAGAGGCGGATGCCCAGACGCTTCTCCAGCACTGCGATCAGGAGGTTGAGGCGGTTGTAATCCGTCCCCGCCGCCGTTCTCCGGGGCATATTAAAATAGGTGTGGCAAACCAGCGCCTGCACCTCGATCATAAAAGACCTCGTTCCCTCCACTGCACATGCCACCACGGAACCGGACTCACCCACCGGTTTACCCTGCATCATATATTCGGATGGGTTGGGGACCTCCACCAGTCCTTTTCCCTTCATCTCGAATACACCGATCTCATTGGTGGAACCAAAGCGGTTTTTTACTCCCCGTAGGATACGGTAGGCTGCCGCCGAATCTCCTTCAAAATAAAGCACCGTGTCTACCATATGTTCCAACATGCGGGGACCCGCCACATTTCCTTCCTTTGTCACATGTCCCACGATGAAAATACTGATTCCCCTGCTCTTAGCGATGCGTAGAAGAATGGAGGTAATCTCGCGTACCTGGCTGATACTGCCCGGCGCCGCATCAATTTTTTCATCGTACATTGTCTGAATGGAGTCCACAATGACCACCGCCGGCTGAACTTTAACGATCGCATGGTCAATGGCAGAGATATTTGTCTCCGACAACAGATAGATGGAATCCGAAAACTCTCCGATCCGGTCCCCCCTCAGCTTGATCTGTTTGAGCGATTCCTCCCCCGACACATAGAGGATTTTCTCACCCTGGTCAGAGAGCATTTTACACATCTGCAGTAGAAGAGTCGATTTTCCAATGCCTGGATCTCCTCCCACCAGTACCAGCGACCCAGCCACGATGCCGCCGCCCAGAACCCGGTCTAATTCCCCGATGCCAGTCATCATCCGGTGCTCGTTTTCAATGGTTATATCCTTTAATCTGGCTGGTTCTGCTTGTCCAGCCCTGGTTGCGCCTGTCCCGGTCCTTCTCCCCGGAGCACCGGTATCCGGCGCCTCAACCAATGTGTTCCACTCTCCGCAGCCGGGACACTGGCCCTGCCATTTTCCGGTCTCCGTACCACATTCTTTGCAATAAAATATGTTCTTTGCCTTTGCCATAATTTCCTTTCACCATTGAACTAACAGTGGCGCCAATCTGAATCACCAGATTGGCGCCGTTCTCAGTTCAGGTAACTGTCATCGTTTTCCAGTACAAAATACTAACATTTACTTACCTTGACATCTGCCTGTTTTCCTTCATCAAGTTCAATGCTTACATTGAGCTTTCCTCCCAGATTGGTCTTCATCGTTCCCAGCTCATTTCCGTCAAGCATTACTTTGTACTCCTGTGATGGCTCAAGCTCCAGGGTGAAACTAATGTCCTCCGCTGCTTCTACCACAAAAGATACATCGTTTCCATCATCCACATAATTTGTCACGGCGCTTCCAGGTACTGACTCATACACAAACAGACCATTTTTCTCCAGCTTTGTAATCTCCCGAAAGGTCTTTACCTTATACATATCCCCCTGATATTCAAAGTCTGATTTCTTTGTCTTTGAATCCAGAAGATAATTTCCAAAACTGAGAGAACCATCGTCCTCCTTGCGGATCATTTCCTCAACTACACCCATACCAGTATCCTCCTTAGTTTCTTGCTGATTATATCCTCCTGACCCTCTTACAGGCAGTTGATCTCTACTTCAATTATACCAAAAAACCCAGGCCAATGCCATCATTTTTTTATGAAGTTTTGAACATAAATTTTCCCCGATTTTACGGCAATCTTTACAGTATCTCCAATCTTAACCGCCCCATTGACCAGCTCCTGTGCCAGAGCGTCTTCGATCTGGTTCTGGATGGCACGGCGCAGAGGTCTCGCTCCGTAGTCTTTGTCAAATCCCTTCTCCGCTACAAATTCTACAACAGACTTGCCATAACGGACCGTGAGATCCATCTGCTCCTTCGCCCGGATGCGGAAACTCTCCAGCATATGGGAAGCAATGTCGGATATATTTTCTCTGGTAAGAGCATGAAATACAATAATTTCATCAATACGGTTGATAAATTCTGGTTTGAAGAGGTGTTTCACTTCCTCCATAACTCCCTCTTTCATTCGCTTATGATCCTGTTCTGCGTCTTCACTGGAAAGAAAGCCAAGGGTTTTCGGGGAAATGATCCGATTCGCCCCGGCATTGGAAGTCATGATGATAATCGTATTTTTAAAATCCACCCGGCGTCCCTGGGAATCTGTCAAATGCCCGTCTTCCAAAATCTGCAGCAGCATATTGAACACATCTGGATGCGCCTTCTCGATCTCATCAAACAGCAGCACAGAATAAGGCTTCTGACGCACCTTTTCACTGAGCTGCCCCCCCTCTTCATAGCCCACATATCCTGGAGGGGAACCTACCATCTTGGAGACGCTCTGCTTTTCCATATATTCTGACATGTCGATGCGTATCATATCTTTTTCTGAGCCAAATACCGCCTCCGCCAACGCCTTGGAAAGCTCTGTTTTTCCCACTCCCGTAGGTCCAAGAAACAAAAAGCTGCCGATGGGGCGTTTTGGATCTTTCAGACCAACCCGTCCCCGGCGCACAGCGCGGGAAACGGCCTCCACCGCCTCATTTTGTCCTACCACACGCTCATGCAGGATGGTCTCCATCTTCTGTAGACGCTTTGTCTCATCCTTTGCCAGACGGCTAACCGGAATCTTTGTCCATGCCGACACCACCTCGGCGATCTGCTGTGCCGAAAGGACCTGTTCTTTCTTTTGCTTTTTCTGCCACTTCTTTAATTCTTTATCCAGCTCTTCCCTGGTCTCCTGTTCTTCGGCATGGATCTGCAGCACCAGCTCCATATCTCCCTTGATCAGGTTTTTTTCTTTGGACTGCTCCAGTTCCCGGATCTTATCCTCCAGCTCCGCCGAAACCTGCCCCTTTTTCACCGCCTGGGCCAGCCGGAGCTTTGCCGCCGCCTCATCCATGAGATCGATGGCCTTATCCGGCAGGTAGCGGTCATTGATGTAGCGGTCGGATAATTTCGCCGCCGCCTCCAGCGCCTCATCACTGATCTTGATCCGGTGAAAGCTCTCATAACGCTCTCTGAGCCCCCGAAGCATACCGATGGTCTGTACCACCGTCGGTTCTTCGATCACCACCGGCTGGAACCGGCGCTCCAGCGCCGCATCCTTTTCGATCCTTTTGCGGTATTCCTCTCTGGTTGTGGCGCCAATCACCTGGATCTCTCCTCGGGAAAGCGCCGGTTTCAAAATATTGGAGGCGTCGATCGCCCCCTCTGCTCCTCCCGCTCCGATCACGGTGTGAAGTTCATCGATAAATAATATGATATTCCCAGCGGAAATAGCTTCTTTTACAGCGCGCTTGATCCTGTCCTCGAACTCGCCCCGGTATTTGGAACCCGCCACCATGCCCGACAGATCCAGGGAAAGAATACGCTTTCCCGCCATGGTTTCCGGTACAGAGTTCTCTGCGATCCGGATCGCCAATCCCTCGGCGATGGCGGTCTTACCCACTCCCGGCTCTCCCACCATACAGGGATTGTTCTTCGTCCGCCGGCTCAGAATCTCGATCACGCCTGCGATCTCCTCATCCCGGTTAAATACAGGATCCAGACGCCCTTCTCTGGCATACTCCACCAGATCCCTGGAATACTGGTCCAGCATCGGTGTCTCTGATTTTCCTTTCTTTCCCGTGCTGCGGTTCCCCGAAAGCTCAGCCTTGGCCGCATTCAGATCCGCTCCCATGGTCAGCACCACATCCACAAACATTTTCTGGAGATTTGCTTCCAGAGTCCTTAACACCATAAGACCGCCGGTATCCCTGGCCTTTAAGATCGCCAGAAAAATATGCTCCGTCCCAATACTGGAATCCTCATTTCTCTCTGCAATCTGCTCGGCGGACAGGATAATCTCATCAAACCGGGGCGTGACATCACAATCCTTGCGCTTTACCTTCTCTGGCGCAGCGCCCCCGATCATATCCTCCAGGACCATCTCGATATCCTGCCGGATCACTCCGTTTTCCTTTAATATTCTGGATGCCGTACCACTCACCGCGCTCAAACCATAGAGAAGATGTTCCGTCCCAATGGCAGTGGTTCCCAGTTTTGCTGCGATCTCTCCTGCTTTTGTCAGGGCTCTCTCTGCACTTGCTGTAAAATCTCTCTTCACTGTCTCTACTCTCCATTTCTTTTATCAGAAATCCATATCATCCAATTCCCTTTTTCCCCTGCCAAGCTTTCTTCTCAAAACCATATTCAGGATCACGATCAGCAGTATAAGTATGATCACCGCCATACTAACCAGCGCCGCATAAAGCCAGGCTCCTGTCTTCGGTATCAATTCCTTTTCCTGGGCCACGTTGCCCCCCTTATTGACCTTCTGGGTCATCGTCCCAGTATAGCGCTGCACCGTCCGCTCCATCCGGTCATACTGATAGAGCACCGGTTCTGTCCCCGTCCCTTTCAGATACATCAAGAGATAATTATTATCCAGGTCATTTTCCATCGTATAGGCGGTGACACTTTTCCCCTCCAGATCCACAGAGGTTTTTACATAACCCGAGGGAAGGATGGAGTCATCCTTCACGTCCACTACCTGAAACTGGTACTGATTCTGGATAAAGATCGATCCCTCTTTTTCATACACGGAAAAAGTGATATCAGATTTCCCCTTTTCCTGCTGCTCCCGAACCCGTGTCTCCGACTCGCTCTCCTTGATCACTTTAAGCTTGTACACCCGCTTGTCACCGGATTCTGCTGTCACAACGATCCTGACATCATTTTCCCCCAGCAGCAGTTCTTCATTATTTTTAATCCTGACGGCGGCTTTATTATGCGCCGCAGTATAATTAAAATACAATATATTCGTGTCACAGTCAACCTTTACAGTGTATTCCAGCACATTCGTATCAAATTTCGGTGTCATGGAGAGACAGTCAAAACGGAGCGACTTCAATTTATTGTTTGTACTAAGAGAAGGCGCCCCGGTGGGCGCCGGTGTTACAGAAGCCGGATCCGGTGTTTCCTCGCTGCTTTCAGGGTCTTTCACCGTGAGGGTAACACGATTTGCAGATACGGAAAAAGAATCACCCTCCAGATTTCTCACCGTCATCCTCTTCCCCATCTCTACGGCCCCCACTCCCGCCTTTAACGCCTTAAAGCGCAGTGAATAGGTACGCTTTTTCACCTCATCCTCGTTCTCTGTGGATGTGATCTGAAGAATACCATCTTCGCCGCTCACCTTCCTGCCGCCACTGACAAATTCCATTATAGAGGCATCGTAAAGCACTTTCATCTCTACATCGCTAAAAACCTCGGATGAAGTCACACGACATACAACGGTAAATTCACTTCCCGTTGAAACCTCGGAAGTGCTCGTAGTAAACTCCACCATGGCACTCGCCGCCTGCGCCTCACCAGGTATCAGCAACAGGCTCAGAACAGTCGCAAGCAGCATAACACCAAATACAAATTTCCTTTTCATAAACTACCTCATACTTTTTTATTGGGGTACCGGACAGTTTGCCGCCGGCATATTTTCATAAACAGGAATAGAAAATACCAGTGGTACCGAATCCAACATACCGTTATAGGCGTTCTTCGTCTTCAATGCCTCGGAGTTCGCCGCCTCCACATTCGTCATATACTGATGATTGTAGGTATTGTTTGGAGTTACATTAAATTTCTGTAAATACCCGGTATTCTGTCCCCGGTTGATATAATTGCTTCCAATGTACATCGCCCCTCCGACGATGGAACGGTAACGGTTATTCCATGGGCGGAGAAACGTAGATCCAGAGCTCGCCCATTTCAGGCCATTCAGTATCGGTGCCGCTCCGCTGTAGGCGCCAATATTATAAAAGTTAAAGATCCCTGGGTAGCTCTCGGTGGTTCCCGTTACCGCTGTACTGGTTGAGGACGGTCCCGTCACTACTTCCTGCTTGCTGCGGGAGGCAAGATGATAAGGGCTCACACCAGACTCCTTTGCCGCCTGCAGAAATGCATCGGCATAGCTGGTCTTCTTTTCCGACCCTGTGACATCGTCGACATAACTAAATGTGGCATTGGAAAATGGTGTATTCTTAAAGATCTGGTTGATCCCATCCTTTGTCTGATACTGGGACTGGTATTCCAGCTGCTCAAACTGAAAGATTCCCTGGATTGTCAAGAAATTTCGGGGATCCATATAGTAGCTGACTGCCTCTTTTGAGGCTGCCACCCATGTACTTCCGTCAAATACGGTCCATTTGCCCGTAGCAGGGTCATAAGCTCCCTTCTCCATGGATTTCCATGCCGCTGACTTGGAATTGGAGATCAGGCTTACCCCGAGCTTCGATTCCGCCGCCACAGCCGCATTCCAGTCGAGTCCGGTTTTGTACGCCGTAAACTGCCAGTAAGGATAGGCCGCGTGAAGCTTGCGCAGGGAATCCTTATAGGAATCCGGAAATCCCTGTCTGGTCATCTCCTCCTCGAACTGTTTTTCACTCAGTACGGTGACCGCCACCCGTTTTTGCACTCTGGTCCTCGCCAGCTTGATATATTTCGCCTGCACATATCCATAATAGGTCTTTCCATAATAATCAAATGAAATGCGGTACCAAAGCTTTTTCTTCACGGTTCTTACTTTGAGAATCTGGATATACTGTTTTTTTGCCAGGACCATAATTCGCCCGTTTACCTTATAGTAAGGATTGGAGTTCCCGGGCTTCTTTCTCACACGAAGCGCTGTCTTTACCCCTGTGACGACGCCTCCTGCGGCTTTTTTCAAAACCGGTTTCAGGTCCGTGCTTTTTATGTATCCCTTTCTCGTTTTTTTCTTGTACTTAAAACTGATCTTGAACCATTTTGTACTGCCTTTGGTTTTCTCTGCTATTATTTTTACACTTTTATTCTTATTTAAAACAACATTTTTTTTATTTACTTTTAATGATTTACCAGAGGTGCTCTTACAGATTGTCCGGGTTCTCTTCAATTTTGCCGGTACACTGATCTTTTTATATGTGGTCTGCGTCCGGTAAACTGTTACTTTTTCCGGCTGAGGAGCCGGTGTTGGCACAGAAGTCGGCGCTGTAGTTGCCGCCGACGGAGAGGAAGATGGCACCGCTGTAAAAGAAATATATTTGGCCGCCACATAGCCCTCCTGTCCATTGTAAGTGATCTTATACCATGTCCCATTGGCATCGGAGCCGGCTGCCGTATCCAGAACCGTAACCTGGCTGCCATTGGGAATCACTGTCAACACGGCTGTTCCAGTTCCCACACCCGCACGCATATTCAGCGGATCTCCTTTCTCTGTCGCTACGACTGCCGTCTGGTCCGCATATGACGGACCGCCTGCCTGCCAGAACATAACGCCGCAAAAAAGCATACAGATCATCATTCCTGCTATCCATTTCCCCTTCATTTTTACACATTCCTTTCTACAAGTAAAAGTTAGTATCTGTTGTATGGTTGTGCTATAAAATAAATTCTTTCATCTGTGGCGCCCGGCGGCGCCTCCATATCCTCTCCAAAACATTCCTGGAGTTCAAAACCTGCCTTCCTGAGCAGATCTCTGATTCTCTCTGGAGAATACGCCCTCTGCCGGTGGCACTCATCCCACCGCTCATACTGTTCACTTCCAGGTTCTCTCATAAACATCGTCAGCATGTATTCGTTGATCTTTGTCCCAGGGTCGTATTCATTGTCCCAGATCACTGTATAGTCTTCCTCGTCCTCCATGCGGATCTCATTTCCAAGGATCTCCTCATAACAGTATTCCGTCTTCATATCAAACACAAACAGCCCATCCTCTGGCAAGACCTTCTTGACGCAGTCAAAAAGACCTCTGAGCTCATCTTCCTCCAGAAGATAATTGATGGAGTCACATATACATAGTACCACATCTGCCGGCTTATGCAACGAAAAATCTGTCATATCCTGATTTAAATATAAAATATTCTGTCCATTTTTTTTCTTTTGCGCCGCCAGCGCCAGCATGTCCGGGGACAGATCGATGCCAGTAACCTCGTACCCCGCATCGGCAAAACGCCCCGTCATCTCACCGGTACCACAGCCCAGTTCACACAGATGTCCGCCCGTCTTTCCCTGGCGTTCCAGACAGGCAGCCAGTCTTTTAAACCACATATCATAGGGCGTCTCTGACATCATGCGGTCATAAACATCAGCAAATCTATCATACATATCTATCTCTCCTCTTGCTTGGCGGCGCAACGTTGAGCTAGTCCGTGGAGTCACCGGGCCAGCTCACTTCACCTCAATTTCTTTATCCAGCGAAAAAGAATACAGCACCTTTCTCACTACCCGTTTCCCCAAAATTCCTTCCAGGGCGCGGGCATAGAGCTCCATTTGCTTCTCATAGCGCTCCACAAGAATGCCCTCCTCACCTGACTCCAGATGGTCTGTTTTGTAGTCCATCAGTACGATGCCCTGTTCTGTCTCATAGAAACCGTCTATGATCCCCTGCACCAAAACTCTCTCCCTGTCCACCGCCTCCGGCACGACCTCTGCCGCCGGGATCATCGTCACAAAGGGCTGCTCCCTGTATAGCCTTCCCTCTATCTGTGCCTCCCGCATCTGGCTGCCAAGAGAAGAGTTCAGAAACTTCATAAGTTTATGTGTTCGGATATATTTCATATCCTCCGCCCTCACCCGCCCAGATTCTACCAGCTGCTCCAGCTCTCCTTCCAATTCCTGTTCTGTCTGAACAGCAGAAAAGCAAAGCCCTGCCATCACCTGATGCCACACCGTACCATAGCCAGCCCCCGCCAGTGCCTGATCCTCTTCGGTATCCTCCCTGGCAAATGCCGGCACTGGAGACTGGTTCTCCAGCGCTTCTTCGGCCAGAACCGTAAATCCGTCTTCTGAACTTTCTTCCATGGAGCGTTTTTTCAGCTCCGAGACGGACAGCTTCGTTGGAATCTCCAGCTCCTCCTGTCCCTGATGTTCATCCATAAAAGAAAGCATTTCATGGATGTTCTTATCATAGGTGATATTTGTGTCAAAATTATTCAACATCACCTCGTCTACCATTACATCCGCCTGACGCCGGATCTCCGCTTTCTCCAGCTCTTCCATCTCCAGCCATTTCACCCGGAACCAGACACTGCCCTGAACCGCCGGCAGCACCCAGTCAAAATAGTTTTTGGCGCGAATCAGCTGAAAATATCCGGTTCCCATGGGGCATTTATCCCGTCGGGTGCAGCCGGTCATCACAAGCTTTTCTTTGGCACGGGTCATCGCCACATAAAGCACCCGCAGCTCCTCTCCCAGATCCTCCAGCAGATTCATCCTCGCCAGGGAGCGGGTAAAGGTATGGCTGACAGAGGTCCCCCGCTCATTGTCCACCAACGGCGCCGCGATCCCTGCTTCTGGATGCACCACCAGAAAGGAGCGGGAACGGGCTCCGGTGATGCTTCTTCCCATCCCCGACAGGATACACACCGGAAACTCCAGTCCCTTACTTTTGTGGATCGTCATAATCCGCACCACGTCCTCTCTGTCCCCGGAGAGGCTTGCCTCTCCCAGATCCTCCTCTCGCTCCTTAATCCCGCTGATATATCTGACAAACTGATGAAGCCCCTTATAGGAGGTGCTGTCAAACTCCCTCGCCACCTCCATCAGAAGTTCCAGATTCGCCCTGCGCTGTAATCCGTTACTCATGGCAGCCATCATATAATCCAGTTTCGTGCAGTTGTAAATATCCTGGATCATATCCGAAACGGTGGCATAGGTCATCTTCTCCCGGAAACGCTCCAGAAGTTCCAGAAACTGTCTTGTCTTATCCTGAAGTTT
Organism: uncultured Eubacterium sp.; assembly: GCA_948848225.1. Classification (GTDB taxonomy): domain Bacteria; phylum Bacillota; class Clostridia; order Lachnospirales; family Lachnospiraceae; genus Eubacterium_F. Next base: position 111,078 of record CAQOJF010000002.1, read on the forward strand.
CCCCTCCTCCTGACTGTCCACATAATGAAGAAGAGAATCATAAAAATCCATATTCTTATTTTTTCCCCGCAGCTGTGCCAGATCATCGTCGCTAAACCCGAACACCGGACTCCGGAGCACTGCTGCCAGGGGGATATCCTGTCTCGGGTTGTCGATGATCTGAAACAGGCTCACCATCAGAGAGATCTCTCTGGTCTCAAAAAATCCTCTGGTGTTCTCCATATGTACCGGGATTCCCTCTGCCGCCAGTGCGTCGTAGATCTGCTGGCCGATGGCTTTGGTGCTTCTCGCCAGAATGACGATGTCACCATAACCGCAGGGACGGTATCCATCCCTCCCCTGTACATATAGTGGATTCTCCTCTCCGGTATACTCCCGGATCAGCTCTGCGATCAGCTTCCCCTCATAACTTCCATCGTCTTTTCCATCGATGGCAACGACATCCACACTCTCTGCCAGACGCTGTCCGCTCTCTGGGTAGTCTGCCCCCAGTCTCAATCTGGCGTCTTCATCGTAGGCCACCCCTCCCAGCTTCGGCTGCATGATCTTTTCAAAGATATCATTGGTCCCCTGGAGAACCACATCCCGGCTTCGGAAATTCCGGCTCAGACAGACGAGGCGGTCTCTCTGTCCCTCCTCGGTGGAATACCGGTGGAGCTTCTCCAGAAACAATTCCGGGCACGCCATACGAAACCGATAAATACTCTGCTTGATGTCCCCCACCATAAACAGATTATCCCCTGAGGCGACACTCCCCAGAAGCATATCCTGGACCCGGTTGCTGTCCTGATACTCATCGATCATAATCTCCGCGAACTGCCCGGACAGCTCCCCGGCAGCCTCCGTGGGATGCACGGTGCCATCATCATCCTCCTCCAGAAGAATCTCCATCGCCATCTGCTCCAGGTCATTGAAATCCGCCAGGGATTTTTCTGCCTTTTTCGCCCGGTACCGCTCCATAAATTCTCCTGTAAGATGCAAAAAAGCACCGACCGTCCCCCGGATCTGCCGCAGCTGCTCCAGCTGTTCCTCCAAAGTGCTGTCAAAAATCTCTGTTTTCAGTGACTTTACCACATCCTTCACAGCGGCGCGGAGCCCCTTTACCGCCTCCTTTAGCTCCTCTTCGCAATCCGGCTGTCTCTTCCCCGGCAGCCTTCCAAAAGTGATCCCTTCCACCCATCTGCCCAGCTGTTCTAATTCTGCCTCTTCCGGCAGCCCCTCAAACTGTCCGGCTTCCTGCGCCAGAAAATCCCGGTATGCCGCCGGTCCTCTCGGCGCATCACACAGCGACAGCATGGCGTCGTATTCCTCCCGGATTCCCTCCAGGACATTTCTCACATATTCCGTGTTCCTCCGCACGAACTCCGATGCTTTGAGCTCATCCACCGTGTCCATTCCCACAAACTCTTCCATCCGCTGCAGGAACCTGCGGGGAAAGGGCTCGCTCACCGCCTTCTCATACAGATACAGGATCAGCTCCTCGATCTCTTTGTCACTCTTGACAAAACGGCTCATTTCCGCCATCTGAAGAAACTCCTCCGAAGGCGACTCGTATTTTTCTTCCAGCATCTCTTCCATTACATCACTTCGGAGCATTCCCAGCTCACTTTCAGTCCCCACACGGTAAGCGGGATCCACCCCGGTACGGTGAAAATAATTCTGTATCACATAGCCGCAAAAACTATGTATCGTAGAGATCTGCGCCATCGGCACCAGCATAACCTGGCGCTGCAGATGTTCATTGTCCGGGTCCCCCTCCAGCGCCTGCTCCAGCGCCTGGGCCAGCCGCTCCTTCATCTGTGCCGCCGCCGCCTTGGTAAAGGTCACGATCAAAAACTCGTCCACGTCCACCGGCTCTCTGGTATCCATGATCCGCGACAGAATGCGCTGGATCAGCACGGCCGTCTTTCCGGAACCCGCCGCCGCCGACACTAAGATATTGCATTTTCTCAGGTCAATGACCTGTCTCTGTTCCCTCGTCCAGTTCATCCCAGATCTCCTCTTCCTTCTTTTCTTCCATCTCATGGCAGCACAGTCCAAATTCTGCCCGCTCCATGCCGCAGATACTCCTCAGGCCACAATAATCACAGCCCGTCTCCCCGCCCAGATGATAGGGGTGGACGCGTATTACACCATCCATGATCTGACTTCCAAAATCCGCCGCCAGTTTCAGAATGTGGGACATAAGCGTCTGCCACTTCTCCTCGCTCAGCACCTTGGCATAACTGCTAAAGTCTCCTTTGGTGGTAATATTTACCGGGACACAGGAGGACTTTGCCCCATTCTCTAACTCTCCCCCGGTGCCAAAGACCGAATCCAGCTTCTGGAGCACCATGGGGTTCTGACTGGCATAACCACCGCACTTATACTCCGCCAGCATCTGTTCCTCCAGATCAGGAGCTGCGCTGCTCTCCAGCTTAAGAACCGGATCTTTTACATAATAATAAAACATCCCGGCAGGAACCACATTTTTTTCCCCGCCTCTCTGCCTCTCCATATCGAGAGCCGCCGCCATATACAGCACCAGCTGCAGCTGCAGCCCATAAAACATGGAATTCAGGGAAAGTTTTATACCTCCGGTCTTATAATCCACCACTTTTACATAGATATTTTCCTCGTCCTCATAGGTATCGATGCGGTCAATGATACCGGAAAAGACCAATCTCTTTTCCCCCTCCAGGGAAATCTTCATACTGGGAAGATTATCATGGTAGGAAAACCCTGCCTCGCAGTATTCCTGCTCAAAGGCCCCCCGGCGCATCTGCTCTGAGATCGCCCAGATCGTCCGGTTCATCATCCGCTTGATCCGGGTGATCATAAAAGCGATGCGCTTGGACTGTCCAAAGAGCACATCCCGGTACCCCCCCACGGTCTGATCCACACACTCCGACACCATCGGCTCGATGGTCTCCACATCCAAATCCCGCCATCTTAAGTTCTTTTCCCGCATCCGGTCCGAAAACTCCTTCAGGGTATAATGCACCACATTTCCAAAATCCGGTGCTGCCACTGTGTACTCCTCCCTCTCTTTCAGGGACAGCCCGTACAGGATAAAATAGGCATAGGGACACCTGGCAAACCGTTCCAGCCTGGTGATGCTTCCATAAAGTTCCTCCCCGTAAAGGTACTGCAGTGCCTGTTTCGACAGCTTACCCTCCCGTCTGCCTCCAAAATGACACGCCAGCGCCCGGCTCATCCATTCCCTGTCCTGCCCGGTCTGATAGTAACGCCACAGCTCCCACCATATATTTCCCTCATCCCCAACGCGGCAAACTTCTCTTCCGGTACGGCTGACTTCATCCCCAGCAAGGCCAGCCTCCTTCCCCAGACCCTCCAGAAGATATTCCAGTCCCCGGTCCGTTCCGAGATATTTCTCTGGGGATCGATCCTCCCCGGCATGAAGCTCACTCAGCGCCGGAAATATTTTTCGGATTTTCCCAAGAATATAAGAAGCCTGTCTTCCCGCACCGCCAGCTCCCGTCTCACTGTATGTAAAAAAGAGCTTCTCTGAGGGCCTGGCAAAATTCAGATAGAGATAAAAAAGATCATTCGCCGCTTTCCTGCTGCCGGAAGGCGCCAGGGAGATGCCCATCTGCTCCAGCTTCTTTCTCTCCCTGGTATTTACGATCCCCGGCGGCTGCGGTCCGCCTGGGACAATATCATCACTAAAGCCCATGAAAAACAATACACGGATATCCTTCAACCGGGTTCGTTCGATATCACCCACCACCACCTGGTTTTTCTTCGGCGGAATAAACCCCACCAGCCCCTCGGACAATCCCGCCCCTAGAATCTGGCGGTATTCCTCGGCACTGACTAACTCATCCCCCATCAGCTCCACCATCTCGTCAAAAAGATTCATCACGACTTTATAGACACTCCGGTATTCCTTCGCCAGTATATCCTGCCCCTGCTCTTCAAAGGCCTCACTGCGCGCCAGCATCCGCTCATACACGGTCTGCCGCACAAGAAACCCATACAATGCCCTGGTAAATTCCTCCACCTTCTTTTTCCCGCCCCGGAAATCCTCAAACAGTTCCCTGACACAATCATACACCAGTTGCCTGGAATCATTAATCTCTTCCAGGGAAAGCTGTCCCACTCCATGCTTCCATTCTTTTTCATAGGAAGACAGTCCTCTTTTTCCCGTGGCAATTACATAATTCTCCAGACAGTCCGTCTGTTCTCTGGTCAGCGGAGACAGACCACAGCGCAGAAACCGAAACGTACTCTCATAATCCATATTCCTGCGGATCATCTCCAGCGCCGACTGAATATATTCCGCCACCCAGTTGGCCCCGATACTTTTTTTATTATCCAGGAAATAGCGGATGCCCATTTTAGAAAATTCCCGTGTAATGGTCTGTTCATAGGAATTTATATCCCCTGTGATCACGGCAATATCCTCATAGCGGTAATCTCCCTTTGCCACCATCCACCATATGGTATATGCCACATATGCCGCCTCATCCCGTGGTTTCTTTCCTATGTACAGCCGAATATCCTCTGTGGGCGCCTCCCAGCGCCCAGGAGGATAGCAGAAACAATTTCTTTCCAAAAAAGCGAGCTCTCCATCCACCTGAAAACGATAGGGTTTCTTCTCTCTTCCCCGCCCCGCCCAGACTGGTTCTTTTACTTCCACCGGAAGCCGGTTGGCGGTCTCCGTCAGGGCAGTCACCGTCTCCTCACTGATCTGAAAGAGATATTTCCTTCGATGTGGCACATCCATCGTCACCGTGACATACATATCCTGGCAGAGCTGTAAAAGCCTGGCGATCAGCTCATACTGATCCGGGGTAAAACCAGTAAAACCGTCGAGACAGATCACTGAATCCCGGATCCCCTCCATCTCATGCACCACCTCCGCCAGCTGAATTATAAGCTCCTCCGCAGTCCGGTACGTATCGCCCAGTTTTTCTTTAAAACAGTCACAGAGCAGGCGGATATCCTCAAACTTTATCCCCAGGCGGCTCATCGTATCAAAATCCTCTTCCCGGCGGATTCCGTACTGTTCCAGCTCACACAAAAAAGACTTGCACTCATCCAAAAAGCCGGGGGTATCAATCCCTTTTTTGAAATATGCCAGTCTGTCCTTCTGCTCAGAAAATACTTTCCGGAGCAGCATGGTTTTTCCCATGTCCTCCAGAATTGTCCGCTCCATCGCCGGCAGCTGTTCAAATACCCGGAATGCCAGGCGATGAAAACTGAGTACATCAATATTTAAAATTCCCTTCCCACCGCTCCTCTCCACCAGTGTCTTCTGTGTCTCCAGCGTAAACTGGTCAGGCACCAGGATAAAATACTGCTTATCCCTGTGTTCTGCCGCTTCTGCGGTGATCATATCATATAAAAAAGTGCTCTTGCCGCTTCCGGCTCCGCCGAATATAAACTGCAATGCCATATAATTTTCATCCTTTTTCGTTCTATCTGCCCATTCTGGCACATATAATATAACAAGATGGAATCTACACTCCATAAAAGGGGGAATTATCCACATGTCAAAAACTAAAATACTTGTATTTCAAATGAAAGAGCTTGTATATACCGGTATATTTGTAGGTCTCGGTCTCCTGCTCATCATACTTCTGATCGTCATGTTCTATCCTTCCGGCGATGAAGACACCGCCACTGAAACCACTACTGCGGAGGCAGCGGTATACAATCCGGGCATATACAATTCCCAGATGCAGCTGGGGGACACCACTCTGAATCTGGAAATCGTCGTAGATGAGAGCCAGATCAAATCCGTTTCTCTGGTAAATCTGGACGAATCTGTAACCACCATGTACCCTCTGGTAAAACCCTCCCTGGAATTTCTTGAGGAAGAGCTGGTGGCAGGAACTCCCATCGACGACATCACCGTCAGTGAAAAAAGTAAATATACCCAGACTATGCTGATCGACGGCATCAAAAACGCCCTGTCCAAAGCAACTGTGGAGCAGTAAATCAGAGCTTTATGCTCTCCAGATCTGCTTTCCACAGCGCATCGGAGGCATCACTCGGCATGCGGAGGTCTCCCCGCGGCGACAGCGCTACAGAGCCCACCTTGGGCCCGTCGGGAATACAGGAGCGCTTGAACTGCTGCCTGAAAAAACGGTGATAGAAGGTATGAAGCCACTGGTAAATCGTCGGTGCATCGTACACACCCTCAAAGGTATAGACCGCCAATCGGAATATCTTGGACGGCATAAATCCAAACCGGAGCATATAATACAGATAAAAGTCATGTAGTTCATAAGGTCCTACAATATCCTCTGTCTTCTGTGAAATTTTGCCGTCCCTGGGCGGCAAAAGCTCCGGGCTCACCGGTGTGTCCAGTACATCATACAGGACATGCTTCAAGGTACTGCCACAGGTGTCACGTCTCATACTTTCACAAGTATCAGCAAAGTACTGCACCAGATACCTTACCAGGGTTTTCGGAACGGAACAATTCACGCCGTACATGGACATGTGATCTCCGTTGTAGGTCGCCCAGCCCAGCGCCAGTTCTGACATATCCCCGGTTCCGATCACAAGACCGCCAATTTGATTGGCAATGTTCATAAGGATCTGTGTCCGCTCTCTCGCCTGTCCGTTTTCGTAGGTGATATCATGGACATTGATATCGTGGCCGATATCTTTAAAATGCCCCTCCACTGCCTTTTCGATGGGGATCTCTCGCAGCTCCGCCCCCAGTTCTTTTGCCAGATTGACCGCGTTGTCATAGGTCCGGTTTGTGGTACCAAAGCAGGGCATCGTTACGCAGACGATCCCCTTCCGGTCCAGCGACAGTTTGTCAAAGGCACGCACCGTCACCAGCAGGGCCAGGGTGGAATCCAGCCCGCCGGACAGGCCGATTACCGCGCTCTGGCAGCCGGTATGGCGCAGTCTCTTTGCCAGTCCTGAAGCCTGGATATTCAAAATCTCATCGCAGCGTTCCTCTCTATAAGTCTTTGTCGCTGGAACAAAAGGCGTCTTTTCAAAGTATCTGGTAAGTTCTGTCTTCTCCGCCTTCTCATACCGGAAAGTATGGATCTGGTATCCCATTTTCTCCGGCGAAACATACAACGGGAATGTCGTCATCCGACGCCGTTCCGCCATCAGTCTCTTCACATCGATCTCTGTAATGATATCAAGGTCCTTAAAAGAAGGGTTTTCTGCCAGCATCACACCGTTTTCCACGATCATATTATGTCCGGCATGCACAAGATCGGTGGTGGACTCTCCCTCAGAGGCATCGGCATAGAGATAGGCAGTGATGGTCCGTGCGCTCTGGTTCTTTACCAGCTCCCTGCGGTATGCGGATTTTCCTGTCACCTCATCACTGGCGGATGGATTGATAATGACCGTCGCCCCCGCCATGGCATGATAAGAACTTGGCGGCACCGGCACCCACAGATCCTCACAGATCTCTATGGCGACAGACAGCTCCGGAAGCTGCCCGCAGACAAAGATCTGCTTGGCTCCAAAAGGGACTTCACGGTCCATAAAGGGAAGACGGTAGGTACCGCAGCTCTCCTCACTCACAGTTCCTCTCTGCCATGCAGAATCCCCGCCGGCAAAATGACGTCCCTCGTAGAATTCAGAATAGGTTGGGATATGGCTTTTGGGAACCAGCCCCAGTACCTCTCCATGAAACACTACCGCCGCCACATTGTAAAGCCTTCCCCGATGCAGCAGTGGAAGTCCTGCGGAAAATAACGTATCGCATTCTTTTGTCTCCCTGGCAAACCGCTCCAGCCCTTCCAGTGCCCCTTTCAGAAGACGATCCTGAAGAAACAGATCGCCACAGGTATATCCCGTCAGGCACAATTCCGGAAATGCCAGCACCTTCGCTCCCTCATTGGTCATCTTTTGTGCTATTTCAATCATCTTATCACAATTGTATTCACAATCTGCCACCTTAAGCTCCGGTGAACATGCCGCCACTTTTACAAATCCATCTAACATCTCTTCCTCCATCGATACATATGATAAAAAGGACAGCGATTCGCTCGCTGCCCCTATACAATCTTTTGTAAAACCCCCAAAATGCCGGTTCTTGATTTTTGACTCCTAGCATATGCTAGGTGGGCAACCGCACGTGGTCTTCTGCCTTCCGTTGCAATGTCTCCATTGTACCGAACAAGTTCGGCAGTGACGGCCTGGCATCCAATCACAAATATAGGAATCCCGTTTAAAGTATTGTAGGTTCAAAAATTCAAGAGTATCGAACATCTCAGGAAGTCATACTCATAGTATACCTAATCTATTTGATTTTATCAAGTGCTTATTGAAAGAATTATTTTCCAAAATGGCGCACCTCCTGTAATGATTAACTCGGAACACATTTACCAAACCAGTTCATGTAATGCTTTAAGTACCTCTGCCACCTTATCTGCTTCTCTGCCTTCAAATAATCTTACTGCATTATATAACTCTGTATCGGAATATATATCATCACCCCGAACGATGTACTCACAGCTGGTTTCCAGACTGTCCGCAATACTTTTTAAGATACTTACAGAAAATCCTTTTTTGCCGAATTCAATTTCATATAGAAATTTCTGGGAAATATTCGCCATATCTGCAAGTCTTTCTCTTGAAATATTCTGTTGGTTCCTCAGCTGCATAATACGAAATCCTATTTCTGAATAATCTGCATTTTTCATTAATCATTTGTCTCCTTAAATAATGGTATCGCTATTTTTCCGCCACAAGATCCGCAATATAATGTAACAGCCTTGCCATACACTGGCTGTCCTCTTCTCTCACATCCTTTTCTACTCTTATACACTCCGCTTCTGAAATCACACCTCCAAACAAATAATTCATATCACAGTTATACCTGGTTGCCAAAATGTAAGCATATTCACTGGATAATCCAGTAGATCCATTTTCTATCCGCAGAAGAGAATCTTTCACGATTCCAAACGCTTCTGCCAGTTCATCCGCCGATATACCATTTTTGATCCGAAACCGTTTCAAACGCCCTCCTATCCGAATATTTATCTCTGTTTTCTTCCGTGAGTTCCTCTTCATAATATAGATCGCTCCTTTGGCTTTTTATTTCATCATACCAGTAATTAACCTTTCTGAAACGACCTATATGTCCATAAACGGCGCAACATGTTACAACGTACCTCGTTTTTTAGAGGTTCTTCATTCCATACCAAACGTTCTAATGCCCTATTTCAGCCTTAATTCAACAAGATTCTACCTCAAACGACTTTTTCATCCCAACAGACCAAAATTGCGACAAACAACAGTTATCCTGATTTTCCCTTGATAAAATGTAGCAAACTTTCCAAAAACATCTTGACTTGTTCACGGGTGAATAGTTACAATATAAATAATAATATGCAAAAACTACAATGGTTAGCAACCCATGGGATATATATTCCCTTTATAAATATTGTAGTAGGAGGATTTTATAATGGACAGCCAATTTGAATGGAAAGAAGAATTCAAAATCGGAGTGGAGGTTATTGATAAGGAACATCAAAAGCTCTTTAAAATAATCAATAAGCTCCTCGCGTTTAAAGAAGACGAAGCAACCCGTCAGTGGGCGTGCCGGGAAGGACTCAAATTTTTCAAAAAACATGCTGTCAGCCATTTTGCAGACGAAGAAGCGTATATGAATTCTATCAACTACGAAGGATTGGAACAGCATAGGCATCTTCATAAAGGATTCCGCGAAAATACGCTTCCCGCACTGGAACAGGAGATGGAACAGTCCGCGTACTCCCCTGACTCAGTAGAACATTTTCTGGGCGTCTGTGCCGGCTGGCTGATCGGTCATACCCTGACAGAGGATAGGGCCATCACAGGTAAGCAGAGAAAGAAACAGTCAAACATTCTGCCGAGTGAGAATCTTACGGCTATGAAGAAAGTGATCAAGCAGCTTCTGTTTGATATGTTTCAACTGGAATCCCATCTGGTCAGCGACGCTTACAATGGAGAAAAATTTGGAAACGGCGTATATTACCGTCTGATCTATGGAACCCCCAAAAATGAGAAGAAGCAGGAAGTTATTCTGGTCTTTGAAGAAAATCTGTTGATCAATACGGTGGGAAAAATTATAGGTATCAAAACAAATAAGCTGGATAATATGCTGGTCCATGCCGCCCGATACACCGCCAGACAGTTTGTAAAGCGTGTTATGGAACAATTTCCAACAGAAGACACATATGAGCTGAAAACGGAAAATCTCCTGGCCTATGATCAATTTCAAAAAGCTTTCACGAAAGAAAACCCACACCTCAGTCTCTTGTTTAACACAGGAAGCGGTTATTTTGCCTACTGTGCCACTGCTCCTCATCTCCTTGAAAGCAACATCGGCACTCCGATTGAAGCGGACAATGCGATGGATGAAGTGAAAGAATACCTGAAAAAACGAGAGACCGCAAGCAATAAGCCAAGAGTTCTCGTAGTAGACGATTCCATGACGGTACGGCAGCATATGGGAAAACTGTTATGTGAGGATTATGATATCACACTGGCGGAATCCAGTATCGCCGCGATCCGGTGCATTACGTTAAATAAACCGGACCTGGTTCTTTTAGACTATGAGATGCCGGTGTGCGACGGAAGGCAGACTCTTGAAATGATCCGCTCCGACCAGGCCCTTGCAGATATACCCGTCATTTTCCTGACCGGAAGAAGCGACCCGGAAAGCGTACAAAAAGTTAAGTCCCTGAAACCTGCTGGGTATCTTTTGAAAAATCTGGAACCCGCAGCGATAAAGGAAAATATTGATGCTTTCTTTGAAAAGAAAAAACAATAGGATTACATAACTGATTTTTATCTTTTGCATCCCAACAGGAAGCTCCCCATAGCCGCATTGCTGCTTTAGGAAGCTTCCTGATATAAAATAAATTCTTTTTATGAACATCTTTCTTTAAGAATATATTGTGCCTCTACATCATTTTGCTCTGCTGCACGTTTCATCCAGTAGATAAACATATTTTCATCATTAAATCCGAAATTATCAACATACATATAAGCAAGTACCTTTTGAGCTAACACATTATCTTGATTTGCCGATTTTTCCAGATATTCTTTTCCCGTTTCATAATCTTTATATTTTCCATCCCCTAAATAAAAATAGTGTAACATATATTGAGAGCATGCCAAACCGTTATCCGCAGCAAACTTAAAAAATTCAAAAGCCTTATCTAAGTCTTTTAAAACTCCCAGACCATAAAAATAAATAAATCCAAGCGCTTCAGAGGATGATTTGTTTCCCCTTTTCTCTGCAAGCTCATACCATTTTCTTGCTTCACCATAGTCTTTTTCAACACCTTTCCCCCAGTAATACATATTGCCGACAAGATGTTGTGAAGCTGAATGCCCCCGCTCCGCAGCAAACAGTAACAAACTCAACGCTTTCTTATAATCCTGGTCATTATATATTCCATAATAATAATAAATCCTGCCTAATTCATAGTGTGCATCCTTATTCTTTGCATTGACATATTTTACAAGCAGCTGTATGCCCGCATTTTCGTCTTTCCGGCACCCCCAGCCATACAGCTTGGTTTTTGCAATTTCAATGCCCGCAGCAACAAAACCTGCATTCATTGCCTTTTCCAACCAATAAATTCCCTTTTCTTTGTTTTGGATGGAAAAATTATCATATAATAAATCAATTCCGTAGAAATACTGTGCTTCTGTTGAGCCAGATGCAGCCATGAACTCCAGGGCATCAATACTAGAGTCCAATAGTTCCCTGGCTTTCTCCCTATCCTGGGGAATCCCATTTCCAAGCTTATACGCATATGCCAACCACTCAGCACCGAGCGGACACCCTCTATTCATTCCATCTACAAACAAAGAAATAGCTTTACCATAATTACAATCGCAACCATTTCCTAAAAAGTAAATCTCACCAAGATGCACCCCAGCTAAAACATTTCCACATTCATATGCTTTACTAAATAATCGCTTCGCTTCGTCAAATTTCTCATCCCCAAAGGCTTCCTTGCCTTTAAGAAATGTTTCATCTTGTGATTCCTGCATAAAACGTTCTGAATCAAATTTGATATTATTAGTTGTGGTTTCATTCGGAATCTGTACTTCCACATCCCACTCAAATACAGTTACGAGCGTACTCAAATATGCATCAACAATGTCAGCTCTTATGTATTCTGAATATTTTAGGTCAGACATAAATTTATAAATCAGTCGCCTCTTAACCTCTTCATCAGCGCTCGTATTTGAAACAAAATCCTCCAATATACCCCGTCTTGACAAACGTTCCAGCATAATTCTATCGTTTTTTAACCTTGGTGCAAGATCACTAACAAGCGCTGCTGCTCTTCCTTGTTTAGTAAATACATTTAATCCAAATTCGTTTTTTATATAAACAAGCGTGCTTGTTAAGTCACTTGGATTATAATCCTTCACATGGGTCATCCTTTCACATAGAATTATATGTCTCCGCCGGACAGGTTAAATCTTTCTTTATTAGTTACAATGCTGTCCATATTATTTCCGCACCATAAGCAAGTTAACTGTGTTTCGCTGTTCCAACATGATAATTTTTTACATTTTCCACACTGTACAAAATTTTTCGTTTTACAATATGGACATCCAGGATATTCTTGTGTATGATACATATTTCCTTGTACGATAGTCTTATCATATCCTTCATTACGGGCGTTATATTCATCAAGGGGAAAAGCCCAAGTTCGCCACCAATCACCATCGTCCATTTTTTGTGTTCTCATTCCATATACTAATCTTCGTCTTGTACATTTAGCTAATATTACAGCAGCCTCCATGATTTTCCTCCTATTTTATAAGTATTTCTATCTGATACTAATTGCATATCATAGGTCACTTGATTCCTTTTATGCAAAAGATCAATTTCATTCTGAATACGTATTCTTTCCGCTTCAATTGCCTGATATTTTGTATCATACTCTTGAAAATCAGCTTGTGCTTCAGCGAGTTTTTTTTCAAACTCCCGGATCTTCTGTACCTCTAGGTTTTGTTTTTCCTCACGTATCTTTATCTGTTCGTCCGCTATCGACAAATCTTTGCACATTTTGTCATAAGCTTTTTCTTTCGAAGATTGTAGTACTGAAATCTCCTGGAAAAAATGCCGTATTGGCATAATAATATGCCGAAAGTCATAATCAAGCCTTTCTTTCACTAACAATGATTCCTGATTACATGCCTTCAGTTCTGCTCTTTTATGTCCAACTTTTTCAAAGAATTTCTGTCGCTTTTCCCTCAATTGTTGAAGTTCTTTTTCAAGAGACTGCTGTTTGATCTGTTCCTCTTTCAAAGCTGATTGGATCTCTTCCACTCTCTTCTGAAGAATACCATGTTTTCTCGTTTTACTACGGAGTTCATCCTCTTTCCAATAAAGCGCCTCCTCAAGATCATATTGTTTTACATCATACTGAAATCTTTCTACAAACTTCTGAATAATATCAACATCCACGATACCGGCTACCGATATATCATCCCCACTTCCACTACGACTAAATTTGCCATCGGCGCTAAATTCCGGCAACATAGTTTTTAAATAGTTTTCAAATTTCACTTGCCCCATCACTGCAAGCTGACAGGTAAGATCCTTATAGAAAGTATGCACACCCCCCATTAAACTGTGACTGCCTCCTAATCCTTCATAGGTATCCCGATACGCATCTTCTATCCCGTCGGTTCCAAGATAGCATGCCATAACAGGTTTATCTGTCAAGTCGATAACATAACTTCGAAAACTGTCCGCTGCATCCTCATCACAAAGACTTGTCGTTGTTGTATCCTGGCATCTGGCATCCCATGGTATTGGCTGATCCACAAACCCATCTTCATAAAAGACATCACATCTACCATCTCCCTGTTGGATTAATATTAGGCATTTGGGCAATTTTAGAGCAGCAATAAGTGTAGTTCCATAGATATGGACTATATTCTTGTCATTCTCTGTACTTCCACTTATTTCCTCGAGAGAAGGAGGGTTACTTTTAAAATGCTCAACAACACAATTATACCACCTGGCAATAATAGTATCTGTCAACTGTCTTATCATCATTTTCCGGTAACGCGGACTTGAAAACATGTCATTATAAAATCTGTCTTCAGCCGCCTTTGATTCCAAAGCTGCCTCCGCCAATTCCTTTAAACATCCTAATGCGACATCCGCCGCTGTTTTTGAGCCAACATCACTTCTATAGCAGGATTTGGAACCATGTCCATCAGCAACTATTGCGATATTATATCTGCCATCCTCTGCTGAAAAAGATATCGAGGAGTCCTCACATGGCATCTCACTCAAAATATGGAGGTGGCCTCTGACTGTTTCGTGAAAGGCATACACTTGATTCATGTTATACTCCTTTCATATTACCAAGTTCCATCGTCAAAATCTTCATCACCACTTGAATGCGGATCAGGTTCCTTATTATACTCATCATCCTCCAGGTGCACGATGGACTCAGCAGGAACATTTAGTTCTTCTTGGGCCTGTTTGATAATGTCTTTTCCTTCCCTCGCAGTCTCCGTAGTGGAAGATTGTGAAACCAACATAGAGGCTGTAACAGAAACAAACTTCATCAACCGCTTAAACAAATCTAAATCCGTTGGTCTTATAACAGCTTCGCTGTTTCCAACAACTGATGACAACATTTTTACATCAGCATCCTCTCCAAAAGCAATTCCTATTTTAGTCCCCCGGGCAAACCAACGGTTTTGACGAATTTCCTCCAAGGCAGTTTCATAATCATCCGTTGCATTTCCGTCTGTCATAAAGATAATAACCGGCATTAAAGCGCCTGTCACAGAATTTAAAAAGGCATGACGTGAAAGTTTGTTGTTAAGTTCCTTCAAGGCTTCCCCAATATCGGTAAGCCCTCCTGCCTCAAGATACTCATATTCAAAATCCTCCTCCAAGTCCTCAGGACCATTAATAGTAATCCACTCGCAGCCACTATTAAATTCCATCACAGCGACCTTTAACTTGGCATCCCCATTTTTCTTAGCCAGGGTCTTCAGTGCTTCCATACACTCTTCCACAGCGTGGTTTAATGTACTAATCTTGCTACCTTCCATACTACCAGATGTATCCAACACATAAAAAACATGAAGTTCTTTACGGGGACTTTCTGTAAGATTTTTTGTGCTAGGCATAATTTTGTTCTCCTTTCTCAATTTGCTTTTATCGTAATAGATTCATCACCAGTTTTGAATATGATTCCGTCTTTCAACGGAATTACTTCATCCGCTGCTACTTTTCTCGCTGTACCCTTTGTGGTGATCGCATCCCAGCGCTTTCCACTTTTGTTGCGGATACCTAACGCCCCTGATTCCTTCTTCTGTACCACCTGAGCCACTGGCTTAAGCGCATCTTTTTCATCGCACACCCCCAGCTGACAGCGATAAATCCTACTATCCTTGACCGCTGGTATACTATATCTACTAAGTTCAAGTCGAAAGGGAATATCGGCTTTGCAGCCACATGCTTCACAATTACAAGGTTCTCCTTGCTGCGTGAAAATCTCATTTCCACACTGGCATGCAACAATTTCGCTCCGAAATCTCGTCAGCACATTGAGCCAGTCAATTTCTCTCGGCCTTGCATTCGGTTTTTCAAATGCTTTTTGACAAAAAGAAGTGTGAAAAATCTTCTGCATATAGTTTGGAAGACACGGCCATATGTCAATTGAGTTTTTATGAATAACCGGATGCGGCCCATTGCTGTTATCATCTGGATCCATAATAAACAACGGCTCACTTCCATAAAGTCTCTCCTGTAAAGCAGGCGTTAACCCAGGCACAAGGTAACGTTTTCCCTCCAAAGGATGGTTCAAGCAAAACAAAATATACAGAATTAGAGACATTGAAAACCTATCGCTCAAGCTGTTGGGTTTACTTTTACACAGTACTATTTCAGGCGCCATATAGCGTGGTTTCCCACTGATCCCTGTCTCTGTACCATCTGGCGCAACATTATCGTTGTCACAAATAAGAACCTTTCCACTTTGTGGGTTTATAAAAAAGTTTCCATCGTTTAGATCCTGATAACTATACCCTGCATTATGAAGAATTCTAAATGCTGACACGATACGCATTGCCGCATCTATAACTACCTGGTAAGATTTGAACCTCACATGGCAGAGCATATATTCAGTAACCTGGTAATACCCATCTGGACACAGGTCCATGACATAGCCAAATGTATCATCCATCCACCCAGTGATGTCCAAAGGCCAAAGGAACTCCGGGCTTGGCGTTCCTCGCATTACATTCTGCTTAATATTTTCATAAAATGCTGTCGGTTTTTCTCCAAAACTGCTCTTTTTATACCATTTCAAAGCTTTTTTCTGACCATTATAATCTACTAGGTAGACTTCTCCCTGACCTCCTTCAGCGAGAAACTTTTCAACTTTCACGGTTCCACCCAAAAAAGTTTTTACGCAGAACCCATTTTCCAGCAATTCGCTCATAGTTTGCTCTCCTTTACATTAATTGTTTTTAAGTTATTATATCACATCTTTCAGCAGTTTTGGGCGTTTTGGCGTGAACGACATAAACTTGCGACAAACGACATTATTAACTAAAGAAATAGGCGGATTTCATTTTTATTTTTTTCTATTTTTGCGTTGCAAAATGAAAGAAAACAGCAGGCAGATTTATTAAAAACTCAATACCGTTACTGCCAGGATATGTATCTCCTTACAGCCAGGAAGTTTCACATAACTGCACTTACTCTGGGAAGCCCCCTCTACTTTTGTACATACAAGTTTTCCGGTGTGGTTCAGACCGCCCGGCGTCTTATTTCTAAATGCTGCCTGCCAGATAACGGTTTCCCGGCTTAATGGCCGTTCCACCCAATCCGACACCGCTATCTTTTCTCTCACAACTTCCTCTTCATAGCCTATTTCCAATTCTGCCAACTGTGAACCATATGTGGCGTAGAGCAGGAGATAAATACCTTTAATCTTCTTTTTAACCGGCAACACCTGACCCTCACATTTTAAACAATTATACTCA
This sequence comes from uncultured Eubacterium sp., assembly GCA_948848225.1. GTDB lineage: Bacteria > Bacillota > Clostridia > Lachnospirales > Lachnospiraceae > Eubacterium_F. The sequence goes on from CAQOJF010000002.1 coordinate 128,046, forward strand.
TCTGGACCAACCTCTTTTAAGCTAAATCTGCATTGTTCTGCCTCCCATATCCTCCCATATTCCAATACCTTGTCCACATAAAAATCCTCTGGGTGAAGCATATGTGTATATTCATTGTATGGCAGATCCAAAAATATTTCCTGCACAGGATCTTCCTGGTACGAATTTGCCCCGGCATACCTGTCACCTTCCTGTTCTTTGTAGATCTTTTCAAAACACTCTTTGGCACTCTTCTCCATCCGCTGTATCTTCTCCAGGTTTTCTGCATATATATCCTGATAATTACATACTTTCGATGGTGTCAATCTGCTTGTTGTATATTCTCTGTGCATTTTGACAGTAAGTATTTTTAGAGCTTCCCATTCCACGATAAGATCCCGCATCTGATCTGCCAATAAAGCGTACTTGATACCGCACTCTTTGGTAAGATATTTTTCAAACTGAATATGCCTTCCAAGAATGATGTAAAAAAGATTGTATAACGGAATACGCCATATATTTTTTTGATCCCCAAACTCCCTCTGGACTTCAAAATCCTCACGTATCTTTTTTCTTAAGGATTCTATATCTTTGCAGTGAACTTTATACCTTACATTTTTGTGCACTTTTTTCATTTTGGGCGCTTTTGATCCTACTATGGGTTTCACCTTTACCCGGATAAGGCTTAACAGACCCCGCTGCACATCGTTCCACTGAATCATGACGTTGGATTTAGAGGGCATTGTATCCACACACCAGATTCCCTCTTCCCCCATACCTGTAAAAATCAAAAAATGTACTCTGTAATCATTTTGATTATATGACTTCTGCCAGGGTATGAAATTCGTTTTAATGCCAGCCACTAAAAGCTGGTCTTCTTGTATATACTGACTGATTTTTGATTTTATCTCATGTTTCCCCAAATTCCCCTGGGGCATAAAGTCAATGCCATAAATTTTTCTTACATGATCCTGAATACGCTTCGGACAAACCTTTAAGCCTTTTCCTATGACAAAATCCGGCACATAGCGAATGCTCCAGGAATCCCATAACACCTTTTCATATTCCCCCCGGAAATAATTACATACAGTAAGGACTGTATTGTCGATACAATCCAGCCCTTCCATATTTACCGGGATGATCTCCGAATTTAAATTTTCCATTCTATCACCTTTAAACTTCGCTTATTTCTATTTTCACCCCATACTCATTACTTGTTGCTTTTACCGCCCTCCGATACGCTTTCTTACAACCTTTGGGAACCTGAAGCTTAATTCCCTTAAATGCAAATGAATCTTCTATCTTTGGCGGCTTTTTCCCTTTAAATTCATATGTAATATTTTCTAAATACGGACTCCAAAAACTTTCTATCTTTTTAACGGTGGCTGGGATGATAAACTTCTTTACGGGTTTGCCTGCAAAATTTGTCTTACTCAAATATGTTACTTTTTCAGGCACTGTAAAAGTAGTATTTTTAACCGAAGCGGCAACTAAACGCCCTGATTTTTTACTATATACGCAATCTTTCGTTTCTGCATAATGTTTATTTTTCTTTGAAACATGAAATCTAACTACATCACTGAAAAAAAGTGATTGAAAGCCGATCTTTTTTACGGAAGCAGGAATGTAAAAATCAGTTGCTCCAGAACCATAAAATATACTTTGATCTTTTATAGTTTTTACTCCTTGGGGAATATTCAATTTTTTCATAGGCATTACAGAACCATATGCAAATTTACCATCCTTTGACAAGAGCACTCCATTTTTAACCTTATATTTTTTGTTCTTAGAAGAAATTGAAAATTTTTTCCACTCAATTTCACATAAATAGGATATATTTTTTGTAAATCTACTTGGTATATTTATGCACTTTCCATCCTGCACAAGACGAAAACAATTCGGAGTTATCGCAGTAACAGTGGACGGCAAAATAATTTGTTTAATATAAGCTACTTTATTAATTATTTTCTTCGGCCTAATTATCTCATCGTCTTCCGATCTATATATTCCAAAAATATTATGTGTTTCAACAAAATCATCCTCTGGATCATATTTTGAGCCTAATTTTACAACTTTTTTTCCATTTATTTTAAGGGGTATTTTTAGTATACTAACATTTTTGACCCCCATAATGTCAATCTTTGTCACCCAGATCTCATTGGATGTTAGTTCCTGATAAGTAAATTTAAAATTTCCAATGATTTCTGAGTATTCCTCTTCTGTTTTAGCATCGCAGGTGGTATTCAAATATAAAATACACATGCAAAATAAACTCAATATACAATATTTTTTTAAATCCATAATATCCGCCTCCTATTTTGATGATGAAGAATATGAATAACTACTAACCCTGGGCGCAGCATTCAAATCCATCTCTGCAACATTTTTATATAGATTAAATATTTGATAATCAGTTGGTGGCTGTGGAAGTATTAAATCATTTACACTTAGACTCTGCTTATTTATATATCTTTCCATTATCTGCCTGGCAATCTTCTGGGCATCTAAATATCTATTCCTGCATACCTCCGTACTATCCGCACGCCCTACTCCATTTACCGTATTAGTATGCGTAATCAACTTTCCCTGGTATCTCACACTGTGAGCATAGGTATCTGTCGCTGCATGTATCGCCATTCCCCATACAAATGCACGCCTAAAACCAACGGTTTCTTTTTGGGCCTGCGCTTTATCATTATTTTTATTCTTATCTTTTAATTTGCCCATACACTATGATCATCCATGTATTTAATATCCTCTAACATATCTGATGCATTTTTATAATTTGGATGCATCATCCAGAACGCGAATAGAATAAATCTCCGCATTGGGGTTGATTCCTGTTATTCCCTCCTCATTGTCTTCGGCGGCAATCAATACGTCGAACTCATTGTAATCCTTTTGTATGATTTGATATTGAATCACCGCCTGTTGAAGAGCTAAGTTGATTTTATCAATCACGCTGCAAAACAGGTCGCTATGGCATTTCGTTCCATCCCTGTTGTAAATCCAGTCGTTCTCCCTTGCCATATTCAGCCTGATCAACGGTTCCCGGCTCCCACATGGACAATTGTGATTGTGGATTATTTTTCCTTTATCCCCTATTTTGTAACGGATAAAAGGCATTACCTTGTTATGTAACGAAGTAATACATATATCATCTTCATTTTCCCCTACTGTTTCAACATACACGTTTTCTGTCATTACATGCAAACCACCATAAGGGCATTCATATTCGATGCTATTTGCCTCATAACACCCATACTGATCCGCCACCTTGCATCCAAAAAAGTCTGCAATTGCAGATTTAGCCTCACCAGTAATCCGTTCCCCAGTAAGTTCAATGTATTTTAAATCTGGTAATGGTGGAAGACTATGGGCTAAATCTTTGTAAAATGGCACATGTTCATAGGCATATTCGGTAATTTTTTCTTTTATCAAAACATAACTCCCACACTCTATAAATTACCTGACAGAAGTAAATTTCTAGCAAAAGAAATGTATTTCTTATAGAAGTATAATTGTGACCGCATTTCTTCTGTAATTTATTTATAATAAACTTTTATTTTTTTATTCCCCTCTTTGAAAAGCGCCTGTACCTTTACTTTTTTCAAATTAAGCTTCTTTAACTTATTATTTCTGCAAAAAAGAACAGACAGCTTAGCATTCTTGGGCAAACGCAGGGAAGTCAGCTTACAATCATTGCAGTACAGTTCCTTTAACTTCGTATTTTTTGACAAATTCAATTTACCCCATCGATTACCTGAACAGTCCAAATAAGTTAAGTTTTTTAATTTGCTAAAATTCGGTTTAGGCAATGGGCTATAGGAACAGATTAATTTTTTTAGTTTTTTACTGTTATTTACGTTAAACCTGCACTTTGTTTTTCCAAAATACTCAAATTCCGTTAACTGGGGTAACTTTTTTGGCAAAATAACATTTTCACCTACATGTACCTTTTTCAAATTTGTGTGTTTACTCAGATCTTGAACTGGATAATTCTGATCCCAAACCGTATACAAATAGATATCCTGCAGCTGATGGTGTTGTGAAAGATCCAAGCCTTCCACAGAACCTGCTCTGCAAAAAAATCGTTTTATTTTTTTATTTTTTGATAGATCCACTTGAATATCAAGCGCCATTTCACAGCCTTCATCACCTAATTCACTGTACTGTGACAATTCGTCTGCATCAATCTCCAGATCCTGTAAATTATTAAAATATTCTATTCCTTGAAAATTTGCCTCTGTTGACATCCCACGCCCATACGCCAAATCCTTGTATGACAACTTTAATTTTACAGTCTTACTGATCTCCCGATCACTCAATATACCATCCCTGTTCTTGTCTATATTAGCTAGAATAAAGTCACGGAAACTCTTGTCGGGAAATGTATTTTCTGTAATTGGTATGTGTTCTGCCTGAACGATATCTTTGTTTTGATTCATACCAAATAATAGGAGTCCAATAAATAATAAGTAAAATGCTTTTGTTTTCATATAATAACTCCTTTCGTTCTATTAATATCACTTTATCACTCAGCTCCTAGAGAACACTCCAGAAGCTGAGAAAAACTACAATATGCCACATTTCTTCTATTTAGTTGAGGAATTATAACTATGCGTATAATTATAATTATATTTATTAAAAAATGTCATAGCAGCACTGTCCGAAGCCACACTTGAGTTAACTCTTTTTGCATTTCTCGTTATATTTTCCATTTTAAATGTTACACTATTAAGCAAGGTATTTCTTAACGCTGTATCATCCGGTACAAATGTTTTGTAACTTGCCTGATTTCCAGCTACATAGGCTCTGACTATACGATATGCAATGTGTTTAGAATATTCATAGCGATTTGGAAATTCTCCTGTTTTATCTGCCCATCCATACGTTCCTGTATGCTGACCATGACGCCAAGCATTATCTTTCCATCCAAAGGAATGATGCGCAACTGCATCTGTCGCTACATGGATAGCCATCCCATAATAATATAATTTTTTGTCTGCCTCACTGAGAATCCCCGACACTCCTCCCTCTCTCCATTGTTCTGCGGAAAGAGTTCTTAAATACTTAATCATGCCTTGCGCATTCGATATTTCTGTGGGATCAGAGCTGATTGAATTTGCTGTACAGCTACTTCCCTTAACTGCCAGTCTCGTAAGCGCAATCGTATTTGCAATATAATTATTTCTTCCATGAAAAGTTGGAAACATTCCCTCTTTTAATGAATAAATTCTATCCGGCATTACTGATCCAAGTTTTATTTTCTGCAAATCCTGTTGTGTTCCATTGTATTTTCCTGCAATAGCTTCATTGAATAAAGTATAATGGTCTTGCCATGAACCCTCGATCAAATCTGTTTCTGCTGTTTCTATGGGCGCATCATTTTTGTCTAGTAAGATCTCATCGTTGTTCATAGGTGATTCATCATACTTATCAGCAAATTCTTCATAGTTAGCCAGAGCATATTCTACATCCAATAATCCACTTCCAGTACTGTTCTTGTCTCCTATCTTTTTAGCACTTTGCAACAATAATTCCTTAACAAAATTTGAAGAAACGTTTTGGTTTTTTTGCAGAATTAATGCAACAGCACCAGTAACATGAGGTGCAGCGATACTAGTCCCCCCAACCACAATATTGCTTCCATACAACCCATCTGAAACAACTTGTTTTCCTGGTGCCATAATATCCAAGCCTTTTCCATTTGAACTCTCTTCTGTTTTTTCCCCGTGAGAATCTACAGCACCTACAGATATCACATTTTCAAAGGCTGCTGGATAATCAACTCCTTGTTCTCCTTTGTTTCCAGCCGAAGCAACCATTACAATTCCTGCTTTATATGCAGCATCAACAGCCTGTTCTAATATCTTGGAATACTGCAGTGTACCAAAACTCATATTTATAACTTTTATATCATTTTCTATACACCAGTATATACCTTCCACTACTTTACTTAATTGAGCCTTATTATCTGAATCAAGTACTTTAACAGAATATATTTCCGCATTTGGTACTATATTTTTAATAATTCCCGAAACACTGGTTCCATGCCCTGTCATATCCTCAAAATACCACGGTGCAATATTTTCATCTGAAATATTATAGTATCCCTTAGGGACTGTATTCCCAAGATCAATCCCAGAATCAAGAACAGCTATTTTTATTTTCTTATCACTATTTGACATCTCATTACCTTGATCTGCATTTATCATCAAATAATTCCATGTCTCCTTAGCTTTATTCTTATCCTTGTTTAACTTCCTTTTTTTTTCTGAGGCCTGGAGCTGAATATCCTTCTCAACCACTGCCCCCTCTTCCTTGAGTTTCTGAACCTCATTTTTACTAAGACTTCCTTCAAACATATTATCACAAGACGACATTTTTTTTAGTTTCACAATTTTATTATTATTATTTTTTGTTGAAATAATATATTCCCGTTTATCTGTATTATCTGCTTGGGAGTCAGCATAACATTCTCCTGGCACATAATACAATAACATTGCTACGATTATTACAATTGAAAAAACCTTCTTTAAAACATTTTTTTTCATTTGTATTCTCCTTTTGTATAAATTGTTAGTTGGTAAAAAAAACATTAATTAACTAAGTGATCCTGATACTGCAAAGCAATCCTCCTTTCAAATTTTCTTCTCTCTCTTCAGTTCATATTAGTTACATGAAACAAGAGAAAGAATGTTTCTCCTTTACATTTTAAACAAACTTATGTAATGATGTAATACATATATCATTCTTAATTCTACTGCACATCTCGAATCTTCTCTAAAATATAATCCATAAACTGTTCAACAGAATCTAGATTGTCTATTAAATCTGACATATCTCCGGTTAACTCCACATGATATTTCTCTTTGATATTTCTCTTCCAAAAAAATGAGCAGATCTAGTGTGGTGACATATTGATATTTACATTTACTGCCACCCCCCTAAGAGGCA
>CAQOJF010000003.1:0-89124 GCA_948848225.1 uncultured Eubacterium sp.
ACCTGTCAGACCTGATGGTTAAGCTGGAGGATCTGCAGGCGCAGATCGCCGACGCCATCATGGATTCATGTAAGATAAAACTGGAAATTGAAGAAATGTTGTGGAAGCTGGAGGATCCAGAGGAAGCCAGGGTATTACGATTTCGGTACATATACTTTATGGGTTGGGAAGAGATAAGTAAGATAATGTGCTATAGCCGGAAGCAAATGCAAAGAATCCACCAAAAAGCTATAAAAAATTTAAAGATGTCCCACAATGTCCCATTTAGTTATGTTATTATGTAAACTAAAAGAAGGATGCAGAAAGGGAACTGTGTCCTTCTTTCTGCATATATCTGTCGAGGATTCCCAAACGAGGGAATCCTCCCTCCTTATTAGGAGTTAAATAAAATATCAAAGGTGGTGAGTCCTTGCCGAAGGCGAAAGATAAAAGAGTGGAGGAAGCCTTCAAATTGTATAAGGAAGGGCTGAAACTCATTGAAATCTCCAAACAGTTGGATGTAGCAGAAGGAACTGTAAGGAGTTGGAAAAACCGTTACAAATGGGAAGGAGACAGAAACGCAACGTTGCGTAAAAAGGATTGCAACGTTGCAAACAAAATAAAGAAAACAAAGAAGGATGCTGTTAAAGAGGTTGAAACGGTTTTGGAAAATGACGATTTGACCAGCAAACAGCAGCTTTTTTGTATCCATTACATTCGTTGCTTTAACGCAACAAAGGCTTACCAAAAAGCCTATGAATGCAGTTACTCAACTGCGGTTACAAATGGCCCGGCATTACTCGGAAATACTCGGATAAAACAAAAAATATTCCAACTCAAGCAAGAACGACTTAATCGGGAACTTTTAAACGAGGAAGATATTTTTCAAAAATATATCGACATAGCTTTTGCTGACATAACGGATTATGCTGTCTTTGGAACCAGAGAGGTAAAATATTTAGATAAAAAGGGCATAGAGCGCAAGGCGGACTTGCCTTTTGTAGATTTAAAAGACAGCAATGAAGTAGATGGCACATTAATCTCAGAGGTATCCCAAGGAAAAGATGGTGCAAAGATTAAACTCTCTGAACGAATGAAGGCACTGCAGTGGCTGAGTGACCACATGGACCTTGCGACGGAAAAACAACGGGTTGAAATTCAGGCAATAAAAGCAAAAATGGATCAAAATGATGATACCGAACAAGAAGATGATGGCTTCATCGAGGCTCTGAATGCGGTCGCCCAGGAGGATTGGTGCGATGAAGAAGATTGCTAAAAAGGTTTTCAAATTCAGACCGTTTTCAAGAAAACAAAGAAAGGTTCTGAACTGGTGGTGCAGAGATTCGCCGGTAAAGGAAATGGATGGAATCATTGCCGACGGCGCGATCCGTTCCGGAAAAACACTATGCATGTCATTATCATACGTGATGTGGGCAATGGAATCCTTTAGAGACCAGAATTTTGGAATGTGCGGTAAGACCATCGGATCATTTAGAAGAAACGTTCTCTTCTGGCTGAAGTTGATGCTGCGGTCAAGGGGCTATGGCGTAACAGACCATAGAAATGACAATTTGGTTGTCATTACCAAAGGTAGCAGGACAAATTATTTTTACATTTTTGGCGGGAAGGACGAGAGATCTCAGGATTTGATACAGGGCATTACGCTTGCAGGCTGTTTTTTCGACGAAGTGGCACTTATGCCAGAGAGTTTTGTAAACCAGGCAACGGGACGTTGTTCAGTGGATGGCTCTAAATATTGGTTTAACTGTAACCCAGATGGACCATATCACTGGTTTAAGAGAAATTGGATTGACAAGAGGGATAAAAAGCACCTGCTATATCTTCATTTCTCCATGGAGGACAACCTTAGTCTGAGCGAACGAATAAAGGAACGGTATCGTTCCATGTACAGCGGTGTGTTTTACAAGCGGTACATTCTTGGACTTTGGGTTGTCGCGGAAGGAATTATTTATGATATGTTCGACGAAGAACGTCATATCATTAAATCCCTGAAAGGTCTTGTGTTTAGTGATTATTATGTATCATGCGACTACGGAACACAGAATGCTACGGTATTCCACCTATGGTCAAAAGAGGCTTCTGGAAAATGGATATGTCTTAGAGAATATTACTACAGTGGACGGGACGAGGAGAGGCAGAAGACGGATACAGAGTACGCAGACGATCTGGAAGAGTGGCTTAATGACATAAGTCCGCAGAAGATCATCATTGATCCATCGGCAGCCTCATTTATTGCCGAGCTCAAGAAAAGAGGATTTCGGATAAAAAAGGCAAAAAATGATGTTCTGGATGGAATCAGGTACGTTTCATCATTATTAAATAAAGACAAGATTGGGATATATCATGAGTGCAAAAATACCATCCTTGAGTTCAATTCTTATATATGGGACAGTAAGGCGGCAGAACGAGGGGAAGACAAACCAATTAAAACCAGAGATCATTGTATGGACAGCCTTAGGTATCTTTGTTATACGATTATCCGTGGTGGGGACGGAATTAGAATATTAAAGTGAGGTGGACAGGATGGATCTGGAGACAGCTCAAAAGCTAATAGAAAAATACACAGCCAGGCACGCGGAGTACGTCAGGAATGCGGAGATAGCAGAACGATATTATCGGAATGAAACGGATATCTTATTCCGAAAAAAATCAGAACAAACAGAAGGAGGGAATCCTTTAAGAAATGCAGATAACCGTATTCCAAGAAATTTTCATGGGTTGATTGTAAATCAGAAGGCGGCATATGCCTTTACAATACCACCGACATTTGATATCGGCAATACCACAGCAAACAAAAAAGTAACAGAACTGCTCGGTGATGAATTCACAAAGAATTGTATGGAACTCTGCGTGAATGCTGCTAATATGTGTGCAGGATGGGTACATTATTGGGTTGGTGAAGAGGGCATTGAATGGGCAGTAGTGGACAGCAAGCAGATCACACCAGTGTTTGACAAAAGCCTAAAGAAAAAACTGATTGGAGTTCTTCGCGAATATCCGATTTTTTCGGATGCCGGAGAAGAATACAAGGTGTATGAATACTGGACAGACAAAGAATGCCAGGCTTTCAAAAAGAAAGCAGAGGATGCTCTTTCGGAAGGGCTGGTATATTATCATATGTTCATTAACCAGGAAACCAAAGAGGAAGTAGACAGATATGAACACAAATTTGGCGAAGTGCCGTTTATACCATTCTGGAACAACAACATACGAACGGACGATTTAAAAAATATAAAACCCCTGATAGATGTCTATGATAAAGTATTTAGTGGTTTTATTAATGACCTAGAAGATATACAGGAACTTATATTTGTAATCTCTGGATATGGGGGTACGGACTTAAATGGTTTCCTCCAAGACTTAAAGAAATATAAGGTTATCGAGATGGATCCAAGTGAAGGAAGTCCAGGCGTTAGTACAATAAATATTGAGATACCAATTGAGGCACGCAACAGTGTCCTGGAGGCAACGAGAAAGGCTATCTTTGAACAGGGACAAGGTTTTGATCCACGCCCTGAGAATTTTGGAAATCAGTCCGGCGAGGCTCTTAAGTTTATGTATTCTCTGCTGGAAATGAAAACCGGATTGATGGAGACAGAGTTCCGCCTTGGATTCGCCAGGCTTATCCGTGCTTTATGTAAATATGCCGATATCCCGTGCGACGTGATCACGCAGACCTGGAAACGTACCCGGATAAAAAATGAAACAGAACAGGCACAGATCTGTCGGGATTCAACGGGAATCATAAGCCGGAAAACGATTCTTAAAAATCATCCTTTTGTGGAAAATGTGGATGAAGAGCTGAAACAACTACAGAAGGAAGAAAAAGAAGAACAGGAGAAAGCTGAATTATACCAGAATGCTTTTTCTGGGAAAGAGGAAAACGAAGATGAAAAAAGAGGAAATAGCAATATTAAGGACCAACTCCAGCAACTTAGATATTTTGTAGAGAAGGTGTATTAACATGTCTAAAAAAAGTGCGGAATACTGGCGTGAGCGATTCAGCCAGCTGGAAAAAGCCGCGAATATAAAGTCCCAGAAAAAGGCGGAAGAGATTCAGGAACAATTTGATCGTGCTCTTTCGGAAATAAGTAAAAAGACAATAGTCTGGTATCAGAGGCTTGCTGACAATAATGGCGTGTCACTGGCCGAGGCAAAGAAGCTGCTGGATAGAGATGAACTAAAAGAGTTTCGCTGGAGCGTGGAGGAATATGTCAAATACGGAGAGGAGAATTCTGAAAACCAGCAGTGGGTAAAAGAATTGGAAAATGCTTCGGCAAAGGTTCATATCCGTCAGCTGGAGGCGCTTCAGTATGAAATACGTGGAGAGGCGGAAAAACTCTACACAAAATATATGGACAAGACAAAGAGCCATGTAAAGGATAGTTACACAGGCGAATATTATCATGCCGCATACGAAATCCAGAAGGGACAAGGAAAAAACTCCAATATCCGAAAACTGGATAACAGAGTGGTGGAAAAGATCCTAAACAAACCTTGGGCTGTAGATGAAAAAAATTTTTCTGAACGAATCTGGCAGGATAAAACCAAGCTGATCAACACCCTGTATCAGAGTTTATCCAAAATGTGCATTACGGGAGCTTCGCCGGAGATCGCAGTAAGCGAAATCGCCAAGGCAATGAAAGTTTCCAAAACCCAGGCGCGAAGGCTTGTAATGACGGAGGCAGCAGCGTTCAGCAATATGGCACGGCGTGATAACATGGCGGAAATGGGGGTGAAGGAATATGAAATACTGGAGGCCCTCGATAGCATCACCTGTAGTTTTTGCAGTACGATGGATAAAAAACACTATTCGTTAGGGGATTTTGAGATTGGTGTAACGGCGCCACCTTTTCATCCGCAATGCCGTGGCAATACAATACCTTATTTTAACGATGAATACACAGAAGGAGAAGAGCGAGCCGCCCGCGGAGAGGACGGAAAGACGTATTATGTGCCTGCTGATCTGTCGTACCAGGAATGGAAAAAGAAATACGTCAGAACGGAATCTGAAATGCCAGGAGGAAAATCAAAGAGGATCGATCTGGGGAAAGTGTTGATGGAAAGCCTGAGTGAAGCGGTTGTTTACTTTGAAGATCAGATCAGGGATAAAGATGTTGAGAATGCGGTCGTTGTCGAAAATAACGGGCAGGTTGTGCAGTTTATCGGTGAAAAAGATAATGTGGATATATATGATGTGAATCTGGAAAAAGCAATCATCACCCATAACCACCCGGAAGCCCAGGGTGATGTCTCGTTCGGCAAAGATGATTTTTCTTTTCTACAGGAACACCCTGAGATCAAAGAGTTCCGCTGTGTAAGCAATACATATAATTATAAGATCCGGGTATTGAAACCATTAGATAAAATCAGTTATAATACAATATACAGGGAGGGACTTGAGGGGATTTTGACAGGTGAAGAACCAAATCATTGTATATGCTGCGTTTTGGAAAAGAAAGGATATATTGAGTATGAGCGAACTAAAATTGACAAAAGGACAGATAGGTAAAATAGAAGAGCTGAAAAAGCAATGGCTGGACGAAGTGGAGGCTCTTCCGGAAGTGAAACTTCCACCAAACACTTTAAGCCACGCTTCAAATATCCCGAGGATGGAAATAGAAAGGAAGTATCAAGCGCTCATTCAGAAGGTTGTGAATGAGGGGAAATAGGTAGATTTTTTTGTTGTTCTGTGATATATTGATTATATTACAATTTTGGAGGATATGAAATGGCATTATTCAGTAAAAACAAGGAAAAGGTTTTTTCTAATATTCAGCACGTAGTAGGATTAAGCGTACCAGAAGATTGTGATTGTCAAGTAACGGCAACACAAAAAGGAATAATTATCTTGTGCCTTGGGAGCGAAATGTTAATAGAATATGAAAAAATAAATCATGTAGAGTTTCAAATGGATATTGATGAAAAACAATTTAAACATCATAGCTTGGCAAAAGGAATAGTTGGCGCTGTTACATTTGGGGCAACTGGAGCAGTGCTGGGATCTATTCCTAAAACTAAGACTAAGAGAGAAGTAACAGGTTATTCATTCATAACTTATACAGATTCAGAAGAAAGCAAAACCACGATTGTGTTTCGTGACAAACAGTCAAATTCGTTGGTTTGTGCAAAAATGGTTGATACGTTAAATTCAAAGATGTGTAAGTAATAAATCTTTTAATACACTTCTGATTCAAAAAAATAAAATACCTGAATTTGCGTGGGTGTAAACCAGAGAGAGCTTAGGAGTAGGCTCTCTTTCTTTATGCATGAGATAAAAACAGGACTGCTGCCAGCCCTGTTTTTATATATTCCGCCGTGGAGTATCCGGCTGAACCTGTACTGGCAGTACCAGAATAAAAGATATGGAGGGAAAGAGAATGGAATGGTTACTGAAAATACTGCAAGAGGCTTCTGCGAATGAGGATGGAAAAGTGGATATTAAGGCTGTATATGACGTCGCACAGAAGGAGTTTCCGAATCATGCAGTACCAAAGGAGGACTTTGATGCCAAAGCAGAGGAACTGAAGACGGCAAACAAAACAATCTCCGATCTGAAAAAGGAGAACAAGGACAGTGAAGAGCTTCAGAAGAAAATTGAGGATTATGAAAATGAGATTGAAAAACTGCAGAATTCCTCACGGGAAGAAAGGCAGACATATGTTTTAAAAGAACAGCTGAGCAAAGCGGGGGTCATTGATCCGGATTATCTGATCTATAAGGCGGGCGGTGTCGGGAAGTTTACCTTCGACAAGGAAAACAATCCGATAGGAGTGGAAGACGTTATAAAGCCATATAGGGCGGACAAATCAATGACCCACCTGTTTAAACAAGAGCAGAGAAAGCCCGCATACAACCCCCAGGGAGGCGAAGGGGAACATTCCGAAAATCCCTTCGCGAAAGAAACTTTTAACATGACAAAACAAGGGGAGCTTTTAAGGGCAAACCCGGAACAGGCGCGGGCAATGGCTGCGGCGGCAGGAGTAAACATCTAAAAATGAAAGGAAAAGGTGAAGTAAATGAGAACGACGTTACAGGATGTTATCGTACCAGAATTATTCAATCCATACGTAGTAAACAGGACAATGGAACTTTCTGCGCTGCTGAGCAGCGGGATTGTGGAAAACAATAAAGAATTTGACAAACTGGCTTCACAGCCTGCACCAACAGTGAATATGCCTTTCTTTGAGGATCTTAATGGAGAATCTGAACAGGTGATTGAGGGTGAGGATCTGGAAGAGAACAAGATTACATCCAACAAGGATGTGGCGGTAATATTCCGGAGGGCAAAGATGTGGAGTGCGACAGACTTATCCGCTGCGCTTGCGGGAAAGGACCCGATGAAAGCCATAGGAGAGCTGGTTGCCAGGTTCTGGTCTAGAGATTTGCAAAAGGAATTGATCAGAGTGCTCAATGGTATTTTTGGAACAATTCCAGCGGTGACAGGAGATACTGCAAAACCGGAGGAAACACGTCTGGCCTCCAACTTGTTGGATATATCAGGAAAAAGTGGCGCTGCGGCAAATTGGAGTGGATCCGCTTTTATTGACGCGGAGCAACTGCTAGGAGATGCAAAGGCTCAGCTGACAGGAATAGCGATGCACAGTGCAACAGAAGCAGAACTAAGAAAACAAAATATGATTCAGACGATAAGGCCATCAGAAGACGCAAGCTTTGATGTGTATCAGGGAAAACGGGTAATTGTGGATGATGGCTGCCCGGTAGAGAAAGGTGTTTATACCACATATCTGTTTGGAAATGGAGCCGTAGCGCTCGGAAATGGGAGCCCAGAAGGCTTTGTGCCAACAGAGACAGATCGTGCAAAAAGAAAAGGTTCTGGCGTAGATTATCTTATCAATCGACGGACCAGTATCCTTCACCCGCGCGGCGTAGCGTTCACGAGTGAAAATGTGGCTAAAACAGAGGGGCCATCCCCAGAAGAAATGCGGGATCCATCGAACTGGAAACCGGTTTATGAGCCAAAACAGATCCGGATCGTGGCTTTTAAGCACAAACTTTAGGATGGTGATGAGCGATGGAGACAAAGAAATTGAAAGAACTTCTTGGAATGGATCCGCAAGACCATTCAAAAGATTCTGTCCTAAGGTTTATAGCAGAAGAGGCGGAGGAGGCCGTAAAGAATTACTGCAATATCAATGAGATTCCTTCCGGTCTGCAAAATACGGTGTACCATATAGCAATAGAGATATATCGCGGAACGAGCCAGGGAGAAGAGGGAGGGTTTTCAGTTTCCTCTATCACAGAAGGAGATATTTCCATATCTTTCAGAAAAGATGTGGAAGAAAGCTCTATTGGCAATATACTAAGCCAGCATAAAACATCTCTGAATCGTTTTCGCAAAGTGAGGTTTGGATCATGAATATTGAAAGTGCCTGTAGGATTATGCGGAACAAGATCGAACAGACGTATGAGGACAGCTGTTCGGTTTATGAACAGATGGATGTTTTCGATGAAAAAACAAAAGTTAAAAAAGGAAAAAGGGTTGCCATCTTTAAAGATGAACCGTGCCGCCTGTCATTCTCAAGACTGGAGGCAGGAGAGAAAGCGGATCCAGCCTCAGTTCCATCCCAGACTGTGAAACTGTTTATAAATCCGGACATAGATATCAAAACCGGATGTGTGATTGAGATCAAGCACAAAGGACGTACATATGAATACGAACGGTCCGGGCAGCCGGCAGTGTACAATTCCCATCAGGAAATTGTCCTCAAACTGCGTGAAAGGTGGTCGTAATATGGGCAGTGTGACATTGGATACAAAAGACATTGAAAGATTACGGGACCAGCTCAAAGGCGTGCAGGGAAGAGCGCAAATGGATACGTTCTGCAGGAAAGCAGCACAGGGGCTTGCAGCCAGGCTTTTGCGCAAGGCCGTAAGCCGGACCCCGGTGGGGGACTATTCAGAAACTTACGAATTAACAGAAGAGGGCGATCTTGTTGAATCCGGAAAGCAGGGAGGGGAACTAAAGAGAGCCTGGCTGTGGGATAACACCTTAGAGGTATCCTGCGCTGGAGGCGTTTATAAAGTAGAGGTGAAAAATTCAAAGGAATATGCCTCTTATGTGGAATATGGGCACCGGCAGCAACCAGGGAGATATGTTCCCGCTATCGCAAAACAGCTAAAGAGTTCCTGGGTGAAAGGAAGATTCATGCTGACCAAATCCGAGGAGGAAATCCGCAGGATCGCACCGAAGTTTCTTGAAAAGGAACTTGAAAAATGGCTGAAGGAGGTGCTTCAATGACAAATAAGATTCTGGATGGGATCACCAATGCTTTATATGCGAAATTCGGCAGCAAGTATTCTATATACACAGAAGACAGGCAGCAGGGTACAGAGAAGCCCTGTTTTTTTGTATCCTGCGTAAGTGGCTCAGATGAGAGAAGGCTCGGAGGCAGAAGGAAACTGGAAAATAAATTCACAGTTCAGTATTTTCCCTGCACCGACGAGCCGGAGAGGGAGTGTAATGAGATCAAGGGCCGGCTTGTGTCTGCGCTGGAATATATTAAAAATGCAGACGGTGATTTGATGGAAGGAACAAAGATTTCTTCAGAACCAACCGACGGATTCCTTACGATGTTTGTGAATTATGACTGTTATGCTGTTCAAGCTGTACAGGGAGAACCGCGGATGGAAAAACTGAATGTGGAAGGTGGATTGAAGGATGGCAGCAGAAAAAACAAGTAAAAAGGCAAATACCCCAAGGTTCTCGAAAGAACAGCTGATATCTTCCGAAAGGTTTGCGAAAGATTCAGATCTTCTGGAGGCTCTTCTGGGGGATGGTTTATATCTGGTTTCCGAGGTGGAAAAGAAGATTCGGGACTACAAGAAAGGTAAGGTGGAATAAATGGCACTTGGTGGCGGAACTTTTACAAGTCAGAACAAGACCCTGCCAGGCTCTTATATTAATTTTGTCAGTGCGGCCCGTGCCCAGGCATTAATGGGGGAGAGGGGCACTGTAACAATGGGGCTTGAACTTAACTGGGGATCTGGAGGAGTCATTGAAATAACGGAAGAAAAACTGATCAAAAATTCTATTGAGATTTTTGGATATGGCTATAACGCAGACGAGCTGTCTGCACTCAGGGATATTTTCCGGAATGCGACAAAGCTTTATTTGTGCCGTTTAAACGCTGGCGGAGACAGGGCAGAGAATGTTTATGCAAAAGCACTGCACAGCGGGACAAGGGGCAATGATATAAGAATCGTCATTCAGGTAAATGTAGATGATCAGGCAAAGTTTGATGTAAAGACATACCTTGACACCACGCTTATAGATATGCAGACTGTTGGGACTACGAATGAGCTGACAGACAATGGTCTGGTGGTTTTTAAACGTGATGTTGCCCTGGAAGAAACAGCGGGGCTGCAGATGACAGGAGGAACAAATTCAGAGGTGACTGGAAAAGATCATAC
Source organism: uncultured Eubacterium sp. (assembly GCA_948848225.1). GTDB lineage: Bacteria > Bacillota > Clostridia > Lachnospirales > Lachnospiraceae > Eubacterium_F. The sequence goes on from CAQOJF010000003.1 coordinate 10,435, forward strand.
AGAATACCTGGATGCCATTGAACCCTATGCCTTTAATGCCATTGGTACAATGACAGAGGACGCGGCCACAAACAGATTGTATGTGGCTTTCACGAAACGAATGCGTGAAATGGTTGGCGCCAAGTTTCAATGTGTGGCTTACAACACGGCAGCAGATCATGAAGGCATTGTAAACGTGAAAAACGGTGTCAACGTGGTTCCATGGGTTCTTGGAACAGTAGGAGGATGTGCTGTCAATAAGTCGTGCACAAACAAGAAGTATGATGGAGAGGCGGAAGTGATATGCTCCTACACGCAGACGGAGCTGGAGACGGCAATAAAAGCCGGTGAATTTGTTCTGCACCAGACAGGGGATGAGATCCGGATCCTTGCGGATATAAACTCTCTTACTACATTGAGCGATGAGAAAGGAGAGATATTCCAGTCGAACCAGTCAATTCGTGTCATGGACCAGATCGCAAATGATATTGCGGTGATATTTAACAGCAGATATATTGGAGCGATAGCGAACAGCATATCAGGCAGAAATGCGCTGTGGCTGGATATCGTTAAACACCATGAGGAACTGCAGAAGATTGGAGCGATTGAAAACTTTTCGGAATCTGATGTGGTTGTTACAGAAGGGGATTCAAAGAAATCTGTTGTCGTAACGGACATGGTAACAATTGTAAATGCAATGGAGCAGTTATATATGACTGTAACTGTGCAGTAAGGAAGGAGTGAAATTGTGACACAGGAAGAAATTGCAGAGCTTTCAAACAATGCGACCATGCTTGCAAAAGATACATTGTCCGCAAAACTAGCGCAGTGCTTTGTGACGATCAAAGAGCGACGTTACAATTTTATGAGCATGACAAAGTTTGAAGCAAAGTTCAAAAAAACGAAAAAAAAGGTAGCCATCCTCGGCAAGACAGGAAGCGGCAACAAGTCCACGGGGTGGGAAGGGACGTTCTCTGCTACCATGCATTACAATACCTCCATCCTGCGGGAATTAATGGAGGAATTCAAAAATACTGGCCAGGATGTATATTTTGAGACCCAGATCTTGAACTATGACCCAACATCGGATGCTGAGATGCAGGAGGTAGATCTTGTGGGCTGCAACCTTGACGAAGGAATTCTCGCCAAATTTGACGCAACGTCAGATGATTCACTGGATGAAGATGTTTCTGGTACATTTGAGGACTTTAAGATTCCAAGAAAGTTCAGCATGCTGGAAGGGATGTTGAAAAGTTGACAACATTATAAAATTTATTTGAAAGGATGGAAAATAATGAGCAGCTTAAGTGCGTTTTTGAAAGGAAACAAGAAAGAAAAAGCAAATAAAAAGTATGCGGTAACAGGATCTATATGCGATGAAAAAGGGGAAACAGTAGAATGGGAATTCCGGCATATCACAACGAAAGAAGATGGAACGATCAGGGATCTGTGTACAGAAGAGGTTCAGATAAAAGGGAAGCCGAATGCATTCCGTCCCCGTTTGAATGTGAATAAATATTTAACAAAAATGATCTGCCGGTCAGCTGTTTTTCCTGACCTAAATAATTCTGAACTCCAGGATTCATATGGGGTAAAAACCCCAGAAGATTTATTATATGAGCTGGTTGATGATCCGGGAGAGTATCAGAATTTATGTGAATGGATTCAGCGTTTCCAGGGTTTTGAACCATTACAGAAGAAGGTTAATGACGCAAAAAACTGATTGAAGGGGAGGATGCCGAAGCGAATTATGCATATTATTGCCTACACAAATTCCACTGGAGTCCTTCCCAATTCATCGCTATGGAAGAAAACGAAAAAGCATTTGTTATCGCGGCGATCGACATAAGGGTAGAGAAAGAACAGGAAGAGTTGAGAAAAGCTGAAAAAGAAAGGAAGGGATGATATGGCAACGATACAATCTGCAATTGAACTGCAGGATAATTTTAGTTCCGTTTTATACGGCGTCATTAATGCAGTCAACATAACCATTCTGGAAATGGAGAAGATGAACCAGGCAATGGATGTAGATATGGACATTGATACATCGTCCCTTATCGGCGCCAGGGAAGAACTTGCCTCCGCCTCTACGAAATTAGGGGATATGGTTACAAAAGTTGAGGATATCGAAGAACCGGTACAGAGGGTGGCGAATGGGTTTTCTGGATGGCAGAGAGGTATCCTGGTGGCGAATCAGGCGATCGGGCTTATACGGAACACCATTGGACGCACCGGAATAACAGATATGAGCGGAGCATTTGACAGGCTGGACACAATGAACCGTTTTCAGAGAACCGTCACTACTATGACCCAGGATTCCAATCTGGCTAATGCTGCGCTTTCGGAGATAAGGGAAAATGTTCTGGGGACTGCCTACGGTCTGGACGTGGCAGCAAAATCTGTCCAGGGCTTTACGACGAGAGGGATGGCGCTTGGCACTGCGGCGGACCGGGTGAGGATCTGGGCCGATGCCGTGAGTTTTTATGGAGAAGGAACCAATGAACAGCTTGGAAGTGTAATCGATGCAGTAGGAAAGATGTATTCCAAAGGGACCGTTGAGGCAGACCAGCTTGACCGGTTATTTGATGCCGGCATTGGGGCTGCTGAAATCTATGCTGCCGCTGTCGGCGAGTCCGTGAGTTCTGTAAAAGAAGATCTGAGCGATGGCGTCATAAGTGCGGCCCAGTTTATCCAGACAGTAAGTGAGGCGATGGACCGGGGGATTTCCCATGGAGCAGCCAAAGAAGCGGGAGGTACGTGGGCGGTTGCCTTTGCTAACATGCATGCGGCTTTTACCCGCGGCTGGATGAATGTGATCCAGAGCGCTGACCAGGCATTGGCTGCCCACGGACTGCCGAGTTCCATGCGGATGGTGGAGATGTTCGGGGAAAAGGCGGAGAATATCCTGGGCGGGATCGGAAATGCTATGAATTTTGTCGTAGGAGTAGCAGTAAGAGCAGGAGACTTGATCGGAGTCGCAGGGGGATTTATAACGGATAATTGGTCTTTCATTGAACCGATCATAGGAGGTGTTGGTACAGCCCTTCTTTTGTATGTGGGCTATCTTGGTGCCGCAAAGGTGGCGGAGCTGGCACTTAGTGCGGTCAGGATCACGCTATGCCTGGCTTCCTATGCCCATGCCGCAGCCACAGGCACAATGGCTTCGGCTACCGCTGTAGCAACGGCACAACAGTACGGCCTCAATACGGCACTGCTGAGCTGTCCGGTTACCTGGCTGATAGGGGGATTTCTTGGCATAGTTACTGTACTGGGCATTGTGATAGGAGCCTACAATCGCTTAAACAACACACATATCAGTACGATCGGGGTCATATGCGGGACCACAAACATAGCAGTTCAGTTTGTTAAAAATGCATGGCTGGGCTTTATGAATTTTTGGATCGGCATATCAATGGCGGCAGAAGCGATCATTCAGAACATAGGAACTTTTTTCATAAATCTCGGTCCTATGATAAAAGCGGAGTGGTTTGGCATATTAGAGACAATCACCAATGTAATCATTGGAGTATGCGACCTAATAAATAAACTGCCTTTTGTGGATATTGACACGACAGGGCTGGAAAGTGCCGCCTCACATTATGCAGCAGAGCAGTATGAAGCAAATGCCAGCAAACAGGAGTACCGGAGTATCGGAGATGCCTTTACCGATGGAATGCTCACCTATGACGTTGATGATGTATTTTCTTCTGATTTTGTTTTAGATGCCTACCATCAGGGGTATGATTTTGGTGCAGGATTAAAAGATAAATTTGATTTATTCAATATGACTGGTGGAGAAGGTGATTATAAAATGGAAAGTATCGAGGCGCATTTTGACAAGTCGGGGCTTACCTCAAACATAGACAATATGGATAAGAACACGAGCAAGATTGCGAAATCACTAGACATTACTTCTGAAAATATTAAATATATCCGCGATTTTGCCACGCAACGCGCAATCAACAGGTACACTTCTACCACCATTAAGGTGGATATGACAAATCATAATTCTATCAATGGAGAACAGGATATTGATGGCATCATGAATAAACTGAATTCACGGATTGAGGAAGAATTGTATGCTTCTGCCGAGGGGGTGCACTAAAATGAATGAGAGCGGTAGCATGGATTCCATGTACGAGATATGGTTCGGAGAAATTAAATTTCCTGTCGCACCGGCTAAAATACAGACAAGCATCAATGGCAACAACAAGGCAATAAACTTGATCAACGAATCTGAAGTAAACCAGTTGAAAGGGACAAAACTAACAGATTTTAGTTTTGATCTTATGCTGCCTGGAGTCATGTACCCTTTTGCGGTATACAGCGATGCTGGATTTCAACGGCCGGATTACTATCTTGAAGTGCTTGAGAAGCTGAAAATAAACAGAAAGCCTTTCAAATTCAAGGTGCTCCGCCATATTTTTTCAGGAGCACCTTCTTTCGATACAAGCCTCAATGTCTCGCTGGAAAATTATAAGATCATAGAAGATGCGGAAAATGGACTTGATATAACTGTCGAGATCGAGTTGAAAAAGCATGTAAAGTTTGGGACTAAGAAAATAAAAGTAAAGAATAAAGTTTTCCGAAAAAGCAATGTGGATACGACCAAAAAAAAGATTGTAAAGTCCTACACGTCAAAAAAGGGGGACACGCTGCTTGTGGTGAGCAGGAAAGTGTATGGCATAGGAAACGCGAACAACGCCGGAGTGATTTACAAAAAAAATAAAAAGAAGGTAGACCGCGCGTTAAAGAGCAAATTTGGAGGAAAGTTTTCCAAGCGAATCTACACAACAGCACTGCCGGCGGCAGTGCGTCTGACCATTCCGGCCCGCTACGATATACTGCAAGGGGAAATTATAGGGAGGTGAAACAAGTATGGCTGATCTGGTTGATATTGCATTGAAGGAAGTAGGATATAAAGAGAGTGGAAACAACCGAACAAAGTTCGGAGAGTACACAGGCACGAATGGGGCTGCCTGGTGTCATTCTTTCGTATCGTGGTGTGCAAAAGAGGCAGGGATCGGTACAGACATTATACCAAAGACTGCCTCTACAGATACAGGGATGAACTGGTACAAAAAGAAGGACCGGTTCCGGCTCAAAGGAAATTATACCCCCAAACGTAATGACCTGGTTTATTTTAAGACAGGGCGATCCCATGTGGGGATTGTGGAAAAGGCATCCGGGAATACCCTGTATACCATTGAGGGGAACAGTTCTGACGCTGTAAGAAAAAGAAGTTACCCATTAACAGAGGGAACCATAACGGGCTATGGCGTAGTAAGCTCATACATAGATTCGGAAGGCGAATCTGGTGTTGCAAAAAAGAAAACATCCAAGAAGGAGCTTACAGAACTTAAGGCCGCATTGAACAAAGCCAAGAAGTCTTCCAGTACGGCAGAAAAAGTTACGGCGTATACGATCCAGTCCATCAATCCACAGAACAATATCAAGATCACACTACAGGTAACTCACAGAAAACAGCTTTACCAGATACCAGTAAAAGAGGGGGTGAAAGTCACATGGGAGAGAAAAAACACCCCTGGAAAACTGGTATTCTCTACACCAGCAAAGAAACTATCCTGTGGTGATGCGGTTGCGCTTAGCGTGAATGAGAAGCCGTTCTTTTATGGGTTTGTATTTGAATTAAAGCCCCAGACAGATGGAATGACAGAGGTTCTGGCATATGACCAGCTGAGATATTTAAAGAACAAGGACTCTTATCTATATAAAAAGAAAACTGCCACCAAATTACTCCGTATGATTGCCAGGGATTTTGGTTTGAAGACAGGAAGCCTCGCGAATACAAAATATGCCGTATCCAGGATAGATATGGATCAGACGCTTTTCGATATCATACAAAACGCGCTGGACGAGACAATATCGGCAACCGGAAAGATTTATACATTGTATGACAATTACGGAAAAATGATGTTGCGGCAACCATGGAAAGTAAATATATTGATCGATGAAGAAACTGGACAAGGATATAATTATTCCGTAAGTACCGATAAGGACTATTATAACCAAATAAAGCTGGCATACGAAAATAAAAAGACGGGAAAACTGGACGTTTACATAAGTCGCTCCAGCAAGGCGATAAATAAGTATGGCGTGCTACAGTATTACGAGAAAATAGACGACCCCAAGGTGGCAAAACTAAAAGGGAAAGTGCTCCTTAAGATGTACAATAAAGTAGTGAGAACACTATCCATAACAGGAGCTTTCGGGTCCACGAAAGTGAGAGCAGGTTGTCTTGTGCCGGTCATAATGGATCTGTACGATAGAAAGGTATCTTCCTATCTTCTTGTAGATAAAGTTACACATACTTTTAACAATGGTCAATATACCATGGATCTGGATTTAAGTGGAGGTGGTTTTGATGGCGAATAATATAAATCAGTCAATAAAAAAGATAGCTATGGATGCATATCGTGCAGGCAAACCTTGTAATATCATTATGGGGATTGTGGTGGAAGCTAAACCACTCAGGATAAAGATTTCTGATAAGGCTATCCTGGATGATGATTTTCTCATGATAACACAAACTGTTTCCGAAGCGGGCTTGGAAAAAGGTGATAAGGTCGCCCTAATCCGCGCCGATGGCGGGCAGAAATATCTTGCTATAGACAAGGTGGTGTGAGATCGATGTTACCCGATATTGACAACTACGAGGAAGATGAATTCCAGGAAGATCTGGTAGAGAAGGTCGTTCCGGACAAAACATACTATTTAAACTTTAGAACTATGACAATTGCTGGGTTTATTGATGACAGAGAAGCGAAAGAACAGGCTGTGAACAAGATCCTCATGACAGAGTCGGAAATATATCCAGTATATGATGCCGGATATGGCCGGATGTTTGATGACCTGGTGGGGAAGCCGATATCTTACGCGCTTTCGGAAGCAAAGGACAGGATAGAGGAATCCGTTATACAGGATGACCGTTTTGCTTCTGTATCATTTATTGATCAGAAAATAGAAAAAAGAAAGATTACACTTTCTCTTATTATCACCTGCACTGACGGCGACGAAGTCAAAATAGAGGGGGTTGAAGTTGATGTTTGAAAATAAGTCATATGAAGATATAATGGATGAAATGCTGGATAAGATAGACTCGTCAATCGATACTCGCCAGGGGTCGGTGATATATGATGCAATGGCCCCGGTGGCTGCGGAACTTGAACAGGTCTACTCGGATATAGGACTTATTGAGGATGAATGCTTTGCTGACACAGCTTCCTATTATTATTTGATAAAGAGGGCAGCCGAACGGGGGATTTTTGTGAAACAAGGGAAGCCTGCGGTGCTTAAGGCTGAAATCACCCCTCCAGACAAAGAAATTCAGCCGGGCACTGGATTTAACATCGGCGAACTGAACTATGAGATCACAGAAAATCTGGGCAATGGGTACTATTCATTAACCTGTGCAGAGACAGGAAAAGCAGGCAATGATATTTCGGAAGATGTAATACCTATTGAGGATGTGGAAGGGCTTGAAAGTATTGCAATCGTGGAAATTATGGCTTACGGGACGGACGACGAGGACGAAGAGTCCTTGCGAGAGCGTTACTTCGATTCTTTTACCGAAGCAGCTTTCGGTGGGAATAAAGCTGAATATAAGGAGAAAGCAGACCAGTTCGATATTGTTGGAGCCTGCAAAGTAATTCCGGTATGGAATGGCGGAGGAACTGTAAAACTGGTTATTATTGGGGCAGATTTTGGCGCGGCAAAACAAGAAACAGTTCAAAACATCCAAGAAGCATTCGATCCATTAATGGATGGAACAGGTGTGGGAATAGCGCCAATCGGGCATATAGTCACTGTTGAATCAGCGAGGGAACAGACGGTGGATATAGCGTGCTCTTTAATTTTCCAAAATGGGTATACGTGGGCTGATATACAGGAAAGAATCGTTGCTGCTATAAATGAATATTTCCTATCCCTCAGAAAAACATGGGAGGATACTGAAAATATAGTGGTGAGAGCTGGACAGATTGAAAATATCCTGCTAAATCTGGATGGAATAACAGATGTGACTGAAATAAAACTAAATAATGATAAGGGAAACGTAATAATTGATACATATAAAATACCGGAAGTAGGTGAAGTGGTTGGATAGACAAGTGATTGATTATCTTCCGGAATGGCTGCGTGAATTTAGGGAGATAAAAATCCTTTGTGAAAAATATCAGCCTCAGATGGATGAACTTTGGAATGCGGTTGAATCATTATGGAATAATAATTTTATTCTTTCCTTGGACGAGCATGGATGTGAACGCTGGGAAAAGATATTAAATCTTAAAAATAAGGACATATACACATTGCAGGATAGGAGAAATAATATTGCCGGTCGTTTGGCAGAACAAAGACCATATACCTTTAAAAAATTGTGTATGATATTAGATGTTTTATGCGGAAAAGATGGTTACACGATCGAGCTTTTCCCCGAGATTTACACCATCAGAATCAAAGTTATGCTCACAAGCAAGAATATGTTAAACGATGTAAAGGCATTATTGGACCGGATGATACCGGCTAATCTGGTGGTGGATGCTGACCTGATGTATAATGTATGCGGGCTTTTGAGACCGTATACATACAAAGAATTAAAGATATATACCTACAAACAATTAAGGGAGGAAGTGATGAAATGAGACAGTCAGAACATTTTGGATTTAATATTCCAGAGGATAATGATTTTTTTAATCCGGAAGATTTTAATGCTGAAAAAATTGACCAGGAATTGCATGATATAGATACTAAAAAAGCAGACAAAGGCTATGTCCCGTCCAAAACGGGCGAAAACGCCAGTGGAACATGGGGGATAGATATAACAGGAAATGCGGGAACTTCTACGAAATTAGCAGCTTCCAGATCAATTTTTGGGAAAACATTCAACGGATCTGCTGATGTAAAGGGACAAGGCTCCTTTTATGGCAGCTATAATTCTTCAGCGACGGGCAGATTTTCGTCATCAGCATTCCAGATACGGGAAAATGATCTTGTGGCCAATACTAAAAGCGATATTGCCTATGCACCTTCGATCGGATTCCATTGGAGCAATATGACCGCTGGTACTCTTGCTTTGGGAGCCAACGGGAACTACTATTTTTTGACGCAGCAAGGTACAACTGGCACTGTTGTTGCTAATTTGTCCGGCAATGCTTCTTCTGCCACTAAACTAAGTACATCCGCTGGTTCTGCCACAAATCCTGTCTATTTTTCCGACGGGAAGCCTGTGGCTTGTACATATACGCTTGGCAAATCAGTTCCGAGCAATGCAGTTTTTACGGATACGACTTATGGGACCGCGACGGAAAGTACAAATGGGTTGCTGTCCGCTCTCGACAAGAAAAAATTGGGGCTTATATACAGCGCAAGCTGCACGAAAGGCACATCCACTAGAAGCACCTTGCTTGGTACAGGAAATAAGGATAATGGGGATGAAAATATCATTGCGGGGGGTTACGGAAACACCATCGCAAATGCTACACAGAGTGCTATTATCGCCGGATCGGGAAATATTATTCCAACACCTACATCCGGCAGTACATATTACAGAAACTCGACGGTTGTAAACGGTCACGGGAATTATGTGTCTGGGTCAAATGTATTGATCGCAGGAAATAATAATCAGGCGCACTCAAATCAGACTGCATTTGGGCATTTTTGCAAGTTGTCAACTATACAGAGCAGCGAATCAGGCAGTGAGAGTAGGACAGCATTTATGATCGGGAATGGCTCTGATTCCTCCAGGTCTAACGCTTTTCGCGTCAACTACAACGGCACTATATACGCCACAAATTCCACCATTGCCACAGGAGCCGATTACGCGGAGTACTTTGAGTGGGCGGACGATAACCCCGACGGGGAGGACCGGGTTGGACTTTTTGTTACCTTTGACGAGCAGGAACCGGAAAAGATTAGGATTGCCTCTCCTGGAGACTATATCCTTGGCATTGTCAGCGGGCACCCCAATACCATTGGAAACGGAGACGAGGATTGGCGGGGTCGGTATGTTTTAGATGACTTTGGGAGATATATCGAAGAGACCTATGAGTATGAAGAAATATGGCAGGATAAGGATGGGATAAAGCACACAGAAACCAAAGAGGGGATACGATACAAGGAAAATCCAGAGTATAACCCGGATGAATTGTATATTCCAAGAGAGGAGCGACCGGAATGGTCTGCCATTGGGATGGTGGGGGTTCTCTCTGTCTATGATGATGGGACATGCCAGGTAAATGGATACTGCCGGTGCGGGGTAGGCGGTGCTGCTACTTTAGCAGAAGAAAGAACCTTTGACACCTACCGGGTGATCCAGCGGATCAAGGACAACATCATTAAAGTAGTTATCAAGCCTTAAAAGGCAGATGATAAAAACAGTAAATGAGCCGGAGGGCTCTTTTTTAATTGCGCCGGCGCAAAGGAGGTGAGAGCGTGAATGTACAGACAATTTTGCTGGCTATGGTTTTGTCATCAGCGACCACTGGTTAAAACCAGAATTAAAAATTCGGTTATGACATTTTACCGGATCAGGGAACAAAATCTCAATAAAATGATAGAAAAGAATACGTTGCTTTACAAAACGGAATACTGTATAATGACCATATAATAATAGAGCTTTACCCAGAAAGCTATTGAAGTAGAGAATGTGCCGCTACGCACCCTTTGGGTCAAAAGAAATGCGGGAAGGGGCACACCCGCCGATAGTTTTCTGGTTTAGCATAAAGAGATTTATACACCACCAGTCAGAAATGATATGGTGGTATTTTTATGCCTATTTTTAATATTTGCGCCGGCACAAAGGAGGTGAGAGCATGACGCAGGCTTGGGCAATGATCATTGTCGGACTGCTCTCCATGATAGGAACCTTTGTGGGATCCTTTATCACGGGGAGAAAAGCGATGGTATTAATCGCATATCGGATCGAGCAGTTAGAGCAAAGAGTAAACAAACATAACAGCCTAGTGGAACGGATGTACAAGCTGGAAGAAGAGAGCAGCGTCATCCAGGAGCAGATTAAGGTAGCAAACCACAGGCTCACAGACTTAGAAAGGAAGGATGAAGAAAAATGAAAAAGATGGATTGGAAAGATATCGCAAAGCGGGCAGGAAAGACCTTTGCACAGGCGTTTATAGCATCGTTTGGTATCGACAGGCTGGCAGAAATCACAGACCTGGAGAGTGCCAAAGCGGTACTATACCCTATGCTGATCTCCTGTGCAGCGGCGGGGGTATCCGCGACCTGGAATATGGCAACGAGTTATTTCAAAGGAAAGGAGGAGTGGTGACATGAAGATCAAAAAAATGCCGGCCCACAAGAGCTGTTTCCATGAAAAAAGAAGCCGGAAAACCATAAAATATATCGTGATCCACTATACTGGAAATTCTAACGACACAGCAGCCAATAATGGCAAGTTCTTTCAGCGGGAGCAGTTTGGCAGTAGACGCGGTGTCGGCGTTCACTTTTTTGTCGGAAAAAAAGGTGTGATTGTGCGGTCCATTCCCATGAACCGTGTCGCCTGGTCAGTAGGTGGTCTTGTCACCCAGAGTAACGGAGCTGGAACGTACTATAATATGTGTACCAATCAGAACAGTGTAAGTATTGAGCTGTGCAGTGCAACCAAAGGCTACACGGACAAGCAGGCAGAAGCGGTCAAATGGCTGATCACCCAGCACATACAAAAACGCTGCCCAAATGCAAAGACGATCATCCGGCACTGGGATGTCAACGGTAAGAGCTGCCCGGCGCCGATGGCTGGGAAGGATAATAAGATGTGGAAGGAGTTTTTGAAGAAGATCAAGGGGAATGATAGCACAAATCCCAGACACTCTCCTGCTTGACGGATCGGTTTAAAACTGATAATATATAAACATAGGATCAAAAAATGAACATTTTGTGGTCGGGCTACCCCCGGCCTCTGTTTTTAGGTGACATTTTTATTAAAAGGAAAACTGAATTAGAAGGGGAATTTGCCCAGAAGGGCGTTAAAAATGGTTGAGGAATGGACAGAGAAGAACCGTGACGCACTTCTTGAAATCTGGAAAACTCAAAACTTTGTAGAATTGTCGCCATTGGAATAATCCAGTGGTGGAACCTTCTGGAGGTGATGTTATGTTTTATAGAGTGCAAAGTGTAGAGCCGAAAGACAACTTTGTTCTATCTGTTATGTTTACAGATGGAGTAAAAGCAGAATATGACATAAAACCTTTATTTTCAAAGTGGGAGACATTTAATAATCTTAAAACGATCAAAGGACTTTTCCAGCAAGTAAAAGTTGATGCAGGGGGGTATGGCATTAGTTGGAATGATGAAATAGACCTTGCCAGTGAAGAACTGCGGATAAATGGAAAAGAAAGCAAAGACTATTGACATTCCCCATAGCTAAATCTATTCAGTATAATATGAAATCTGCAGGGACCCCAGGCTGGTTTTTGAGCCTGGGGGCTCTTTGCTATTTAACCTATAACCTATAGCCTGCATGGGGCTAAAAACTCAGTGCATAGCCGATATCAATAGAGGATATAAGCGAATGATAAATATATAAACAAGCGCTAAATATAGGAAAAAGGTTAGATTAGATGAATAAAAGTAATTCTGTATATTCCTTTACCCATCCCTATCTGCAATACAGTCCTCCGAATTGACTGATAATCACTTTTGCAATCTCAGCATTTGGTCTCGATATATTAACCGGGTACTGTAGTCTTTTTTCATAATTCCACATAGATTAGCATCCCCCTTCCCATGGCCATGGTCCTTCTACCCAGGTCCAGCCATTGTCTACGTTAACATTTTCATTGACCAGGGGACCGAAGTAGCGGGTGTATTCCTCCGCTGCTTCTTTATATAGTTTTTTATACTTTTTATAATACATCAAAGCGTCTTCATCGGTGGGATGGGTGTCCAGATAGAGAACGACGTCGTCTATGGCAAAGCCAAGTTCCTGGACGTAACGAAGCATTTTTTCTTTGTCTGCCTGATTCATCTCATACCCCTCCTGTAATGGTTGTTGTCATACTGGTTCGCGTTTCTGCCGGCAAAATGGGAGCAGGCAGCTCTGGAACCCTCAAACGGTAAAACCAGCTCTTCAAAGATGGTACCGTGTTTCAGTGCACTGCAGCCGTCCATTACGTTCTGCCACTTCTGCCAGGGAACATACGCCATGGCAAGACTTTTTTTGTCTTTTGGCGGTTTGGGAGGCATAGGAGGCATATCTGGATGGTCACAGCCACAGGAATTCATGCAGCGGTTATTCATAAAGAATCTCCTTGTTTGTCTTTTATTATAATTTATGACAAAATTCGCGGCGGGTGAAAAAAATAAAAAAATTTAAAAAAAAGTTATTGACAAAATAAAAAAATTCATTTATGATGATATCAGTAACAATTACTATTATCAAAATGAGGTGGGTACCTTGGCTGGAATCAAGTACAGTAGACAGAGAGAAGCGATCCTTGCTTACCTGCATTCTACCAAAGAACATCCTACAGCAGAAAAGGTATATATGGAATTGAGAGCACAATTTCCAAAGCTTAGTCTTGGTACTGTGTACCGAAATCTGAATTTGCTGGCAGAATCCGGTGAGATTCTCCGACTGAGCTGCGGAGACAGTACAGATCATTTTGATGCTACTGTTACGCCGCATTACCATTTTGTTTGCAGGAAATGCGATAAGATCCTGGACCTGGAGATGTCCTCTCTTGATTTTATCGAAGAAAGGGCAGCTGAGAACTTTCAGGGAAAGGTTCAGGGACACCAGGTATATTTTTATGGTGAGTGTGAGGACTGCATGTCGACATAAAGTTTATGCTGACCCTTTGTCAGATAAACTTCAAATAAAATTAAAATTTTAAAGGAGAGATAAGGATGAAAAAATTTGTATGTAGTGTATGTGGTTATGTTCATGAGGGAGATTCTGCACCGGAGAAGTGTCCACAGTGTAACGCACCAGCAAGTAAGTTTACAGAGCAGGGCGGAGATAAGACATGGGCAGCAGAGCATGTAGTAGGAGTTGCTCAGGGAGTTCCGGAAGATATCATTGAGGATCTTCGTGCAAACTTCAATGGTGAGTGCTCTGAGGTAGGTATGTATCTTGCTATGTCCCGCGTGGCGCACAGAGAAGGTTATCCTGAGATTGGTCTTTATTGGGAAAAAGCAGCATACGAAGAGGCTGAGCATGCAGCTAAGTTCGCAGAGCTTCTTGGTGAGGTTGTTACAGACAGCACAAAGAAAAATCTTGAAATGCGTGTAGAGGCAGAGAATGGCGCAACAGCAGGAAAAACAGATCTGGCAAAACGTGCAAAAGCTCTGAATCTGGATGCGATCCATGATACCGTGCATGAGATGGCTCGTGACGAGGCTAGACATGGAAAAGCATTTGAAGGTCTGTTGAAGAGATATTTTGGGTAAGAAAAAAAGTTCTTCGTAATTTGAAGGTCAAGGAAGGGGACAGGCGCATCGTCTGTCTCCTTTTTCATGAAACACTTTTGATACAAATATATGATATTCTTTTCTCTCGATGCGTGATATAAGGGGAACCTTTTGGAATGGAGGGCAAAATGATAAAAATACTGATTGTAGAAGATGAAGTGCCCATCTCCAATCTCATATCCATGAGTCTGGAGAAAGCGGGGTATCAATGTGAGTGTGTATTTGACGGAATGGAGGCAGCGGACAAACTGGAAGAAGAGTACTATGATCTAGTACTGCTGGATATTATGCTGCCAAAAGTGGATGGTTATGAATTGATGGAATACATTCAGCCGATGGGGATTCCAGTTATATTCCTGACGGCAAAGTCGAATGTAGAGGATACGGTAAAGGGGCTTGAGATGGGGGCAGAGGATTATCTGACAAAGCCCTTTGAGATTGTGGAATTGCTGGCACGGGTGGAGGTAGTGCTCCGTCGATACGATAAAAATGAACAATATTTGCGGGTGGAGGAAGTGGAAGTAGATACCCGTTCCCGGACTGTAAAGAAAGATAAAAAGGTGGTGCGTTTAACCAATAAAGAATATGAACTTCTAATTATGTTTATAAAGAACAAAAATATTGCATTGTTTCGTGATGTGATTTATGAAAGAATATGGGAAAAGGATTATACTGGGGAAAGCAGAACCGTAGATCTTCATGTGCAGCGCCTCAAAAGGAAACTGGGCTGGGAAGAAAAGATAAAAACCATCTATAAGATCGGGTACAGATTGGAGGTATAGATCCTTGAAAATTACATGGAAATTGTTTTTTTCAACTGTGATCACGATGATCGTAACATTTTGTCTGGCAGGGTATTTTTTGATCTCTGCCCTTTTTCAATCTGGGTATGAGCAGGCAGTGGATGGGGCGATCAATGTGGATCAGCTGTTTTTGCATGAGTTTGGAAATTATATGGTAGGAGTCTCAAAGGAAGAAGATGCAGACCGACAGATTGCCGTCCTTGCCGATGAATTGTTGATGGAAAATATACAGGTGCATATACAAAAAGAAGATGGTACCATTTTGTATTCCAACACATCTTTTCCAAAAAACAAGATAGAGGTGAAGGCAGAAGCAGAAGGGGTGACAAGACGGCTTGTAAATTATGAGGGAAACTACTATATTCAGGTAAAAAGTCGGGTTACAGTGGAGGATATAGTGTATCAGGCAGTACTTTTTCATGATGTCACAGATCTTTTTATAAAACGGGAGGAAGAGATACAGATCTACCATCGGTTTCTCATACTTTTTCTTCTTCTGGACGGGTTGGTTAGTCTGATTTTGGCTGGATGTATCGTCCGACCGATCAAAAAAATTTCACGGAGTGCGGGACGGATCGCTGGAGGGGATCTGGAACACCGGATCCGAATCCGGGGAGGGGATGAGATCAGCCGTCTGGGAGCGGATTTCAATCGTATGGCGGACAGCCTGGCAGGTAAAATTCAGGAGCTGGAGGACGCGGCGGAGAGACAGGAGGAATTTATTGGAAGTTTTGCCCATGAATTGAAAACCCCCCTCACCTCTATTATCGGATATGCGGACCTGCTGCGTTCCAATCGTCAGACGGAAGAGCAGCAGTTTTTGTGTGCCAATTATATTTTTAAAGAAGGAAAGCGGCTGGAGACCTTGTCATTCCGTCTGCTGGATCTGATCGTTTTAGAAAAAAGCGAGCTGCAGCTATGTAAAATAAATGCTTTGGATTTTTTGCAGGAAATCCAGGGAATGCTGATGCCGGTCATGGAGAGTAAGGGGAAAAATCTGGTGGTTTCGGCGGAAGAGGGAACTTTGTGGGGAGAACCGGAGCTGCTGTACTCGGTTTTCATTAATTTGGCAGATAATGCGGCGAAGAGTAACGCAACGGTCATCGTGTTGAATGGTAAAGCGATGGAAAATGACTATGAGATTGAAGTGTGTGACAATGGCCAGGGGATTCCGGAGGAAGAACTGGTGAGGATCACGGAGGCATTTTACATGGTAGATAAGTCCAGAAGCCGCCGCCAGGGTGGTGCGGGGCTGGGGCTCGCCATCTGTCAGAAGATTTTGGATCTGCATGAGGCAACAATGAATTTTGAGAGCCGTCAGGGAGAGGGAACCCGGGTAAAGATCCGGTTTCCTGCGAATGTGGGTGATCCAGAAGATACTTTAGAAGCAGAGGAGGAAAGAAGTTGAAAAAATATGTTATGTCCATCACGGTGTTTTTCTTGTTCCTGGTAATCACAGCCGTATGTTTTTATCTGCCTCCCAGGCTTTTTGCGCTGAGTGACAACCAGAGAACAAAGGAGACAGTAGTGGGGAAAGAGGATATCGTGATTCAGGCAAATGCCCAAATCCCTTTTAAGAATAAACTGGAATTGATCTATTTTCAGCCGTCAAGTCTGGAATTGATTCCAGTGAGCCAGAGTACGAATGAGAAAAGTGATCTGGAGGAGGTGCTGCGGCAGGAGATTTCTTTGCTGAAAAAAGCAAAAGCTCTGCCCAAAAAGTTTCGTCCTCAATATGATAGTTTGATCCTGGAGCGGGATTTTGTGATCAATACAAATAATCCAGAAGAATATATGTATATCTGGAAGATGGACATGCTTGGTAAAGACGGTACCATGACGCTGCGGGCGGCCATCGAGGAAGAGAGCGGGAAAGTAGTTTATTTTAGCTTGTACAGTAAGGATACGGAACTTCCCATTGAGAGGATGAGGAAAGGATATTGTAAATACCTGGGGATGGAGGGTCTTATAGAGTCTATATATTTTTCCCCGCAGGATATGTTAGGAGTGTATGATTTTGTCACGGGGATCTTTGCCTATGAATACTTAGGCTATACAGGAAATATAGGAATAGGTGAAAATTATAAAGGAAAAATCCAACAAAATGGTTCTTATAAAAATAGCTACTAAAAAATATTATAGTATCTTTGAATGAAACAATTATGATACAATGCCGGGTTATCCTGTCTATATCAACAAAGGACAGGAGTGGTCAGGATGGGCAGAAAGAGAGCAAAAAGAATATATGGCAGGGGGCGTAATCGTATACGCTGGGGACGCATCTTGTTTATTCTTCTAGTGCTGGTCGTCGTGGGAATTGCAGCATGCACAAACCGGGCGGAATATGAGAGCGGAGCAGCCAGAGCGCAGGAGGAAGGGGATGAGGGAAGTGGGAATGCGAAGGAAGATACGGTGGAAACTTTGACAAAAGCGGAAAAACCGATGCAGCAGAATAAAGGCGGTGATATCCGCCAGCTTCTCCAAAACGATCCCTATCAGATTGAACTTCTTCAGCGCTATCAGAAAGATGAAAGAGTGTATGAGATCGCAAAGAACCGGACAGATTATCCGGATAAATTGATCGAGACACTGATCCAGTACCCGGAGACGATGGATTTTGTGCTGGGCTACCCGGAGCGGAAGAAGTGGAAGAATAAGGAGATCGAGATCACAGAAGAGGTGGTTCGGGGAGAGATTCCGTTATTTATACAATGGGACAAACGTTGGGGTTATATTTCTTATGGGAACAGTATTGTGGGGATCGGCGGATGTGGACCGGTCGCTCTCTCGATGGTGCTCATGGGACTTACCGGAGATACCAAATACGATCCGGCGTGGATGGCTTCCTATAGTGAAGTAAATGGTTTCTGGGTGGATGGAGTTGGCACCAGCTGGGAACTTATGGGAAGGGGAGCAGAAGAACTTGGTCTTAACGTGGAGCGTCTTCCGCTGCAGTGGGAGATGATCCGCAGCAGATTAGAGCGGGGAAATCCTGTTATCTGTAGTATGAAGCCTGGTGATTTCACATATAAAGGGCACTTTATTGTACTGACAGGTATCAGCAAGGAAGGAAAGCTTACTCTGTGTGATCCGAACAGCCAGGTAAACAGCAGGAAGAAATGGGATCCTCAGCAAGTTGTAGCGCAGATGAAAAGTGTGTGGTCATACCAATGGAAAAAGGGATATTAATATAGATTTAGCTCGACGGCGCCAATTTGAACCCTGTTTCGTTCTGCGCTAGCAGAAAAATAGCGTTGTTGCTTTCATTCAGCGATACCACCGCATCGCCTCATTCAAGCGCCTAGCTATTTTGTTGCTATCACAATCCGAAATCTCCGACCTCCTCTTGTGATTTTCCAATTTACAAGGAAACGGAATGAAACCGTACTGGAGGTACGTTGATTGACGTTGACGTAGCAAATTGGAAAATCACAAGTCGGAGGCAGGGTTCAAATTGGTGCCGTCGAGCTATAGGCAAGTGTGCCAAAAAAAAGATTCGTCATTCCAGACGGATCTTTTTGTTTTTTTCTTAGGCATATGGTAAAATAAATTTAGATTATGGAATTGGCGCCAATGGGCGAAAGAAAGGAAAAGGGAAGGGATGAAAAAACGTTGGATACTGCAGACAAAACCGGGAGATTTTCGCGGCATGGCAGAGCGCTATGGGATTTCACCAGTGACGGCGCGATGTATGGTAAACCGGGGGATCTGCGGGAAAGATGAAATGGATACATATTTAAAGGGCGGCCTGGAGAAGCTGCACTCGCCCTGGCTGTTTGCCGATATGGATAAAGCGGTTCAGATTATTTTGGAACATAAGGCAGGCTGCGGAGCTATCGCCTCGGATTTTGACTGTGATGGGATTTTTTCCGCCTTTATTTTAAACAAAGGATTTGAAACCTGTGGGATCAAAAGCCGGATCTTTACCCCTGACCGGATCGAGGAGGGCTATGGGCTGAACCGGCGCATTGTGGATGAGGCGGCAGCAGAAAAGGCCTCTTTTCTTATCACCTGCGATAACGGCATTGCGGCGCTGGAGGAGGTGAGATATGCCAGAGAACGGGGGCTGCCTGTGATTGTTACCGACCATCATGAGATACAGAAAGAGCTGCCGGAGGCAGATGCAGTGGTGGATCCCAAGCGGGAGGATTGTTCCTATCCTTTCAAGGGATTGTGCGGAGCCGGAGTGGCGTTTCAGCTGATCAGCGCTCTGTATGAGAAGATGGGAATTTCTGCGGAAAAAAGGGAAGAACTGCTGGAATATGCGGCGATCGCTACGGTGGCGGATGTGATGGAGCTGCAGGGAGAGAACCGGGTTCTGGTAAAGGCCGGCCTCCGGCGGCTGAGGGAAACGAAAAATGTTGGTCTGAGGGCTCTTTTACAGGTTCAGGGACTTTCCGGCAGGGATATCAAGGCATATCATATCGGCTTTGTCCTTGGTCCCTGTTTCAATGCGGCAGGGCGTATCAACACGGTAGAGAAAGCTTTTGCTCTGTTGAAAGAGACCGATAGCAGAAAGGCACTGGAGCTGGCGGAGGAATTAAAGGAGATCAACGAGACGAGAAAGCAGATGACCGAGGAGGCGGCCGAAGCGGCCTTTGAACTTCTGGAGCAGGGCGGGAAGACCGGCCAGCCGGTTTATATCCTGCATTTGCCGGAGTGCCATGAGAGCCTGGTGGGCATCGTGGCGGGAAGGATCAAGGAGGCGTATCATCATCCGGTCATCGTCTTTACCTCCGTGGGAGAAGGGCTTGTGAAGGGGTCCGGGCGTTCCATCGAGAGCTATCATATGTTTGAGGGGTTGATGGCATGCAGCGATCTTATGGTACGGTTTGGCGGTCACCGGATGGCAGCGGGGATGACGATGCGCCAGGAGAATCTGCCGGAGCTGGAGCGAAGACTCAACGAAAAAGCCGGTTTGCAGCCAGAAGATTTTATACCGGTGTTGAATATCGATGTTCCCCTTCCTGTAGGACATGTTTCGGAGAAGCTGATCGCGGATCTTGAAGTTCTGGAGCCCTTTGGCTGCGGCAATCCAAAGCCGGTCTTTGCCGAACAGCACTTTCGGATCCTGCGGGCGGCAAGAAGGGGAAAGCGTGCCAATGTGCTGACGATGAAGGTGGCGAATGAAACGGGCACAACCATCGATGCCATTTGTTTTGATGATATAGATGGGTTTGAGAAGCTGATCTGTCAGGAGTGGGGAGATGAGGAACTGGAAAAACTCTATGCCGGAAAAGAAAATGCGGTGGATATTGGGCTGGCATATTATCCATCGGTAAATGAATACGGCGGATTTCGCACTCTGCAGATCGTGGTGACGGATTTTTGCCGGATCCGCCAGAAGACGGACAAGGCAGAATCAATAGGCAGGGCAGAAAAAGAAAAGAGGGCAGGCAGATGATAGAGATTAGTCTTTGTATGATTGTAAAAAATGAAGAGAAGGTACTGGCAAGATGCCTTGACAGCATTGCCGACCTGATGGATGAGATCATTATTGTGGACACAGGGTCCACGGATGCAACGAAAGAGATCGCGGCAAGGTATACCGATCGGATCTATGATTTTGAGTGGGTGGAGGATTTTTCAGCGGCAAGAAACTTTTCTTTTTCCAAAGCCACCAGAGATTATATTTATACGGCGGATGCCGACGAGGTTTTGGACGAGGAAAACCGGCAGAGATTTCGGGAACTCAAAGAGCTGCTTCTGCCGGAGATCGAAATTGTTCAGATGAAGTACTGCAACCAGCTGTCCCAGGGAACGGCATATAACTTTGATGAGGAATATCGCCCGAAGCTCTATAAGAGACAGCGGGAATTTGTATGGATCGAGCCAGTGCACGAGATGGTTCGTCTCGATCCAGTGGTATATGACAGTGAGATCTGTATTCAGCACATGCCGGAAACACTTCACAGCGGCAGGGATTTCCGGGTCTTTCAAAAACAGATCAAAAAAGGGATGCGGTTGTCCAAGCGCCTGCACCATATGTATGCCATGGAGCTATTCATATCGGGAGGAGATACGGACATTTTGGAAGCGGAGCCCTTTTTTGTGGCATCGGCAGAAGATGCTTCCCGCAGCATGGATGAGGTCCGGGAGGCGGCATGCGTTGCGGCGAGGGCGGCCAGACTCCGGGGAGACAGCCATGGCATTTTGAAAATGTGCCTGAAGGATCTTCTGTCGGAGGGTTCCTCGGAGATGTGCTATGAGCTGGGAGAATATTTCTTTGCCAGAAAAGATTACGTCGAGGCGGCGATGTGGTATTATAATGCGGTTCACGAGACCCAGAGTGTTTTGAATATCCGCACGACGGAACTGGCAGAAGAAAAATATCAGGAGTGCTTGACTTTGAGTGGACTCTAGGACTTATAATAGAGAAAACCAGGAAATGAGGGAAATGAATGTCAGAAAAGTTAGATCAGCTGCGGGGGGAGATCAATAAGGTAGTAAAGGGAAAAGCCGATGTGGTGGACAAAGTACTTTGTGCCATGCTGGCGGGAGGCCACATTTTGCTGGAGGACATTCCCGGTGTGGGGAAGACGACGCTTGCGATGACCATCGCCAAAGCCATGGCGCTGACGTATCGTAGAGTTCAGTTTACACCGGATGTACTTCCCAGTGATATCGTGGGCTTTTCCATGTACAATGCCCAGACAAAAGATTTTGAGTACCGGGAGGGGGCGGTGTTTGCCAATCTGTTTCTTGCCGATGAGATCAACCGTACCTCACCGAAGACACAGTCTGCGCTCTTAGAGGCGATGGAGGAGGAAAAAGTGACGGTGGATGGTGTGGAGCACCCGCTTCCTGTGCCCTTTACGGTGATCGCCACGGAAAATCCGGTGGGCTCATCGGGTACCCAGATGCTTCCGGAGTCCCAGCTGGACCGTTTTATGGTCTGCCTTTCTATGGGGTATCCGGCTCACGAGGACGCGGTAAATATTTTGAAAAATGATGGTTCCAAACCTCTCCTGGATCTTCGGGAGATCATGACGGTGTCGGAGTGGCAGGCATTAAAGCAGCGCACAGAGAACTGCTACGTCAGTGATGAAATGTATGATTATGTGGTCAGGCTCACCGAGCAGACCAGGGAAAATGTGTATGTCCTGCTGGGGGCGAGTCCCCGTGCCAGCATCGCGCTGCTGCGCATGGCGAAGGCGATGGCAGTCATGAGGGGCAGGGATTACGTTGTGCCAGAGGATGTCAGGGATGTATTTTATGATGTGTTTGGCCACCGTGTCAAGCTGGGGACGAAAGCTAAGGCGGAAGGAATGACCGTGATCGAAGTGCTGCTGCAGGTATTTGACGGGGTTAAGGTGGTGAAGCCGTGAAACGCTTACGATATATGCTGGAATATTTGTTTCTGTTTGTGGCAAACGGGATTATGCTCTGGTTCTTTCGTGGGTATCTGAATCTTTTGATCGCTGTGGCAATGATCCTGCTTTTTTTCTATGCCTTCTTTTCTGTTCATCTGGTGAAAAAATATGTGTCGCTGGAGATGAAGGCACCGGCGGAGGAAATTCCTAAAAATACAGAATTCTTTATCCGGCTCCGACTAAAGAATCGCTGCTGGCTGCCTCTGGTGACAGCAAAGATATTTTTGCGCACGGGAAACAGCTTTGCGGGCGATCTGGCGGAAAATATTCTTGCTTTGCCGCTGCGGCCGAGAAATACTGTGGAGATACAGTATCCGCTGACCTCAGCTTATGTGGGTAATGTGGAGGTTTGCTCTGAGAAGATTGTTTTGTATGATCTGCTCGGTTTTCACAGTGTGACAGTAAAAGTCCAGGCCACAGAAAGCGTATATATCCTTCCCACAGGAGGGAGCGAGGAAAAATTTGTCCTCAATGACTATGAGACAGGCATGGATGAGGTAGAGGAGAGCAGGCTTACCGGCAGTGATTTTTCCGACGTGAGCCAGATTCGGGAGTACATTCCCGGTGATGCCATGAAAAACATTCATTGGAAGCTCTCTGCCAAGAAGGATATTCTGATGGTAAAAGAACGTCTTCATATGTCCTCCCGGAAGTTACTGCTTGTGCTGTCTCTCGATAAGGAAGAGGCAGAAAAGACCGATGGGGCAGTGGAGCGGCTTTTTTCCTTTGGGACATTTTGCCTGTCAAACCGTGTGCCGGTGACGTTATTCTGGTGGAGTGACAGATATCACGAGATCCGCCAGGAGACGGCGGAATCTGGGGAAGAGTGGCGACATCTGATGACTCGTCTTTTTCACGATCAGGCGGGAAACGGGTATGTAGAGGAACATTTTCGGTCGGGACATCCGGGAAAAGGATATATTCTTGTAAAAAATGACGAGATCCGGGCAGTAGTATAAACGATATGTGCTGTCGACTTTGATGTGATGCGCAATAAGGCAAAGGTGAACTGCGTTCATCTTGCGAATGGAGGAAGCTATGGGGATTTTTAACAAAAAAGAAAAAAGGGATCTGCAGATCACGATCTCCGAGGGAATCCGTGTGGGACGTCCTCTGGTTACAGGGCGCCAGAATGCCCTGCTTAGCTGTATTCCCAAGGGGATTTTAGTATATATGGTGGTTTTTGGATCACTGGGTGGCTTTCTGTCCGCCTTTAACGTGGAGTGCACCTACCTTCTTCCAGGAATCCTTCTGCTGATTTTCGCTCTGTATTTCAGCGGATTATTTGCCTTTCGCAAGAGCCGTTATAAGGACATCGGATATATCGTATTTTTTGTGATTTATGTCATCGGGATCTATCTGTTTAAAGCCTACGTCAACAGCGGATTTGCGGCGATCGTGAATATGGTGAGGCAGAGGGGGGAGATGTATTTTGATCTGAATACCGGCAATGAGTTTGCGGAAAATATAGACAACCGGTACCTCACGGTTACGATTACCCTTATTTTCATTGGAATTTTTGAGGTTTTGCTGTTAAACATCTTTGTTTCAAATTATATGAGCCTGAAGCTGGCGGTATTCCTGGCTGTTCCGATGTATGGCATTCCGTTGTATTTCGAGGTGGAGCCGGATCTTCCCTTTACCCTGTGTATGCTCGGCGGTCTGATGGGGATCTGGATCTTTAAGAACAGTGGACATTTTAGTGGCGGCAGCAGCCGGAAGCGGTTTGAACAGGAGCAGAAGGGAAAGGTGCCCGAACTGACCTATACCCAGGACAATCATGTATATGCAGGCGTCCTTCTGGCAGTTTTCTGCTGTGTGCTTCTGGTGGGTGTCTTTACCAGCTTTTATACGAAACACGATTTTGAAAAAAGAAGAGGGATAAATTCATATAAGGCGGCGACAGAGGATGGGGTATCTGGATTTTTAATGATCGGATTCCGCATCTTTTTCCCGAATTATTATCAGTCCGGCGGCATGAGCGGAGGCTATCTGGGGAATATTTCTGCCCTTCGTCCCACAAATGAAACCCACCTGATCGTAGAATTTGTACCTTATGATACGAATCCAGTCTATTTGAAAGCCTATACTGGAGTGCAGTATACCGGGGACCGTTGGCTGAATGGTTATACTCTGACCGGGACAGAATTTGGAAATTCTCCTTATTTTAAGGTGGAGAGCATGGCAGAAGAGGCAAAACAGCTGGCAGGTCTTTATAAGAAACAGCCCCAAAAATACGGGAAAGGGATTATGAAGATCACCAACCGGGCAGCCAATCCCAATTATGCCTACTACCCCTATTTTACGAAATTTGATGATTACAGTAAATATACCAGCAACAAAGACCAGATATTTTTGCCGGGCAGTATCAACAAGATAAAGGAATTTACCTATTATCCCAATATCAATTATGAGGCGGAGATCCGGGAAGCAGTTTCTCTGGTTCCGGGGATGGAGACGGTATCGGGCACGGCGGCGTATACACTCCTTCATCCCAGTAACGAGGCGGCTGTGGACCGGTTTATCCGAGAGGCGGGAGTAGGGCAGGGAGACGTGGATGCGGCGCAGAAGGTAGTGGAGCATTTTCACAAAGAATATTCGTATAGTTACAGCCCAGGAAGGGTGCCCAGAGGGGATGACTTTGTCAACTATTTTCTGGAAGAAAATAAAAAAGGAATCTGTTCCCATTTTGCGTCGGCGGCAACGTTGATTTTCCGTAGACTGGGCATTCCTGCCAGGTATGTGGAAGGCTATGCCTTTGGCTATGGACAGATTATGGCTTCTGAGAAATCTGATCTAGAAGAAAAATGGTATCGCGGTCACCGGCTTCTGAAAGAAGAGACTGCCAGGATCGTAGAAGTAAAAGATTCCAATGCCCATGCCTGGGTGGAGATCTACCAGGAGGGGAAGGGATGGATGATCGTGGATCCCACGCCGGCGGTATCCGATGAAGGCGTGGGCAGAAATGGCGGGCTGCTGAATTCGGTGAGAAATTTCTGGGAAAATTCTCCAGGTTTTAGTATTGACGGTGATCTCTCGGGATTTAATCTTGGGTTCCTGAACTCCGATGGCTTTCGCCTAGCTGCGGTCGGTGTAGTGGTATTGGCTCTTTTCCTGCTTTTTGCCAGAGCTGCCGCGGTCCGTATTTACCGTTTCAGCCGCTGGCACACACAGGATCTGAGAGGGAACCTGCTTTGGTACTATGGAGAAGTCTGCCGCCAAAAGAGCCGGAGGGACAAAGAATTTAGCCGCCTTTCGGTGCCCTCAGAACAGATTCATTACCTGATGGAAAAGTGTGATATGGGAAAGAAGAAAACAGCTTTGCCGGACACCGGCCGGGTGGTGAGACTTTTAGAAGAGATCTGTTTTGCACCGGGTGAGCCGGACAGAGAGGATTATCAGTATGTTATGGAGGTGCTGAAAAAGATGGCTCGACGGCGCTAAGATAATGGGAAATGAAGGAGTGACAGCATTTGAAGATCATAATAAGATATTTATTGCGAAATAAAAAAAGAACCAGCAAGACGATTTTGTGTATCGCATTTTCTGTGATGCTTATGTTCTCTCTTATGCAGATGGGGGACGTACTGGTGAAAGAGTTTCATGATCTGGCTTTAAACGGACTGCACCGTGACGTAAGTATTACCCGGATCACCTTATCAGAGATGGAAAAGATACAGAAGATTGCGAAAAAGCAGACGGCGGCACAGATGTATACGATCTGGGTGGGCGATGTGGATCTGGAACAGAGGGCGAAAGCAGGACGGATACTTGGATTGGAGGGGGATCTGGAATATTTTAAAGATTGTGAAATGATCGCTGGCAGGAAACCGGAAGAGACAGGGGAGATTATCGTTTCCCAAAGCCTGATGGAGTCACAGCCGGATTATTATAAGCTGGGAAACAGAGTGGAATTAAGCATATCTGATGAAAAGAACAGAAATCACAAAGAAGCATTTACCGTATGCGGCGTGTTCTCTAATATAAAGGACGAAGGGGATATGATCTTTACCAGTGTTCTGACGGCGGACCAGCTGAGGAAACAGTGGGGGCTTTCCGAAGCATCGGACAGTAATGCGGTGGCGGTGACGATCCATAAAGAAGAGTATAAAGCGGATAAGATCGCGGATTTTTTATATGAGATACGGGAGGTCCTTTATCCAGAAGAGTCGGAAGAGAAAACCTATTTTTTCAGAGACCGGGTTCTTTGGAATGAGCAGAAAAGCGCCCTCTATGAAGAAGAGGGGACCTTTACATCGGTTTCACAGACCCTTAAGCTCCTGACGGTCATCATAGCGGCGGGGATGATGATATACATATATGGGGTTTTCCATATCAATGTATTCCAGAAGATCCGATACCTTGGCATCATGAGATGTCTGGGCGGCGATCAGAAGACGCTGGCAGGAAATATTTTTGGAGAGAGCATGCTGATCTCCCACGCGGGTATTCTGTTTGGAATCCTTGGGGGTAATGTGCTGAACCGGTTTGTCGCAGACAAGGTGCTAAATGCGCTGATGAAGGTGGATTATTCTGTTCGACTAAGGCAGATGTGGGGTACTTATGCAGAAGTGTATCTGGTTGCCCTTCTGCCAATTCTGATGGCAACCTTAAAGGTATGGCTGGGGGTAATAAAAATCTCACCTGTCCAGGCGATGAATTTTGAGGAGAATTCGAAGATCAGAAAACCTTCCCATGAAAGAAAACAGACAAAACAAAAAAACATAGTAGGGTATCTGGCAGGGAGAAATATATGGCGTAACCGGTCCCAGAGTTTTACGGTCATAGCGGTGATCAGTGTTACCCTCACCCTTCTGCTGATCATAGCAAATACGTTTAGTGTCGTGGACTTTACTCCCCAGAAGGGAAGACAGGATTTTTGCCGGTATGAAATAATTTTCGACTATGAGACAGAGGATTATTTTCGTGATCGGGATGTCGAGAAATTCAGAGAGTTAGATGGTGTAGAAGAGGTCTATTCCCAATTCATAGCCAGGGAAGTCAAATTACAGTCAGAGAGGGACAGTCTTCTTGTTGTTTACAGCGATTCTTTATGGGAAAAGCTTCTGGAATACAATCCGGAGTTAAAGAACCAGGACTATGAGAATAAACCTGTATCCGTGGCATATAGCAGCGATGAATTTGATCTGGCGTCTTCGGTCACCCTGGAAGGGGTAAACCAGGAAGAAAAAATACAGATGCCAGTGACTCAGACGTGTGTGGGAACGCAGAGTCTGTTAGGCGAACTGACAGAAAACGATGATACGATCAAATTTATCCTGAATGAAAAAATGGCTGAAAGGATCGGAATTGTTACAGGGCAGTATTCCAGCATGTCTCTGGAAACCAACAGCCGCTTTGACAATGCACACTTTGAAGAGTTCGTAAAAGAAAATCTAAAAAATGCTTTAATCGTTCCGCTGAATGCAGAGAGTTCCGATGAAAATCAGTTACTGGCCATCATTTTTCTGGCATCCTATATATGTATCGCCTTCTTTGTATTTGTATTTTCAATGATAGAAAGTATGGTAGAATTTAATATGATAAACAGAAGAAGTGAATACGGGGTTATGAGGGCTCTTGGAATGAACCGCAGATTATATAAAAAACTGATCTGCCTGGAGAGTATCCGCTTAGGATTTTATGCGGTGATCATTGCAGTAATTGTATCTCTTTTTGCAAACTATTATTTTACTTCACAGATCTTTCAGCAGGCAGAATTCAGTATCCCGGCGTACATTGTTACGGTTGTTATGTTGATGTTACTCATATTAGGGAAAAGCTATAGGGCAGTCCAAAAAAACATGAATGCAAATATTGTGGAAATGATTCAAAATAGAGAATAAGGTGCTAAGGTGATTAAAATGAAAGAAGTTATTTTAAAAAATGTCTCAAAATCCTATGTGACAGGTGTTAAAAAGCAGGAGGTCCTGAAAGGGGTTAATCTGGAGGTGGAAACCGGAGAATTCGTGACGATCTATGGTCCCAGTGGCGCGGGCAAAACTACGATTATGAATATTGTGGGAGGACTGGATGACTTTGATGCGGGTGAGGTGATTGTAAATGGCGAGAACATTTCCAGTCTGTCAGAAACAAAACTCGCCCGGTACAGACGCAGGCATGTGGGGTATATTTTTCAGATGTTTCATCTGATTCCGGTACTTACGGTGTATGAGAATATTGTCTACCCCCTGCAGCTGGATAAATGTAAGATCGATGATGAGTATGTGGAGGAATTAATGAAGGATCTGGGTATTCTTGAAAAACGAAGTGCTTTTCCCAATGAACTGTCAGGGGGACAGCAGCAGAGGGTGGCCATCGCAAGGGCATTGGTAAACCAGCCCAATGTTATCCTCGCCGACGAGCCGACGGGAAATCTGGATGAAAAGACGGGGAATGCGGTGATCGATCTGCTGCTTTCGGGAGTTAAAAAATATCATCGCACACTGATCATGATAACCCATAACATGGAAATTGCCAGACGTTCGGATCGGATCTATCAATTAAGGGAAGGTAAGTTGTATGAAATTTCAGTTGATGTGTAGATATATCTACAATAAGAAAAAACTTGCGATGATAGGTTTTGTCATTCTTCTCTCTCTGACAGGCATGTATGCGTTTTATGGTTTACTATTTTATCAGGCAAATGCGAATAAATGGCATCCTCTGGAGAGGATGGGGGATGGTTGGTATTATTATCTCAGCGATATTTCTTCGATGGAAGATGATCCAGGACTGGCTTACATAGAACATGATTTTAAAACGCTAGACACAAAGTGGATTCATTCTTTTGATGGATATGATGTTTATCATTGTTCTGAGGAAGCCTGGGAAATGTATGATTACCAGTTAAAAAAGGGAGATAATTTTTCCAGGGCAGATGCTAATCAAGTCATCATTTCCCAGGATCTGGAAAGAGAGCATCCCATTGGCAGTACCATGCAGATCAGGATATGTAATACAGATTCATTCTACGGAAAACACAAACCGGTAAAAACCATCGAATGTACAGTGGCAGGAGTTATGAGACAGGATAAGATATTATTCAGTCAGACTCCCGATAGTGCGGCGTTTAGCCACCGTATTTCTGAGTCTATGTTTTCAGAAGCACGTGATGGAAGGCTGGACCCAACGGCGGTCAGCCAGCTCTTTTTGAATCCCGCCTTTAAACTAGAGGATCCAAGCTGGTATCAACGGTCTTCTGGAATCTTCTTTCAGGCAGATGAGACTGAAATGATAGAAGTGAAGGAAAAATGTAATGATTATGGGACGATTTATAAAGTCCGTGACATTCTTACACAGAATAATCCCATTTATGGAAATGACAGATATAAAAGTATCGTTACATGTGCACTTTTTTCGTTATTCTGTGTGGTTTATCTGGCAGTGTGGCTCACCTGTGTACTGCAGGCAAATGAAAAAGATTTTGCTTACCTGACATATATCAATGGACATTTGACAGGAGATAAGCAGAAGAAAAGAATCAATCATTACTGCAGCAAGATTTTTGCAACCGTCTTTTTGTTAATTCCACCAATCTATTTTCTTTCTTTCGTGGCATGGTTTCTGCCCAATGAACTGGATGGCTTTTGGGAGATGGAATTATTTATGCCTTTGATCGTTCTGGGGATTCAGTGTATGGTGTGCGTTCTGGGCGTATTGTGTCTGAAGCTTGCGAACAGAAAATATGCACAAAGAGCCGCAGAATATCTAGAGAATTGTCCGCTTCAAAAATTATATATAGATGATCTGTCTGTGAAAGATAATCTTGTTTTGCTGTTGTCCGCTCAGGGGTATAAGGCTAAATGGTCAGAAGAGTATGTGGCAGCGGTAATGGAAGAACGGGAAGTCAGCTATTGTAAGAACAGGCGGGCAGATATGCTTTCCCATGAAGAACGCATGATTATTAATAAGATAAGAGATGAATTATTGCAGAGGATATAATTCATTCTCTTAAATAATCCAATAAAGGGGTCAGATACTTCTTATCTGTCCAATCGCAGGTCTGCCCTGCAGCGCACATAAGAGCTTTCATCCACGGCTCATAGGTACTGGGATCTTTTTTGGCTACAGATTTTTGCAACAGTCTGCACAAAGTTCGGTCTATGAATTTCATATTGCTCTCGTCCCATGCTCCCCGTCCATAAAAAAGAGGAATTTCTTTGAGATCGCCGGTTAGATTGTGCGCCTTGATCTCATTTAGGGCATCCTCGTCATAGGGAGACGCACCCACGCACAAGATGGCTGTTTTTTTATCCTTTAATTTTCCGAAGTTTTTCTTTAAAAAGGATAATCCTGCTATGCCGGAGGCATAAATCCCGCCACACAGAAGGATTGTCTCGTATTGAACGGCATCATCTATGACCGCTTTTGGTGTTTCAACACAGTCAAAAGCGGTCATTTCCTTAAGCCATTCGGCATATTTCTTTGTTGCTCCATATTTGGATTGATATAGGATGATTCCTTTTTTATTATTTGTCTTCATCAGTTTTCCTCATTCAATACAATGGATATTAAGTTGTTTGATGTTAAACGAAGGATTGGATTTCATCTGCCAGGAGCGAAAGCGACGGTGTAGTGGCGCTACAGCTAGCTTTCACGACGAAGCAGATGGAATTCAAGACAAGTTTAACGTAAACAAACTTAGTATTCATTGTATTATAGTGCCAGTGCCGCTCCCACGAAACCTTTAAACAGCGGATGCGGGCGGTTTGGCCGGCTCTTGAATTCCGGATGCGCCTGAGTGGCGATAAACCAGGGGTGTTCCGGCAGTTCCATCATTTCCACGATACGTCCGTCCGGAGAGAGACCGGAGAACTTCATGCCGTTTCGAATCAGATCGTCCCTGTAATAATTATTCACTTCATAGCGGTGACGGTGCCGTTCCTGAATGGTGTCGGTTCCGTAAAGCTGGTATGCCTTGCTGGATTTGTCCAGAGTACAGGGATAAGAACCGAGACGCAGCGTGCCGCCGATGTCTTCAATTCCGTCCTGCTCCGGCATAAGATGAATCACCGGATGGGTGGTGGAAGGCGCCAGTTCTGCACTGTGGGCGTCGCCCCAGCCGATGACATTTCTTGCAAACTCCACGATGGCCAGCTGCATACCGAGACAAAGTCCCAGGAATGGTATGTTATGTTCACGGGCATACTGAATGGCAAAGATTTTTCCGTCTATGCCGCGGTCCCCAAATCCGCCGGGAACAAGGACGCCGCTGACGTCACGCAACAGTTCTTCTACATTTTCCAGTGTTACCTCTTCGGAATTGATCCACTTGATGTTTACCTGGGCATTGTGGGCAAATCCTCCGTGTTTCAGTGATTCCACCACGCTGATATATGCGTCGTGGAGGGCGGTATATTTTCCTACCAGAGCCACTGTGACTTCTTTTGAGAGATTTTTAATGGAATAAACCATGTTCTCCCACTCGGCAAGGTCTGGTTTCGGGCATTCCAGTTTGAGGCACTTGCAGGCGATATCTGCGAGATGCTCTTCCTCCATGGCGAGGGGAACTTCATATAACGTGTCAACGTCCAGATTCTGAATGACCTGGTCGCTGGGTACATTACAAAATAAAGATATTTTGTCCTTGATGGATTTTTCCAGCGGAATCTCCGTGCGGCACACGATGATGTTTGGCTGGATTCCCATACCCTGTAATTCTTTTACACTGCTCTGGGTCGGTTTTGTCTTCAGTTCATCGGAGGCTTTCAGATAAGGGATCAGTGTGACATGGATCAGGATCGCATTGTCATGTCCCACATCCAGCTGGAACTGGCGGATGGCCTCTAAAAAGGGCTGGCTCTCGATATCTCCCACGGTGCCACCGACTTCGATGATCGCGATCTGTGTCTCGTCACATCCGTCATTCCGGTAAAAACGACTCTTTAATTCATTTGTAATATGTGGGATGACCTGCACCGTACCGCCGCCGTAATCGCCGCGGCGTTCCTTGGACAGCACGGACCAGTAAACCTTTCCGGTGGTCACGTTGCTCTGTTTGGTCAGGCTCTCATCGATAAAACGCTCGTAGTGCCCCAGGTCGAGGTCTGTCTCCGCCCCGTCGTCAGTCACGAATACCTCACCGTGCTGGATCGGGTTCATGGTGCCGGGATCGATGTTGATATAGGGGTCAAATTTCTGCATCGTCACACGGTAGCCCCGCATTTTCAGCAGACGCCCCAGCGATGCCGCGGTGATCCCCTTTCCAAGACCAGAAACAACTCCTCCTGTTACAAATACATATTTTACAGCCATTTTTCCTCCTCCTTGCCGCCCTGTCTGTGGAAAGCGGCATCTATGTGTATATAAATCATGATCGGTTGGGTAAAAATACTTACTATATTATAATGCCATGGATTGCTCCGCATTTTGTCCTTTTGACCCTATCGTCATATTATACTATTTTTGCAATGTTGTTTCAATAGGGAAAAATTTTTTTTCACGAATTCTTCACATCTATAGCATTGATTTATGGGGGGAAATCCATTATACTAAAATGAGTGTGTAATTACTAGGAAAGGAAAGGGTTAAATGGAAAATAACAGTAATCGCAAGCAGCCTGGCAATCCGAAAAAAAATAAAACCAATATTATCATTTGCATTGCAGCGGCATTTTTTGCCTTCGGACTGATCTTGTTTTTAAATTCTGAGATTCAACGAAATACAAAAAAGGAAATTTCCTATACCAAATTTATCGAGATGCTCAAGGAGGGAAAGGTAGAAAAAGTAACCTTTGGCTCCAATGTGATCCATATTGAGCCCAAGACGGAAGAGCGGGTGGCGATGTTTAAAGTCACTTATTATACCGGTTATGTCAATGACACGGCGCTGGTCCAGGACATGCTCAACAAATATAACGTGGAGTTTTCAGCGAAGATCGAGGATACCAGTTCCGGTGTACTGGAATTTTTCCTGGCATATATCCTTCCCTTTGTGGGGATGTGGGTCGTTCTCTGGCTTCTCATGCGCTTTATGGCGAGAAGCGGCGGGGGCGGCGGCCTGATGGGTGTGGGCAAGTCCACAGCAAAGATGTATGTAGAAAAAGAGACCGGGGTTACCTTTAAGGATGTAGCGGGCGAAGAAGAGGCGAAGGAGTCTCTGACGGAGCTGGTGGATTTTCTGAAGAACCCGGATAAATACCGGAAGATCGGGGCGAGACTTCCGAAGGGAGCGCTTCTGGTAGGTCCTCCGGGTACCGGTAAGACCCTGCTGGCAAAGGCGCTTGCCGGGGAGGCCAGCGTACCTTTCTTTTCCCTGTCTGGTTCGGATTTTGTGGAAATGTTTGTGGGAGTGGGTGCTTCCCGTGTCCGGGATCTGTTTAAACAGGCACAGTCCATGGCGCCCTGTATCATATTTATCGATGAGATCGATGCCATCGGTAAAAGCAGGGATACCCAGTATGGCGGCGGCAATGACGAGCGAGAGCAGACGCTGAACCAGCTGCTCTCGGAGATGGACGGTTTTGATTCCTCCAAAGGTATCGTTATTTTGGGCGCCACCAACCGGCCGGAGGTGCTGGATAAGGCATTGCTGCGGCCGGGACGTTTTGACCGGAGGATTATCGTGGAGAAACCAGATCTCAAAGGAAGAATCGACGTGCTGAAGGTGCATTCCCATGATGTGCTGATGGATGATTCTGTGGATCTGGAGGAGATCGCTCTTGCGACTTCCGGCGCTGTGGGCGCAGACCTTGCCAATATGGTCAATGAGGCGGCGATCATGGCGGTCAAGGATGGCAGAAAGGTAGTCAGCCAGAAGGATCTCTTTGAGGCGGTGGAGGTTGTCTTTGCCGGAAAAGAGAAAAAGGACCGGATTCTGGGCGAAGAAGAGAAGAAGATCGTGGCATACCATGAGGTGGGTCATGCGCTGATCACCACTCTGTTGAAAAATGCGGAGCCGGTGCAGAAGATCACCATCGTACCCCGTACGATGGGAGCGCTGGGCTACGTGATGCAGGTGCCGGAGGAAGAGAAGTATCTCCGGAAAAAAGAAGAGCTTATTTCTAAGATCGTGACCCTCTATGGCGGACGGGCTGCCGAAGAGATCATATTCGGCGATGTGACTACTGGCGCTTCCAATGATATCGAACAGGCCACCTCCATTGCCAGAGCCATGATCACCCAGTACGGAATGAGTGATAAATTCGGCATGATCGGATTGGAATCCATTCAGAACCGCTATCTGGATGGACGAACTGTCATGAACTGCGGCGACCGTACGGAGAGTGAAGTGGATCAGGAGGTTATGGCGTTTTTGAAGGAATGCTATCAAAAGGCCTATAAAATGATCGATGAGAATAAAGAAGTTCTTCATAAGCTGGCGGCACATCTGGTGGAGCGGGAGACCATCACCGGTAAAGAGTTCGTCAGAATCTATGAGGAGGAGACAGGAATCGTTCTGAAAAAAGACGATGCCAAGGATAAACCGGAGATTGAGGAGGACACAGATGGCATATGAAGTATTGGTACTGGATGTAGATGGAACATTGATGCGGACGGATAAGACGATATCCAAGAGGACGATCGATGCTATCGTGGATCTGCAGCAGTCCGGGGTGAAGGTGGCGATCGCCTCCGGCAGATGTACGGCAGGGATCCTTCCCACTGCCCGTATGATCCGGCTGGATGAATTTGGCGGTTATATTGTTTCCTATAATGGAGGATGTATCAGCAACTGTCAGACCGGAGAGATCATTTACAATATCAATCTTCCCGAGGGCATTGTACAGGAGATCTATGAATTTTCCAAGAAGGAAAAGACTGGGATCATGACCTATCATGGCAATGACATTATCGCAGAAAATGACGCCGACCAGTATATACAGATCGATGCGAAGGGATGTGGCATCGATATTCATGTGGTGGAGGATTTCGGTAAAGAGGTTGTCTATCCAGTGAATAAGTGCCTGCTGACGGGAGACCCGGATTATATGGCTGGCGTCGAACCCAGAGCTGCTGCGGCTTTTGCGGGACGGCTGAGTGTGTATCGCTCTGAGGATTTTTATGTGGAAATGATGCCTCTGGGCATCGATAAGGCATATGGACTGTCCAGGCTGTTAGACCGGCTGGGTTATTCGAGAAAGCAGATGATCTGCTGTGGAGACGGTTTCAATGACATATCCATGATCAAATACGCCGGTGTCGGTGTGGCGATGGCAAATGCTTCCGAGGAAGTGAGGGCAGAGGCGGATTATATCGCGCCCCACTGCGATGAGGATGGGCTGGTGGATGTGATCGAGAAATACTTTTAGAGGAGGCGGCAGGGTGTTTGACTTAGAGGCAGAGTTGAAAAAACTTCCGGATAAGCCGGGAGTATATCTGATGCATGACAAAGAGGATCATATCATTTATGTGGGAAAGGCTGTTGTGTTGAAAAACCGGGTGAGGCAGTATTTTCAGAAGAGCCGCAACGTATCCCCTAAGATCGCCAGAATGATCGAGCAGATTGCCTGGTTTGAATATATCGTGACGGACAGTGAGTTAGAAGCCCTGGTGCTGGAGTGCAATCTGATCAAGGAACACAACCCCAAATATAACACGATGCTGAAGGATGGCAAGAGCTATCCTTTTTTGAAAGCTACGATTCAGGAAGATTTTCCGCGGTTTGTCCTGGCCAGGCAGATGAAACGGGATGGCGCCAAATATTTTGGCCCCTTCACCAGCGGAGCGGCGATCCGGGATACCATTGAGCTTCTGAATAAGCTGTTTCATCTGAGGAACTGCCGCAAGGTTCTACCGCGGGATGTGGGGAAGGAGAGGCCCTGCCTGTACCATCAGATGGGGCAGTGTCCGGCGCCCTGCCAGGGCGGTGTGGACCGGGAGGAATACAGGGAGAATTTCCAGAAGGCAGTTTCCTTTCTGAACGGAAATACGAAAGAAGTGCTGAATGATCTGCAGCAGAAAATGGAACAGCTGGCGCAGAATATGCAGTTTGAGGAGGCAGCGGTTTACCGGGATCTCATCGACAGCGTAAGACAGGTGACGGAGCGCCAGAAGATCACCAGCGGGGATCAGGAAGACAGGGATATCATCGCCATTGCCAGAAATGAAGACGAGGCAGTGGTGCAGGTATTCTTCATCCGCGGCGGAAAACTGATCGGCAGGGAGCACTATTATCTGACGGGAGTGATGGAAGAGGCGGAGGGACACATTTTAAGCGCCTTCATCAAGCAGATGTATGCGGGGACCCCCTATGTGCCGCGGGAACTCTGGACGGAGTGTGAGCCAGAGGACAGCGGGGCGATTCTGGAATGGCTGGCGAAAAAACGGGGACATAAGGTCATGTTCAGACATCCGAAGCGGGGAGAAAAGGTGCGGCTGCTGGATCTGGCAAAGCGCAATGCCCATATGGTTCTTGCCCAGGATGCCGAGAAGCTTAAGCAGGAGAGAGAAAAGACACTGGGAGCCATGGAAGAGATCGAGAGGCTTCTGGGTCTTCAGGGGCTGAACCGGGTAGAATCTTATGACATTTCTAATATCAATGGGTTTGAGACGGTGGGGTCCATGGTGGTATTTGAGAAAGGGCGTGCCAAGAAAAACGATTACCGGAAATTCCGTATCCGGACGGTGACAGGTCCCGATGATTATCACTCCATGGAAGAGCTGCTGACGAGGCGTTTTACCCATGGTCAGAGACAGGAACTGGCGGAGATGGATTCTTTCCGGCTGTTTCCAGACGTGATTTTTATGGATGGGGGAAAGGGACAGGTTAATGTGGCGGAGAGAGTTCTCCAGGAACTAAAGATCGACATTCCGGTATGCGGCATGGTAAAAGACGACCATCACCGGACAAGAGGCTTATTTTTCAGAAACGAAGAGATACCCATCGATATCCACGGCCAGGGCTTCCGGCTCATCACCAGGATACAGGATGAAACCCACCGTTTTGCCATCGAGTACCACCGACAGATCCGGGGAAAAGCACAGGTGCATTCGATCCTGGATGACATCCCCACCATTGGTACAGCAAGGCGGAAGGCACTGATGAAGTACTATGAATCCCTGGACGACATCAGGAAAGCCACAGTGGAGGAGTTAAAGAAAGTGCCGGGGATGAATGAGCGGTCGGCGAAAGCTGTAGTGGAGTTTTTCAGGGAAGGGTGAGACTATTAAGAGAAATTATGCTGGTTTAATGAAGGTTTTTGTATCACCTCACCGGAACTTTGGATAGTCATATATATACAACGCTTTCGTGGAATAACATCTGCTGAACAGCAGGATCCGCTGGGCGATTTTTTCCGAGTACCATGGATCTGTGGCGTACTGGTGATTTAGATTCGATGGGTTAAACCGGAATTTGAATATTGTGTTCTGGCTTGGTTTGGCCTCAAAGTAGTTTTCCCGGATGAATTTGGCGGCGCCGTAGATCGCCTTGTCCACGGTGGTCCATCCCTTATAGTAGGCATGGGAGGTGGCGCCGGTCTTTGGATCGCTGTCATAGGCCTTGATTCCGTACAGATTGTAGACCGTGGCGGATTTGGGGATCTTTTTTGTGATAAATTTACCTCCTGAACGGGCATAGGAAGGCAGTGCAACCCGGGTGATCCGGTTGCCCCGGGCAAGGGAGCTGGTGCCGTAGGCGGATTCGAGAAATGTCTGGGACACAAAGTACATCGGATCGATGCCCTCTTTTTTCGCAGCGGCAAGCATTACCTTACCTTTCCCGTACAACACGCTGTAGGAGGGACCACGACCTTTGTTTTCACAGGCGTTCTTGATGTAGTAATTATAGGTAGATAAAAATTTCTCTTCGTTTACAGGACGGTATTTATCCAGTCGAAGGAACTGGAATCCATAGGAAGTATCTTTTTTATAATTCACCAGCCGTTTGTACTCTGCCAGAGTGGCGCGGCCGGAACGGCTCTTCTGGATCATAGCATAATTGTTCAAGGTCCATTTGTACCGGGTAAAGATCTTTTTTCCCACAAAATTCAAAACGGGTTTCGATAACTGCGCCACGCCCAGGGCTTCATCCCAGAGATAATTGATGCCCAACGCCTGTACCACTTCCCGGAAGGGGACAAGGATGGTCTTTATCTCTGATTTACTGTAGGTGACGGATACAGGCGCCTGGGGAAGAGCGCTGGTGTTTTGGTTTACCGTAATGGAAGGCTGGTTCAGGTGCATGACGATAAATTTATCATTTTTAGAAATGGTTATTTTCTTTAGTTTCTTATAATATTTATATCGAACTTTAATTCCCTGACTGGCAAAAGTTTCTTTCAAAGGAACCATAACAGTTCCATTTATCTTGACCGCTGGTGTCTTCTGCAAATTG
The DNA here is from genome assembly GCA_948848225.1 of uncultured Eubacterium sp. Taxonomy (GTDB): domain Bacteria; phylum Bacillota; class Clostridia; order Lachnospirales; family Lachnospiraceae; genus Eubacterium_F. Next base: position 49,313 of record CAQOJF010000003.1, read on the forward strand.
AGTTGTTTGGACTCATAGACCACAGTGATCTTTTCTCCACGGTAACTAGCTTTCTGGCCACCAACGTTGTACGGAACGGTGATGGCATTTTTGCCGCTGGCTGCTGCTGGCGCCGGGGTGGAAGGATTCTGAATCTCCCAGACCGAGATGGCATCTACATCTGTGGACAGGATATTTGTGCTGAAGCACATACACAGGAACAGGGCGAATATTGATCTCAAAGGTCTCATAATCGGGTTTCCTTTCTCATAGACTATTTAAAAAAGCGGAGTTCCGTGTAGATGAAGATTATATCAGGAATTAACAATGTGATGTGGGGTGGACCTCTGCTGATTCTTCTACTAGGGATACATATTTATTTTACTATAAGGACGGGATTTGTCCAGCGAAAAATAAAAAAGGCAGTAAAATACTCTGTCAAAGGGGATGCTTCAGGGGGGATGAGCTCCTTTGGCACACTGACGACGACGCTGGCGGCGACGCTGGGGACCGGTAATATCATTGGTGTGTCCACAGCCGTTTATCTCGGAGGACCAGGTGGGGTGTTCTGGTGCTGGGTCACCGGTCTGCTGGGGATGGCGACCACCTATGGGGAGACTCTTCTCTCCTGCTGCTATCGGAGTAAGGATGAGGAGGGGCACAATGTGGGCGGAGTGATGTATGTTCTGGAGCGTGGCCTGGGAAAGAAAAGACTTGCCTTTTTTTACAGTTTCCTCATCTGTCTGTCTGCTTTCTGCGCAGGCTGTACCACCCAGTCCAATGCGATCTCGGAGACGTGTATGGACGTGTGGGGGATCCCCAAATGGGCGGCGGGGATCGTGGTAGCACTTCCGGTTGGCCTGGTTATCCTTCAGGGGGTCAAATGGATCGAACAAGTCTGTATGGCGCTGGTGCCGGCGATGGCATTTTTATTTCTGGGGGGCTGTATCGCATTTATCTTTCTGAATGCTTCTGTATTTCCGGAAGCTGTTCTTGTAATTGTAGAATCTGCTTTTAGCAAAAGTGCCTTTCTCGGGGGAGCGGTGGGCTTTTCTGTGGGAAGGGCAGTGAGATATGGGGTGGCGAGAGGATTATTTACCAATGAGGCGGGACTGGGAACTTCTGGCATCGCGGCGGCGTCGGGGTCGGAGCACATTTCTCCAGAACGGCAGGGATTGATCTCCATGACGGCGACATTCTGGGATACGGTAGTGATGTGTGCCATTACCGGGATCGTAGTGGTGATGTTTGTACTTAGGAACGAACAGGCGCTGGTGGATCTGCCCGCTGGACTTCTCGTTAAGGGAGCCTTTGACACCCTGCCTCTGCTGGGGGAGGAGCTGATCGCGGTAGCTACGGTCTGTTTTGCGGTGGCGACACTGATCGGCTGGTCCTATTTTGGCCAGGTGGCGGCAGATTATATGGGAGGAAAATCTCTGGTGAGAAGCTACCAGTATATCTATGTGATCATGATCTTTGCCGGTGCGGTGATGCCGATGGGGATCGTGTGGGAGATCACGGATTTTATCAACATTTTCATCCTGATTCCCGCGGTATATGCGCTGATAAAGTGCCGGAAGAATATATGATGCCAGGGTCAAAATGCCTTTTGACATCACATATGGGGGCAGAGGAGAGGGGCACGTTTTCTAGTCGCCCCTTTTCAAAATATTCATAAATATAAGGAAAAAACTTGTGATATAAGGAATATCATAGTAAAATATAAAGATACCAGGGTCAAAAGGTCAAAATGCCTTTTGACCCCAACATCATATAAAATATATGGGATAAGATTGCAGTAGAAAGGCATGGTGTAGAACATTGAAAAAACAGGCAGCAGTAATATTTGGAGGAGTTTCTTCGGAGCACGAGGTATCCTGTGTCTCTGTTGTGAATGTAGTGAGTGGATTTGACAAAGATAAATATGATTTGACTTTAATTGGCATAACGAAGGAAGGAAGATGGATACTCACGGATTCGACAGCCAGTATCGAAGATGGTTCCTGGATAAATGGTACCGAGACGGCCATTTTGTCCCCTGACAGGGGCAGGCCCGGTGTACTGGTTCTGGGAGAAGATACTTATACTTATAAGAAAATAGATGTGATCTTTCCGGTGCTTCACGGCAGATTTGGCGAGGATGGTACGATCCAGGGATTGTTCGAGATGTCAGGCATACCATATGTAGGCTGCGGTGTATTGAGTTCTGCGGTGAGTATGGATAAGATCTCCACGAAAATATTTGTGGATCAACTGGGTATCCGACAGGCGGGGTATGTGACGGATATCGCTAAGGATCTGAGTGAGCTGGAGCATACAGTAGAACAGGTGGAAGAAAAACTGGGCTATCCTGTATTTGTAAAACCATCGAATGCAGGATCGTCCTGTGGTGTCAGCAAGGCATGTGACAGGGAAGAGCTAAAGCGTGCTGTGCAGCTGGCGAAGGAGCATGACACCCGTGTTCTGATCGAAGAAATGATATGTGGACATGAGGTGGAATGTGCGGTGCTGGGCGGCAATGACCTGCGGGCTTCCAAAGTAGGAGAGGTGCAGGCGGCGGCAGAATTTTATGATTATGAGGCTAAATATCACAATGCCGAGTCAAAGACAGTGATCGATCCTCCGGAGATTCCGGCAGAGGCAAAGGAAAAAGTCAGGGAAAATGCAGTGGGGATATTCAAGGCAGTCAGCGGTTTTGGGCTGTCCCGGGTGGATTTCTTTATAGAAAATGAGACCAATGAAGTAGTGTTTAATGAGATCAACACTCTTCCAGGATTTACTAATATCAGCATGTATCCCATGCTCTGCAGCGACATGGGGCTGTCCATATCGGAACTGATCGATCGTCTGATCGAGACTGCTTTCGAGAGAGAATAGTCAGCCGTGGTGTACAGCATAAAATAACAGGATAAGGGGAAGACTAATGAAAAAGAACGTAAAAGTTTCCATTAGTGGGATTCAGAATAATGACAATGAAGAGACGGTGGAGGTTGTCTCCGTGGGAGAGATGATGCAGAGGGATGACCATATCTGCGTCTTTTACGAAGAGGCGGCGGACAATGCGGCAGGCGTAGACTGTCAGCTGGTAAAGAGTATGCTGAAAGTAAAGCCGGATCAGATCGAGATCATCAAAAAAGGAGCTGCGCAGACCCATATGGTCTTTGTCGAAGACCGGGATACCATTTCCTATTATTCCACTCCCTTCGGGGAGCTGGAGGTGGCGATCCATACGGACCGTCTGGAGAGGAAAGAGCGGGACGACGGGTTTCAGATCCTGCTGGAATACGCCCTGGAGATCAATGCCTCCCATATGTCAAACTGCAACGTGGATATACGGGTGGACTACTTGTCTTAATGCCAGGGTCAAAAGTTCAAAATACCTATCATGTTTACATGATAAGGTTTTTGAACTTGGGACCCGCCAAACATGAGAAAGGAGCGATTTACGTAGTAAATCAGCGGATTTCGAATGTTTGAAGGATTGCGGGAGTTGTGAAACAACGTAGCAATCCGTGGCATTAGCCAGGGTCAAAAAAACTATTATACTTGCATGATAAGGCATTTACATATCAGAGGAAGGAGATGGCAGCGTGAAATTTTCGTTTACAAAGATGCATGGTACCGGGAACGACTATGTATACGTAGATCTTTTCCAGCAAAAACTGGAGAATCAGGCAGAGGTCGCAAAGGTGGTCAGTGACCGGCATTTTGGCATCGGTGCAGATGGTCTGATCTGCATCGCTCCGTCGGAGACGGCGGACTGCCGGATGATCATGTATAATGCCGATGGCTCCGAGGGGGCGATGTGCGGCAATGGAATCCGGTGCGTGGCAAAGTATGTCTATGATCATGGTATTGTGCGAAAAGATCATATGTCTGTGGAGACAAAAAGCGGGATCAAACAGTTGGAACTGACTGTGGAGGACGGAAAGGCCGTATATGTCAAGGTAAATATGGGAGAAGCGGTACTGAAACCATCGGAGATCCCAGTACAGGCGGGGGGAGAGGATTATATCGCCCGCCAGATAGAGGCAGGGGGGAAAAACTACACCGTAACCTGCGTCTCCATGGGAAATCCCCATTGTGTGGTTTTTACAGAGGGGATCGACGGGATAGATCTGGAAAAGACCGGTCCTCTGTTTGAAAACCATCCTTTGTTTCCAGACCGCATCAACACAGAATTTGTGGAAGTCTTAGACGATCACACGTTGAAGATGAGGGTTTGGGAGAGAGGGTCCGGGGAAACCATCTCCTGCGGCACAGGAACCTGCGCGGCTACGGTAGCGGCTGTTCTGAATGGGCACTGTCCACGGGGAGAAGAGATTGAGGTGAGGATACGCGGTGGTGCACTCTATGATACATACCTGGAAAATGGCGAGGTACTTATGAAGGGGCCGGCAACCGAAGTTTTTCAGGGTGAAATAGAGATTTAACCGTTGGTCCGGATGGTGCCGGCGCTGTGGCACGAATATTTTTAAACAGCGCAGAAAAGAGGAAAATTATGGCGATTCGGTTAAATGAGGACGCGGAGATCGTTCAGCGGGTTCAGGAAGGGCTCAAGGCGAGAGACGGTCATTGTCCCTGTGTCCTGCAGAAAAGTGAGGACACAAAATGTATGTGCCGGGAATTTCGGGAGCAGATCGCAGATCCGGAATTTGAGGGCTATTGTCACTGTATGTTGTATTATAAAGAAAAAGATTAAAAGAGGTGATTATATGGCAGCGATAGAATTAAATGCAGCAAATTTTCAAGAAAAGGTCTTACAATCAGATAAGCCCGTGCTGGTGGACTTCTGGGCAGTGTGGTGCGGACCCTGTAAGATGATGTCCCCACGAGTGGACGAGATCGCAGAGGAGCAAAAAGACCGCCTTGTAGTGGGCAAATTAAACTGCGATGAAAACATGGAGATTGCCCAGAGTTATGGAATCACAGGGATTCCGGCATTTTTCCTCTTTAAAGGGGGAGAAGTGGTGGAAAAGGTAATGGGAGCGATGCCAAAAGGAGAGCTTCTGGCCGCTATTGAAAAACATCTTTAAAAATTAAGACAGCACAATGTATAAATTCCCGGTCTGACAGAGAAATGATAAAACCTGTCGGACCGGGAATTTTTTGGGAAATTTATTCAAAATAATCGATTTTCATCGCGTGTTTTACTTCGGAAAGAGTCTGGGCGGCTACCTCTCTGGCTTTCTGGCTTCCTTTGTGAAGAATCTCCATCACGGCAGGAATGTCTTTTTCCAGCTCGCGGCGTCTCGCCTGGATTGGTTCCAGTTCCTCCATTAAAACGGCATAGAGGAATTTCTTTACTTTGACATCCCCCAAACCGCCTCTCGTGTAGTGGGATTTCAGTTCCTCCAGAGATGCATACTCCGGTAAATGGTGTTCAAAATGTTCCTCCCGGCAGAAGGCGTCCAGATACGTAAATACACAATTACCCTCCAATTTTCCGGGATCTTCCAAGCGGATATGGTCGGGATCGGTGTACATGCTCATTACCTTTTTGCGAATATCCTCCGGGGTGTCTGAGAGATAGATGCAGTTGTCCAGGGATTTGCTCATTTTGGCCTTGCCGTCTGTGCCCGGAAGGCGCATACACGCTTCGTTGTCGGGAAGAAGGGCTTTGGGCTCCACCAAAACCTCATCATAGGTGGAATTAAAGCTGCGGACGATCTCCCTCGCCTGCTCCAGCATAGGCAGCTGATCGTCTCCCACGGGAACGGTGGTCGCCTTGAAGGCAGTGATATCCGCCGCCTGGCTGATGGGATAGGTAAAAAAGCCCACCGGGATACTGGTGTGGAAACCGCGCATGCTGATTTCTGTCTTTACCGTGGGGTTTCGTTTTAGACGGGAAACCGTCACGAGATTCATATAGTAAAAGGTGAGCTCTGTCAGTTCAGAGATGTAGGACTGAACCAAAAGGGTGGATTTTTCCGGGTCTAGGCCACAGGACATATAATCCAGAGCTACCTCCGAGATATTGCTGCGGACCTTATCCGGGTTGTCAAAGTTATCCGTAAGCGCCTGAGCGTCTGCGATCATGATGTATATGTCATCGAATTCTCCAGAGTTCTGGAGCTCTACCCGCCGTCTCAGAGATCCTACGTAGTGTCCCACATGAAGTCTTCCGGTGGGCCGGTCGCCAGTCAAAATTATTTTCTTCATATATGTTAATCCTTTCCTGCTAGTGTGCTGACCACTAGATACATTTCAATGACAATTTTATCGGTTTTCCGGCGAAAAGTCAACCGAAGGAAAGAATTCTCCTGCGATCTCCTTCAATTCGCCGGGGTGGCGATGCGCGAACTGTGTGATTTCGTGTCTGAAATCACTTGACAAGGGGAACTGTAATTTTATGTAAATACATAAATGTAACGTTTTTCCGTGGTTTGCGACGATTTTTATAGAAATGTTGCGGAAACAGGCCGAAATTTCAGACACGAAATCACAGCATTCGCGCACCAGGGGTTGAAATGGGAGTTGTTTTGTGTTATGTTGCAGATGATACACTCAAAAATTGTAAATATAAGGAGGGAATATGAAAAGAATGTACACATTAGGGAAAAGGAAGACGAAGGGATGGGGAAATGCATCCAGGGCAAGAGTTATGTCACTGTTATTGATCCTGTGTCTGGTTATGAGTTCTGTCGCACCAGCGCCGGCGAGCAGGGCAGACAGCCAGACTACCAATAGGAAGACATGGGAAGGCAAAGAGTCCGGTTACCGGCTGGAGGTGTCTCCGTCTTCCGCCTGGGAAGGCGGTTATGTGGCGGAGGTCACGGTACGGAACACGGGAGAGGATGAACTTAGAAACTGGTCCGTAGCGGCGGTGCTGCGGGAGGGAGATATCGAGAACTCGTGGAATGCCAAACATAAAAAGATTGGAAAGCAGGAAGTGGTCTTTGAATCAGAACAGCACAACATGGTCATTCCCTCCGGGGAAAAAGCGGTCTTCGGATTCAAAGTGACAGGGGGGAGTTTTGGTGATCTTGTCTCTCTTAAGCTGGTTCCCGGAAAGATCCTAAGTACCAGCCGGGCAGACATAACCTTTGAAGAGACCGGGAGCTGGGCCGGCCACAAGATCATGGAGGGCACCATAACAAATCAGAGTGGAAAGACCATCCGAGACTGGTCCCTCTCCTTTGAGATGGAAGGCAGAATAGTAAATATATGGAACGCAGAGGTGACAGAGGAATGCGGCAGTACGTTTCATGTGAAAAACAGTGGGTACAATGGAGTTCTTGAAGCGGGGGAACGGGCTGCATTCGGCTTTGAGGTCACCTATGACACAGAATCTTTCAGCGGCATCCACGATGTCAGAATATTTGCCGGCGAACAGGGAACGACAGGAGAGGATGTAAAACCGGAAGACACGCCGGAGCCGACACCGACAGCTAATGCCACCGCGGTTCCTGCCACGGAAGCACCCACCGCGACAGCCACACCGGAGCCTGCAGTGACGCCGTCTGTGACGGAGGAGCCGGAAGAAGAGGTTTCCGAAGATGATATCCAGTTTATTCAGGTGGAGAACCGGGACTGGAATATGGATATGATCCACGCCAAGGATCCGGTGGTGCAGGCGGCAAAAGGAAAAGCCGACAGAAAGATCCGGGTTACCATGTTAGACTCCGGAATTAACTACAGTGATGAAGTTGAGGTTGTACAGCGGAGGAATTTTGTCGAGGGGCAGGATGAGATGAGCTGTCTCTTTGAAGATGGCAGCGGCCACGGAACAGCTATCGCCGAAATACTGGCCTCCGATCCGAAGGAAGACTATGGCGAAGACAGCGGCAGCGGGAATGAGGATTTTGGAACCTATACATATTACAGTGAACCCGACGACGAGGAAGACGATGATGACGAAGAGACCATTGATGCGGGGAAGGCAGGGAAGGTTTCCATGGGAGACCTGCTGGACAGCGGGTATGAATGGACAGAGGGTGTGAACCCCAATATCGAATTGTTTTCGGGAAAAGTATTGGACGAGGAAAATGAAACTACCGTGGACCGGGTAGTGGAAGGCATCGAGTGGGCGATGGAAAATGAGACGGATATACTCAGCCTGAGCCTGGGCATGGACAAGGATTCCGAGAAGCTGCACAGGGCGGTCAAAAAAGCAGCAGAGAGCGGAATGCTGATCATCGCTGCAGTGGGAGAGTACGAGAAGGTGGACTATCCGGCGGCATACCCGGAGGTTATGGCTGTGGGCATGGTGAACAGCATGGGAGAATCCGCCGGCGTCAGGTCAGAAGTATCCGCCCCCGGAGATTTCATCGTGTCCCGCGGTGTATTTGACAGCATGCAGGTCTTCTCCGGCAGCAGCATGGCAGTTCCCCATGTGGCGGGGCTGGCGAGCATCCTCTGGCAGCAGGACACCACAAAGGATGCGGCGTTTATCCGTGGTCTGATCGACGTGTCTGCCAATCAGCGCCCGGAGGAAGAAGGCGGTTATGGTCTCATCGACTGCCGCTACGCGCTGGAATCCTATGAGGAATTTGAGAAACAGGTTCGGAATGACCCCGGTCTGTTAGACCGGATCTCCAGGAACAGGAATCCAGAGAAGGTCAAGGAAGAGGTGGCGGAAACTATCGATAACGAGACCGAGGTGGAGACTGAGGAGGAGATGGAAAAGCTCCATGGGAGCTGGGATTGGAGAGAACATCAGAAATTTGTAAGTAAAAAATACAAAAAAATATGGACAAACGGTACAAAGTATGTTCAAGTATTACAAGATGGGATGTCTTTTGTGGATAATGAAAGACTTAACCCAGATTGTTACGGTATGCGGGACCACCCCTGGTTCCACGGTTTTTATGGCGGGGTAGAGAAGACCGACGGCTCCAGCGGAAAGACGCCGAAATCCAATTATATGACCAGCTTCCGCACGCTGCTGGAGCTGGCGGACGGTATGCGGCGCCAGGGAGAGATCAAAGATATCCGCACAGAAAGTTCATATCCAGCAGTGGAAAGTACCCTGAAGGGTATTAAAAAAGCTTTCTGGGATAAGGATAAGGTGGGAAGCCAGAGATGGGAGGATATTGATGGGTATTGTGGGAAAAAAGGCAGCTCGGTTCCCAAGGACTGCCGGAGCCTGCTGATCTATGGCATGGCGCTGCATACCCTGGGAGATACCTTCTCCCACAGCAGTTTTGGTCTGGAAAAGGTTGTCACTCAGAAGAAGTCGCAGAGTAAAGATAAGGCGATCGCCGGAAAGGTGAGGTGGAAGAGGTACTCCCATGGCGAAAATAAAAAGGGAGAGTGGTACGCCGACAATACGAAAAGCAGAAAACTCCGGTACCAGTCTGCTAAGGCGGCTACCAAAGCGGCGATAAAAAAGATAGAGGTAGATCCAGAAAAGGGGCTGGCGGGTTATGAGAATTACAGCACGGCGGTAGAGGCTTTTTGTCCCAAAAAGAAATTTGGCAAGCTGAAAGAGATGTTTGTCACGGTGAAAGACAAAGAGGGCAAAAAAATAAAAATTCCCAAGATAGAATATCTCGAAGAGGGGTATGCCTTAAAAGATTTTGCCAATAGCTATGAAAAGGAAGTGAATATCACAGGCAGGACATCCAAAGATATGGAGAAATATCTAACATATGTGGATCAGGAACAGCTAAAGGATCGGTTAAAAAAGTGCGGACTGCTCAAGATCAAGCAGGATCGGAAAATGGGAATGGATAAGAATTCTACGCTCAAGGTAAAAGTGGGGGGCAAAACCATCCTGGATCTGCTGCCCAAAGGAGACAGTATATTCCTTTTACTGCCGGAAGATCTGGAGTGTCAGGTGGAGAATACTAAACCTCAGGGAGCCAATACCATTTGTACCATCGAGGAAGGTATATTATACGATGAGATCGGCAGAAAGATGCGATATCACATGCTGGAGGATACCGGAGAACTGGACGAAGAGGCGGAAATGAAGCTGTGTGATCTGAGGGAATATGAGATGTCTACGGATTGTCTGGTCAAGGGTAAGGTGGTCTATTTTGATTATATGGTGGGTTCGGCTTCTAAAGAGAATATGCCCGGACTGGGGGGAGTGAATATCCGCTTCCAGTCGCGGGACACCGGAGATGTGTACAACACAAAGTCCAAAATAGGCGGCGCCTATCAGATCGAGGTGCCCGCCGGAAGATATGACGTCACCTATGAGAAAGGCGAAGAGTATACCGTTGTGAACCAGTCTGTCACCATTACTCCTGTTATGGATCTGTATAAAAATACTACGGTTGAGCTTATCGATGCGGAGTGGTTTGGCGAGGGATATCTGGACGCCTATTTATATGATGGATCAACAGGACGTCCCCTGTCGGATGCAGAGGTACGGATCTATGAAGGTGTAGAATGTTATCATAAAGCTCCAGTACACTCTGTGAAGACGGATGAAAAGGGATATTTCTCTACTGGTTTTCTGAGTGCAGGCGCCTATACCCTTGTGGTCAGCAAGGAGGGTTACAGGCCCCTGTCTATTTATGGAACGGTCATTGGAAATATCAGAGGATTTATGTCAAAAATCGTATTATATAAAAGGGAGGGGCAGATATGGTAAGAATCCTGAAGCGGTCATGCTGCCTTATTATCACTGTTCTGGCTGTTATACTGCTGTACACCTACAGCAGTGGCAGCGCGAAAGTGCACAGTGGAACCTTTGAGGGCAATACCAGATGGTACTATGATACACGCACAAAAACAGTCACTATCGACTGTAAAGGGCGGATGGAGGACGGCGGCCAGCACGGGGTATCCATGGACTGGCAGGAATGGTACCTAAAGGCGGAACGGGTGGTGTTTAAAAAGGGAATCACACACATTGGGAATTTTGCCTTTGAAAATTTTCGAAAAATTAAGGAGGTGGTGCTGCCAGAGGGGCTGGTTTCCATCGGATGCAGTGCCTTTGAGAATACAAGTGAGTTAAAAAAGGTCTACTTCCCTTTCACCCTGAAAAAGATTGAAAAATGGGCATTTGATGGATCGGGCATCCAATCCGTGTCCTTGAAGCATGTGAAAAAGGTTGTGAAAGAAGCATTTTCTGGAGCAAAATTGAAGCGTGTTACCATCCCTTCCGGCACCTCTTTTGGGAGTTATGCCTTTTGCGGCTGTGATGAATTAAAAAGTGTGTGGATCGAGGCGGGGTTAAAGTCAATCAGTCGAAGTATGTTTTCGCGGAGTGGCCTCAGAACCATAACCATCCCCGCCAGCGTGACGGAGATCGGAGAGCATGCCTTTTTTGCCTTTTCGCCGGAAGAGGGAAAGTTGAAGAAGGTCACTATCCGCTCCACACGAATTAAAAAGTGGGGGAAGGAGATCTTTGGGAAGGCGAGGAAGGACCTGGTGATCCGGGTGCCGAAGAGCAAACAGAAAGAGTATACAAAGGCGCTACGGAAGGGAGGGCTCCCGAAGTATGTGAAGATCGAGGGGATGTAGATTTCTGGTGAAATGTGGATAATAAGATGTTCGGAATATTGAAAGAAGGGGGAATTTTATGAAGGATATTGTGACCAGCCTGAGAAATATAAGAATCCTGAAGCGGGCATTTTGTCTCGTCATTTCCGTCCTGGCTGTCATGCTGCTGTACACCTACAGCAGCGGTAGCGCGAGAGTGCACAGTGGAACCTTTGAGGGCAATACCAGATGGTACTATGATACACGCACAAAAACAGTCACCATCGACTGTAAAGGGCGGATGGAGGACGGTGGGCAGCACGGGGTATCTATGGACTGGGGAGGAAATGAAAGGTATTGGAAAACTCAAAAAGTGGTGTTTAAAAAGGGGATCACCTACATTGGAGATTTTGCTTTTGATAATTTCCAGAATATGAAGGAGGTGGTGCTGCCGGAGGGATTGGTCTCCATCGGATATTCAGCCTTCTGGAAGACATATCATTTAAAAAAGATCCGCTTTCCTACCACCCTGAAAAAGATTGGAGAAAATGCCTTTGATGGATCGGGAATCGAATCTGTGTCCCTGAAACACGTAAAAAAGGTTGGAAGCGGAGCATTTTCCGGAACTCAATTGAAACATGTTACCATTCCTGCCGGCACATCTTTCGGGAGTTATGCTTTTTGCGGCTGTGATGAATTAAAAAGTGTGCGGATCGAGGCGGGGGTAAAGACTATCAGCCACAGTATGTTTGCAGTAAGTGGTCTTAAAACGGTTATCATCCCCGCCAGCGTCACGGAGATTGGTCAGGATGCCTTTTATGCCTTTTCGCCGGAAAAGGGAAAGCTGAAGAAGGTTACCATCCGCTCCACCCGGATTAAAAAGTGGGGGAAGGGAATCTTTGGGAAGGCGAGGAAGGACCTGGTAATCCGGGTGCCGAAGAGCAAACAGAATGAGTATACAAAGGCGCTACGGAAGGGAGGGCTCCCGAAGTATGTGAAGATCGAGGGGATGTAGATTTCTGGTGAAATGTGGATAATAAGATGTTCGGAATATTGAAAGAAGGGGGAATTTTATGAAGGATATTGTGACCAGCCTGAGAAATATAAGAATCCTGAAGCGGGCATTTTGTCTCGTCATTTCCGTCCTGGCTGTCATGCTGCTGTACACCTACAGCAGCGGTAGCGCGAGAGTGCACAGTGGAACCTTTGAGGGCAATACCAGATGGTACTATGATACACGCACAAAAACAGTCACCATCGACTGTAAAGGGCGGATGGAGGACGGTGGGCAGCACGGGGTATCTATGGACTGGGGAGGAAATGAAAGGTATTGGAAAACTCAAAAAGTGGTGTTTAAAAAGGGGATCACCTACATTGGAGATTTTGCTTTTGATAATTTCCAGAATATGAAGGAGGTGGTGCTGCCGGAGGGATTGGTCTCCATCGGATATTCAGCCTTCTGGAAGACATATCATTTAAAAAAGATCCGCTTTCCTACCCCCCTGAAAAAGATCGGAGAAAATGCCTTTGATGGATCGGGTATCGAATCTGTGTCCCTGAAACATGTAAAAAAGGTTGGAAGCGGAGCATTTTCCGGAACTAAATTAAAACATGTTACCATTCCTGCCGGCACATCTTTCGGGAGCTATGCCTTTCCATCCTGTACAGATTTAAAAAGCGTGCGGATCGAGGAGGGGGTAAAAATCCTTAGTAGTGGTATGTTTTCCCAGTGCGGGTTTAAAACGGTTACGATCCCCGCCAGCGTGACGGAGATCGGAGAGCATGCCTTTTTTGCCTTTTCGCCGGAAAAAGGAAAGCTGAAAAAAGTCACCATCCGCTCTACCCGGATTAAAAAGTGGGGGAAGGGAATCTTCGGGAAGGCGAGGAAGGACCTGGTGATCCGGGTGCCGAAGAGCAAGAAAAAAGAGTATACAAAGGCGCTGCGGAAGGGAGGACTTCCGCAGTATGTGAAAATCGTGGGGATGTGATCTAAAGACTTTGGTTTATTTTGATACATATGAAATGTGATGTTGGGGGTAAAAGGTATTTTGCCACTAAACGGATACATCGGCTGCTTCGATGTTTTACAACTTCCGCAGCACCGCTTCGTTCAGCGCCCTTTAAACATTTGGAATCCGTCGATTTACTACGTAAATGGATCCCTTCGTATGTTTAGTGGCATTATGACCGAATACATTTATAGATTTTTGCTGGAAACGAGTTAAAAAAAGATTCCGTCATATAAGTGTGGGGAAAGATCGGGGCTGATTAGACAAAAGAAAAATTCGTTTGATTTAACACCCACCCTATAGCGCTATATATATTTTTTGCTTGGTCTCAAACTAATCTGCTCCATATACTTGTAGTATAAGAACATAAGAAAAATTCGTTTGATTTAACACCCACCCTATAGCGCTATATGTAATATTAAAATATTAAATGATTTTAACCGGCTTTTTGATCGCTTTGATATGGAAATCACCGTTATCACAGTGAAGTTCCACGGTACGTCCATAATTCAGTCCCGTATCTTCGGCGATCAGCCGAATATTTAGCTTGTTTAGCATTTGTTTGGCAGCCTGGGCGTTTCTGTCACCGATACTTCCAATATTCGACAGCTGGGCAACACCGAACATTTTAGCACCGCCTGCGATTTTGGCCACCAGGCGGCTCCGGCTGGCGCCAGCCCGCGTAACCTGTTTTAATAATTCTTCGATACCTGTGTCTGCAAACTTTGCAATATTTCCGTTATTTTCTGTGGCAGTACTGTCTGGCAGCATATAATGAACCATTCCGCCTATCTTTGTTACGGGATCATAAAGTGTAAGTCCAATACATGAACCAAGTCCAATCGTCATAATAACATCAGGTGCTTTACATATATTTAAATCTGCCATTCCGACTCTAATTACATTACTCATTTTTTTACCTCTACATCTCAAATCCTAATCCTTTTAATATTTTATCATAGGATTGCTGCTCCGGCATAAGGATAAAATAACCGTTGATCATAACTTCATCGCCAAATTCTGTCTGAATCAGCAAGGCATAGTCACCGTACTGACCGAACTCTATCGCCGGTACACTGAGTACCGAAGCGGCCATATCTACAGCGAGATACGGAATCGACGGCGAAATGACAAGATTTGTCATGGTAGACAGTGCGGAGAGATACGATCCAGCTATGATATTACCAATCTCCTTCAGGGCAGAGAGATCCATCTCATCAAATTCTCCTTGATAGGAGGCATCCCGCATCATGAGTTTGTTTACAAGATACTGAGCAGAATCCAATCTCATCAAAAACATCATGCTTCCCTCAATATCCATCTGTATCTCCAGGAATATGCCCACAATGATCTCGTCCTCTGGGCAGATGGCAGCCCCTAGTTTTGAAACCTCAAGCAGCTCTACCTTTGGCACATTCATGTTTACCCGGATCGAGAGCATGGACGCGATAGCCGTGGTTGCATTTCCTGCGCCAATATTTCCAAGTTCTTGAAGAACATCAACGTATTTTTCATTGATCTCAACTAATGAATAATTGCTCATTAAATCCTCCATTTTAACTAAATTATATTCAGTCCGGCGGTTTCGCCGGGCGTTGTTAAGCCGATCGTGATACCGGCTGGGGACAGCTGCATATTTGTGCAACCATAATTCTTTGTTCTTATTCTAATACATTTTTTCCTTCTTGACAAGTCTGGTATTTTATTTCATTTCTGATAAAATTAAGTTCATGTACAGAAATATATTCATGTTTTTTTCTGGTTCAGAAATGGAGGCGGTTATGGAGCATAGAATTGCTGTGATCGGATACAGCGGAAGTGGAAAGTCCACACTGGGGCGAAGACTGGCAGACCAGTATGGATGTGAAGTACTGCATTTGGACTGCGTGCACTGGCTGCCTGGCTGGAAGGAACGGGACAATGCAGAAAAAGAAGAGATTGTATCCGCTTTTATGGATTCGCACAAAAGCTGGGTAATGGATGGAAATTATGTATCCACCTGTTATGAGAGAAGGATGGAGACGGCGACCCAGATTATTTTTCTGGATTTTCCGGTACATATCTGCCTGTACCGGGCATGGAAGAGATATTTCATCTACCGGGGAAAATCCCGGGAGTCCATTACGGAGGGCTGCGAAGAAAAAATGGACTGGGAATTTCTTTGGTGGATCCTGCGCGAAGGAAGAGATAAAAGCCACAAAGACCGGTATCGGGAGATTTGCCAGAAATATTCCCACAAGGTGGTGGTATTAAAAAGTCCGAGGGAAGTTAAGGCGTTTCAGGGCGGGCAGCAGGGGATGTCAGAAATGAAGGACAGGCTTTGAATTAGAAAAGGAGGTTTAAGCTATGAAGTTAAAAAAGTGGATGTTAATAGGAGGGGTCGTTATGTTGACAGCATTTACAGCGGCTGGCTGTGGTACAGAGAACAAAGAAAATAACAAAAATAACAAACAGGGAAGCAGCGTGTCGCCGGCAGCAGTGGAAGAAAAAGGAAGCAGGATATTAAAAGAAGCATTTGCAGAGGATTTTACCGTGGGGGTAGCGGTCAATATGGGAGCGTTGAACGATTCGGACAGAATGAGTTTCGTCTGCAGTCATTTCAACAGTATCACCATGGAAAATGAGATGAAGCCGGATAGTCTGCTGGACGGGGCGGCTTCGGAGAAGAGCAGCGACGGAATGCCGGAGATCAACACGAAAAAACTGGATCAAATCTTAAGCAGGGCAAAAGAAAACAATATCCCGCTGCGGGGGCATACTCTGGTATGGCATAACCAGACTCCAGACTGGTTCTTTTCCAAAGATTATGAGCCCTCTAAGGGACTGGCAGGCAAAGATGAGATGCGGAAAAGAATGGAGGCATATATTAAGAAAGTACTGACTTACTGCCAGGAGAACTATCCGGGAGTGGTATATGCCTGGGATGTTGTAAATGAAGCAATGGCAGACGAGGGCGGCTGCCGCACCAAAAGCCGCTGGTATGATATCTACGGCGATGAGAGCTATATTGAGGACGCCTTTACCTTTGCCAGAAAATACGCAGACCCGGAAGTGAAATTATTTTACAATGATTACAATGAGTATATGCCGGCAAAGCGGGAGATGATTACGGCCACGGTGAAGAAATTAAAAGAAAAAGGTGTTTTAGATGGCGTTGGTATGCAGAGCCACTGGGATATGGATTATCCTACCACGGATCTTATTGACGCGGCTCTGGAAAAATATGGGGCTATCGAGGGGCTTGAGATTCAGTTGACAGAGATCGATATGCACAACACCGATGATTCGGAGGAGGGCCTGAAAGCACAGGCGGACCGTTATAAACAATTTTTCCAGACGATACTCCGGGCAGACCGCACCGGTAAGGCAAATATTACGAATGTTACCTTCTGGGGCATCACTGATGAAGATTCCTGGCTGACGAATTTTAAGGGAGAGACCAGCTATCCGCTGCTGTTCCAGGGAGAGATGGAAAAGAAACCCTGCTATGAAAGTATATTAGAGACAGCGGGGGAGAGCTATTGATCCCCAAAAGAATTTTTACTGTCTTGTCAGCTGTAAAGTTTTGTGTTAAGATAGGGGATAAATAATAACTGGAGGGCGATGGCCCCACCCAATCATGTGTGCCGGAAAACGGCACAGAAACGAGGAAGATAGTGAAAGAACTGAAAGACAAGATTAACCGGTTGAAGAAAGAAAAAAATGCGGTGATTCTGGCGCATTATTATGTGAGTGATGAGGTTCAGGATGTGGCGGATTACATAGGGGATTCTTTTTATCTGAGTCAGATCGCGGAGAAGGCGGAGGAAAACACCATCGTATTCTGCGGCGTGTCTTTTATGGGGGAAAGCGCCAAGATACTGAGTCCGGAGAAGACAGTACTTATGCCGGATGCAGAGGCAGACTGTCCCATGGCACATATGGCACAGAAGGAAAAGATCCAGAGTATGAGAGAGGAATATGGAGATCTGGCGGTGGTGTGCTATATCAATTCAACGGCGGAACTCAAGGAGTTGTCCGATGTCTGTGTGACCTCTTCCAATGCGGTAAAGATCGTTAAGGCTCTGCCCAGTAAAAATATTTTCTTTATCCCGGATGGGAACCTGGGACGGTTTGTGGCGCAGCAGGTGCCGGAAAAAAATATAATATTAAATGACGGTTATTGTCCGGTTCATGCGAAGATGACAGCGGCAGCAGTAAGAGAAGCCAGACAGCAGCATCCCCAGGCGGAAGTTCTTTCCCACCCGGAATGTACAGAAGAAGTGCTGGAACTGTCAGATTATATTGGAAGTACATCCGGTATCATTGATTATGCAGGAAAGAGCAGCGGGAAAGAGTTTATTGTGTGCACGGAGACCGGCGTTTTTTATGAACTGGTAAAGAACAATCCGGGGAAATCTTTTTATCCGGTCATGGAACATCAGGTGTGTGAAGATATGAAATTGATTACACTTGAAAAGGTGGCGGATGTTCTGGAGTTTGGAAAAAATGAAGTGTTTGTGGGTGAGGAGCGGAGAAAGGGTGCTAACCTACCTCTGACAAACATGCTGAAACTCGGCAAATGATACGGCAAAGGCGGCAGTATGAAGAAAAAAGCAGATATTTTAATTGTGGGGAGCGGAGCAGCAGGGCTGTACTGCGCATTGAACTTTCCCAGAGATAAAAAGATCATCATGATCACCAAGGATGAGGTGGAGAACAGCGATTCTTATCTGGCTCAGGGGGGGATTTGTGTTCTTAAGTCAGAGGAGGATTATGACAGCTATTATGAGGATACGATGCGGGCAGGACATCACGAGAACCGCAGGGAATCTGTGGATATTATGATCCGTTCCTCACGGAATATTATTGATGATCTGATCTTGTATGGCGTGGACTTTAAAAATGACCATGGTTCCCTTGTCTTTACCAGAGAGGGAGGGCATTCTACGCCGAGGATTCTGTTTCATGAGGACATCACCGGCAGAGAGATCACCAGTAAGCTTCTGGCAGCGGTTCAGAAGCTTGATAATGTGAAAATATATGAACATACGACGATGATTGATCTGGTGACAGAGAAAAATACCTGTTTCGGCGCAGTGGTTACCGATGAGCACGGAGATCTTCTGACGATCCGGGCAGATTATACCGTACTTGCCTGCGGTGGTCTTGGGGGATTGTATAAGCATTCAACTAATTTCCGTCATATGACTGGGGATGCGCTGGCCATCGCTTTGAAGCATGGAATAGAATTGGAAAATATTGACTATATTCAGATTCATCCTACCACTCTTTATTCACAGAAGCCGGGAAGGAGATTTCTCATCTCAGAATCGGTGAGAGGGGAAGGGGCTGTACTTCTGAATAAAGACGGACAGCGGTTTGTGGATGAGCTGCTGCCGCGGGACGTATTGACGGAGAAAGTATATGAACAGATGGAACGGGATCAGATGCCCTATGTGCGATTGAGCCTGGCGCCCATTTCCGAGACGGAGATCAAAGGGCATTTCCCTAACATTTACCAACGCTGTCTGGAGGAGGGCTACGATGTGACCAAAGAGCCGGTGCCAGTAGTGCCGGCGCAGCATTATTTCATGGGAGGGATCTGGGTGGATTGCGACAGCAGGACTTCCATGAACCAGCTCTATGCCATTGGAGAGACCAGCTGCAACGGGGTGCATGGGGCGAACCGCCTTGCCAGCAATTCCCTGTTGGAAAGCCTGGTATTTGCCAAACGGGCGGCGAACCGGATCATGAAGAACTATACCCATATTTCCCATGATCCCTCTGTGGATACCGGCCTGTATGATGATCTGGAACGTCTCTGGAAAGAGTATGGGAACATGGTACTGGCAGAGATCGAGAGACAAAAAGGGAAAAGAAAGGAACAGGAAAAACATGAATGAGATAACAATGCAGTTAAATGCGGATAAATTGATACGAATGGCGCTTCAGGAGGACATTACCAGCGAGGATATCACCACCAATGCGGTGATGCATGAAGGCAGAAAAGGAGAGGTTCAGCTGATCTGTAAACAGGATGGTATCATTGCGGGGCTCGGTATATTTTCCAGGGTGTTCCAGCTGCTGGATGATTCCGTAGAGATTGATCTGAAATGCCGGGACGGGGATGTGGTGAAGGAAGGGCAGCTTATGGCAGTTCTGACGGGAGATATCCGGGTGCTTCTCTCCGGTGAGCGCGTGGCATTAAACTATCTCCAGCGGATGAGCGGCATCGCCACCTATACCGCTTCCATCGCCAGGCTTTTAGAGGGCTCGAAGACAAAGCTTCTCGATACCCGCAAAACAACTCCCAACATGCGGGTGTTTGAAAAATATGCAGTGAAGGTGGGCGGAGGTTTTAATCACCGCTACAATCTGTCCGACGGCATACTGCTGAAGGACAATCATATCGGCGCTGCCGGCGGGGTTCAGCAGGCGGTGCAGATGGCAAAGGAATATGCTCCCTTTGTGCGCAAGATTGAGGTGGAGGTAGAAAACCTTGCTATGGTCAAAGAGGCTGTTGATGCTGGGGCAGACATCATTATGCTGGATAATATGTCACCGGAAGAGATGAAAGAGGCAGTTCGCATGATCGATGGAAGGGCTGAGACGGAATGTTCCGGCAATGTCACGAAAGAAAACGTGGAGCGTCTTGTGGATATAGGAGTGGATTACATATCCAGCGGGGCACTGACCCACTCTGCTCCGATTCTGGATATTTCATTGAAAAATCTTCATCCAGTGGAGTAGAATTTCTGTAAGAAGCCTGTTGAAGGGATACAAGAAGATAGAAACGTCTAAGAACAGAGGAAAGGTATGGTAGAAGATGAGCGGTAAGGAACGTCGGGATTTGATCTTGCGTGAATTGCGTGAGACGAAGGTTCCTGTGTCAGGAACCAGGCTTGCCAGCGAATTTCATGTCAGCCGTCAGGTGATTGTTCAGGATATTGCGATACTTCGTGCTGCCCATATGAACATATTGTCCACGAACCGGGGGTATATACTTCAGAACGATTCGGAGACAGGCGCCACACGGATTTTTAAGATGTGCAATACCGATGAGCAGACAGAAGATGAACTGCGGACCATTGTCTATTACGGCGGTGTGGTAGAAAATGATTTTGTGAACCACAAGGTGTACGGAAGGGTTCAGGTGGATCTGAATATCCGTTCCATCCGGGATGTGACGGAGTTTATTAAAGGAATCCGCAGCGGAAAATCCACTCCTCTGAAAAATATTACCTCAGATTACCATTATCATACGGTATCGGCAGATTCGGAAGAGACGCTGGATCTCATTGAGGAGGCATTGAAGGAAAAAAATTATTTGATCATAAAGAAGTCATAGCTCCATGGCAGGTCCGGCGCCGTCGGGTTAGACTTAGAGATGCGATAAAGGACTGCTGCTGCAGTCCTTTATCTGAAAGAGGAGTTTTATGAAAAAATATCAAAAATAAGAAAATAGCAAAAATTATATTTAATAAGTTGTTGTCTTGCTTAACTTATGAACTTAGTATAAATCAGAAATGTGAATAAACCATGTTCAAATTGACTAAAAAATGTGAACGTTCTGTAACGAATTTGTGGAGAATTCTGTCCATTGGGTGGGGGTATAAAAGAACTGCGTATACAGAAACATATTGTATCCACGGGAAAAATATGATAAAATTAAGGCATTAAAATTGGGGTCAAAAGAAAGGAGGACAAAGATAGTGAGTGTGGAGACAAATTCAGTGCATCGTGAATTAAAGAGCCGTAAGGAGAAGGTAGTAAAGCAGTTGACAATTCATAAGTATTTGCACATACAATTTATCAAGCTTGGATTTGTTGTTGGCGTAGCTCTGGTACTGCTGGGGGCTTTTGCTGCTTTTGAGGGAATCAAATTGACACAATACGAAGCAGGGAAGTATAAGACCAGCCAGGGATTCCAGATTGCGATAACCATTGCATTGGTCAGTGTGGTGGTGATCGCGATCATCGTTTTGATCGACAGAGTACTGAGCCGGGTTGTGAAGAAGATACTGCTTAGGATCGGGGAGCCGGTACAGATCATGGATGAGGTGATGAGCAATCTAGCAAATGGAAAATTAGAGGACGATTTCTCCTATGATATGGAGGATGAATTTAGCAATATGGTATCCAATGCCGGAAGTGCTGTGAGAGAGTTGAAAAAATACATCGACAATATTACCGACACGCTGCATCAGATGGAAGAACGAAACATGGATGTCACAGTCGATCAGGAGTATATTGGAGATTTTGCCGAGATCCGTACTTCCCTGCTCAGTATTATTGACAGTCTGAACGTAACCCTCTATGAGATGCGTGCTTCTTTTATGCAGGTAAGGGATGGCGCCGATTCTCTTGCAGAGACTGCGCAGTCCATGGCAGACGGTGCAGAGCAGCAGTCCGTACATATCAAAGGAATGGTAGACCAGATTGAGGAAGTGGCGGATTCCGTTCATAATAATACCATTGCGGCACAGGATGTAGAGAGGCTTTCCAAGGATTCCATGGAAAAAATGGCAGAGGGAGAGAAAAAGATGGATGAGCTGTCCCAGGCGATGGATCAGATTCGGATGGAATCCAATGAGATTGCCAGCATCATCGAGGTGATCACAGGAATTGCGGCGCAGACGAATCTTCTTGCCCTGAACGCATCGATTGAAGCGGCGAGGGCTGGTGAACATGGAAAGGGCTTTGCTGTAGTGGCAAGCGAGATCGGCGGACTGGCTGGTTCCAGTGCCCAGGCATCCCAGAATATCACGGAGCTGATACAGAAAAGTATCGCTGCTGTAAATAATGGGGTAACGATTACAGGGGAGACTGTGGAGATGATGGAAGGAATCTCGAAGATTTCTTCTGAGATTTCCCAAAACATTTCCCGGATCACAGATACCAGCAGAAAACAGGACGATTCCTTGAAAAATATGCTGGACAGCGCCAATGAGATCGCAGCAGTGATCGATCAGAACACGGCTGCCGCTGAGGAGAGTTCGGCGCTTTCCGAGGAACTGTTAGGGTATACGGAAAACGTAATGGCACAGATCGAGAAATATAAGATCAAGGAGAATTAGTACAACGAAAATTAAGTCTTTGATATATTCATGTAGAATGTTGACAAACAATAAAATATGAGTATAATAAATGGTTAGCAAGTTAACAATTAGCTTGCTAACCATTTTTATGTAAAAAAGGAGGTATTCTCAGTTGGGAAAGATCAAACCCATAGGATGCTGGGAGATGAGTGAGAAAGATTTTTTGAATACGGCCAACCCCATGGTAATCATGATTTTTATTAATCAGATTCATCGGAAAAAGATGGAGCGTCTGCTGGAGGGTACAGGGCTGCACCGGGCACAGCACAGGATGCTGATGACATTGTCAGAGGGAAAATTTGAATCCCAGGCCGAACTGGCGGCTGTTCTCGAAATATCCACGGCGACAGTGGCGGTTTCCCTGAAAAAACTAGAGAGGGACGGATATATTCAAAAAACTACGAAAAAAGATGATTCTCGTGCTAAGTTTGTCAGTCTGACCGAAAAGGGAGAGGACGTGGTGGCGAGAAGCAGGGAAATATTTGCTTATATGGATGAATGTGTGATCCGGGGATTTTCGGAGGAAGAGCTGGTCATCCTACGGAGATTTCTAAAGCAGATGTATGACAACGTAAAAGAAATTCAGTAAAAAAGGGAGGTAGAAGTAGATGGGAATTTATAAAAAACATGTTATGCCATATCTTTCCGCATTTATTTTGGGGCCCATATTTATGATCGTAGAGGTGGTCGGTGAAGTTCTTATGCCCAAACTTATGTCTATGATCATCAATGAGGGAATACAGGGCGGTGCAGGAAACGGTTATGTGGTCTCAAAGGGAATTTTAATGGTGCTTTTGGCTCTGTGTATGATGCTGGGCGGAGTGCTGGGCGCCTATTTCGCAGTTAAAGCCGCGGTTAATTTTGCCGCCAGCCTCAGAAAGGATGTATTTACAAAGGTGCAAAAGTTTTCCTTTGCCAATATTGAGAAATTTTCCACCGGTTCCCTTGTGACGAGACTGACCAATGACATCACAAATATGCAGAATGTGATCATGATGGCGCTGCGTATGATGCTCCGGGCTCCAGGCATGCTGATCGGTGGTCTGATCATGGCGGTGCTGATGAACGCCAGACTGGCGATCATCCTTGGTGTCGTTATTCCGCTGCTTCTGGTGGCGCTGGTCATCGTGATACGGATCGCGTTTCCGAGGTTTGACATTATGCAGACGAGGATTGACAAACTGAACTCCAGGATCCAGGAAAATATAACCAATGTGCGGGTGGTCAAATCTTTTGTGCGGGATGATTTTGAGAAGGAGACCTTTAACGAAGCCAATGAGGAACTGATGGAGAAAAGCCTGAGCGCCATAAAGGTCGTTATTTTTACCATGCCTATCATGACCCTTGCCATGAATATTACGACGATGGCAGTTGTGTGGTTTGGTGGAAAGCAGATTATCGTGGGTGATATGCCAGTGGGAGATCTGACGGCATTTACTACCTACATCATTCAGATCCTTATGTCCCTGATGATGGTGGCCATGATCATGATCCAGGGTTCCCGTGCCCTGGCATCTTCCAAACGTATCAAAGAGGTGCTTCAGGCGGAGATTGATCTAAATGATGACAACGCTGGCAGAAAAGATCTGGTGGTGGAAAAAGGCGCTATTGAATTTCGGGATGTGGGCTTCCGGTACTATAAAAAACATAAGAACAATGTGCTGAAACATATTTCATTTCGTGCAGAACCGGGGGAGACCATCGGTATCATCGGTTCCACCGGTTCCGGAAAGAGTTCTCTGGTGCAGTTGATTCCAAGGCTCTACGATGCCGACGAGGGTCAGGTGCTGGTGGACGGCGTTGATGTCAGGGATTATTCCTTGAAACACCTGCGGGACGGCGTGGCGATGGTTCTCCAGAAGAATACATTGTTTTCCGGTACGATAATGGATAACCTTCGGTGGGGAGATGAGAGTGCGGCGGATGAGCAGGTTTTTGAGATGGCGAGGTGTGCCCAGGCAGATGCTTTTGTCAAATCATTCACCGAGGGGTATGATACAGAACTGGGGCAGGGCGGCGTCAATGTCTCCGGAGGCCAGAAACAGCGTCTGTGTATCGCCAGGGCTCTGTTGAAAAAGCCGAAGATCCTTATTCTGGATGACAGCACCAGTGCCGTGGATACGGCTACGGAAGCAGAGATCCGAAAAAGTTTTACTACCTCTCTGAAGGACACGACGAAACTGATCATTGCCCAGAGGATTTCTTCGGTGGAGAGCGCCGACCGGATCCTTGTGCTGGATGAGGGGGAGATCGTGGGTCAGGGAACCCACGAAGCGCTTTTGAAAGACTGTGAAGAATACCAGGAAATCTATTATTCCCAGAGGGATAAAGAAAAGGAGGTGTCAGCATGAGCGAAGCAAAAAACAAAACTCAGGGCGGACCTCCGATGGGGGGACCGGGAAGAGGTCCTGGACATCATGGAAGAGGAATGATGGGTGGTAAACCAGAAAACACAGGAGAGACCATCCGAAGGCTTCTCACCTATCTGGGGAAAGATAAGGTGTGGGTGATCGTGGCGGTTTGCTGTGCCATTCTTACCAGTGCGGCTACGCTGGCTGGTTCCTATCTGTTATCACCGATTATTGACGGGGTGGCAGGGACATGGAAGGAGACAAGAGTTCCAGGGGCAGATGTAGAACGCATTGTCAGTGAGGGAACCAAAGCGCTTATGCTCGGAGTTCTTTTGATGCTCTGTGTGTATATGATCGGTGTGGCTACAACTTACCTTCAACAGCGGATCATGATCGGGGTATCACAGCGTGCCCTGAAAGCGATTCGTAAAGAACTCTTTGATCATATCCAGACTCTGCCGGTGAGATATTTTGACACCAATGCCACTGGTGATATCATGAGCCGGTTTACCAATGATGTAGATGTGATCGGGGAGATGCTGAACAACACGATCATTCAGCTTATATCCGGGGCGCTGAGTATCCTGGGAACAGTTGTCATCATGCTTATCATGAATGTGTGGCTGGCGCTGCTGACGATCTTACTTGTTCCGCTGATGATCAAGTCGGGTGGATCCATCGCCAGGAGAAGTTCTAAATATTACCGTTCCCAGCAGTCCGCCCTGGGAAAATTGAACGGATATATCGAAGAGACCGTGACGGGACAGAAGGTGGTAAAGGTGTTCTGTCATGAGGAAAAAGCTATCCAGGAATTTACAGATTTGAATGAAGATCTGAAAAAGAAGCAGATCAAAGCCCAGTTTTTTGGCGGGATCATGGGTCCTGTCATGAGTAACATCAGCCAGGTCAGTTACGGCATCACTGCCTGCGTGGGCGGCCTGTTCTGTATCGCCGGCAAGCTGTCGGTGGGAAATCTCAGTGTGTTTGTCAACTATTCCAGGCAGTTCAGCCGTCCCATTAATGAGATTTCCATGCAGGTTAATACGATCTTTTCGGCGCTTGCCGGAGCAGAGCGGGTATTTAAAGTACTGGATGAAGCGCCGGAGGAGGCAGACAGACCAGAGGCTGTACCGATGGATGATATCCGGGGCGAGGTGGTTATGGAAAATGTCATTTTTGGATACGATCCAGATAAGACCATCCTCAAGCACATCGATTTGTATGCCCACGCCGGCCAGAAGGTGGCCTTTGTGGGATCTACCGGCGCCGGCAAGACGACGGTTACCAATCTTCTGAATCGTTTCTACGATATTCAGGAGGGAAAGATCACCATCGACGGCAGGGACATTAAGGAATATGAGAGAAAGAGCCTGCGGAGCCATATCGCCATGGTGCTCCAGGATACCCATCTTTTCACCGGAACGGTGAGGGAAAATATACGCTATGGACGCCCGGATGCCACAGATGAGGAAGTGGAGCAGGCAGCCAGAACTGCCAGCGCCCATTCTTTCATAATGCGGCTGGAGGACGGATACGATACGATGCTCGAAGGGGATGGGATCAATCTCAGCCAGGGGCAGAGGCAGCTTCTGAATATTGCCAGGGCCGCGGTGTCTAAGGCGCCGATCCTTGTGCTGGACGAGGCCACCAGCTCGGTGGATACCAGGACGGAGATGCACATTGACCACGGCATGGAACGTCTGATGAAGGACCGCACCACTTTTGTGATCGCCCACCGGCTCTCCACTGTGCGGAATGCCGACTGCATTATGGTACTGGAACAGGGGGAGATCATAGAACGGGGAACCCATAAACAGCTGCTGGATATGAAAGGCAGATATTATCAGCTCTACACCGGTGCGGTGGAGCTGGATTAGTGCCATTAAGCCGGTTCGAAACGTCGGACCGGCGTTTGTTATGTGAAGGAGGAGACAAATGGGATTTACCGAAGAGGAATTAACAAAAGTGGAGGACTGTCTGCGGGAAATGGCGGATGAAAAATACCGGGAATTTCACAGCAGGTTGATTCCCGGGGTGGAGACGATTTTTTATGGGGTGAGGGTTCCGGCTCTGCGGAAATTTGCCAGACAGCTGGTGAAAGAGGACTGGCGGGGCTTCGTGGAGCTGACAAAAGATTCATCCGTCTATGAACTCAATATGCTCTGTGGTATGGTATGTGCCCTGGCGAAGTGTGATTTCGGGGAAAAGCTGGAATATGTGGAGAAGTTTATCCCTTCCATCAATAACTGGGCGGTGTGTGATATCGTCTGCGGAGACCTGAAAGATGTTAAAAACAACCAGGAGAGGATGTATGAGTTTGTTCTGCCTTACCTGAAATCGCAAAATGAATATGAGGTGCGGTTTGCTGTCGTGATCCTTATGCAGTATTTTGTGACAGATGAATATATTAATGATGTGTTAAAAATATACGATGATATTCGGCACAATGGGTATTATGTAAAAATGGCGGTGGCGTGGGGTATTTCTATTTGTTATGTAAAATATCGGGATATTACATTGGAATATCTCGCCTCTTGCAATCTGGATGATTTTACGTATAATAAGAGTGTACAGAAAATGATAGAATCATTTCGTGTCAGCCGGGAGGATAAAGAAATGCTCCGAAGTATGAAACGCTGACAATAAACAGCGGGAGGTAAAAGATGAAACTAGAAGTAAAAAAGATTCGCAAAAGGTTTGAAGGAAAAGAGGTTCTGAAGGGGGTCGGTTTTTCTGTAGAGAGCGGAAGAGCTCTGGGACTTTTGGGAAGAAATGGTGCAGGAAAGACGACGACAATACGAATTATCATGGATATTTTCCGAGCAGATGAGGGAGAGGTGCTGCTGGATGGTACGCCCTTTGACCCTGCCAAGAACCAGGTGGGATATCTGCCGGAGGAGAGAGGAATGTATCCGAAAAAAACGGTGATCGAGCAGATGGTATATTTTGCGAAGCTCCGGGGACTCGACCGGGCTTCAGCGGTAAAAAACGCTCAGAAATGGCTGTCTCGTCTAAAAGTCAATGAATATGAAAAACGTAAGATGGATACCTTGTCTAAAGGAAATCAGCAGAAGGTTCAGCTGGCAGCCACCCTTGTGTGCGATCCGGATATCGTGGTACTGGATGAACCATTTTCGGGACTTGATCCGGTAAATTCCCAGATTTTAAAGGATGTGATCCGGGAACTGATCTCAGAGGGAAAGATCGTTATCTTTTCCAGTCATCAGATGAGCTATGTAGAAGAGTTTTGTGAGGATATCGCCATTGTCAATCAAGGTGAGATTGTATTGGCGGGAAGTCTTGATGAGATCAAGGAGGAATATGGAAAAGGCAGAAAGATACTGTCAGCCTTGAATTATTCCCTGGAAGAGCTGGAGCGGCTGTGCAGGGAAAAGCTGTCAGATGTGCTGGAGGTGGAGAGCCGCAGCAAGCATAATCTGATTCTTCGCCTGACTGAAGGCGCCAGCCAGTGGAACATATTGGAACGCATGAGAGAAGAGGGGATAGAGATCGATCAGTACGGTTCCTATGAACCGTCCCTCAATGATATTTTTGTATCCTGCGTGGGGGACGAGATTCCAGAAGATACGCAGGAAGAAGGGGGGAGGGACTAATTATGAAAAAATTATTTAACGTATATTGTTTTGAATTAGGAAATTATTTCAAGAGTAAATCCTTTGTAATCTCCACTGTGTTAATCTGTTTGGTAGCGATCGTGGCGATGAGCATACCTGGGATCATCGACAGATTGTCCAGCGGAGATGGTTCTGACGGTGAAGAAAATGAAATGTCACAAACCATCGCGATCTGTGATCCCCAGGGGATGATCCAGGATGATTTGATCCTTTCTTATGGTAAGGCAGAGATCCAGAGGATGGAGGATGAAGAACAGGTCCAGGAGGCAGTGAAGGCGGAGAAAGCGGAGATCGGTTTTGTCGTTAAAAGCGCCTCGGAGTTTGATTATTATGTATTTAACAAAGCCCTTTCTGATTCTGCCGGGGAGTTATTCAAAGAGCTGATGAGCACGTCGGCGAAGATGAAATACTGTCAGGATCAGAATGTAAATTATGAAGAACTGATGAAACTGGATGCGGGGAACATTGTCTGCAATGAAAAGATACTGGGCAAGGATTCCGGACAAAACTACTGGTACAGCTATGCTCTTGTGATCCTCGTCTTTATGATCATAGTCATGTATGGTATGATGATCGCTACCAGCGTGGCAAACGAAAAAAGCAACCGTACCGTGGAAATCCTGGTCACCAGCACCAGTTCCTCCAGTCTGCTGTTCGGCAAGGTGTTTGCCGCCGTCACGGCAATTATTTTTCAGATGGGGCTGATCTTTGCGAGCATACTGGGCAGTTATAAGTTCAATGAAGACAGTCTCGACGGGATGCTGGATATGTTCTTTGATATTCCGGCAGAAGTGCTTGTGACTTTCGCGGTATTTGGACTGGGTGGATTTTTGATCTATGCATTTATGTATGGGGCGCTGGGGGCGCTGGTATCTAAGATCGAGGACCTCAACAAGAGCGCCGGAACCGCCCAAATGCTTGTTATGGTTATATATTTTCTTGTGCTGTTCCAGATGCAGGAGCCAGACGGCATCGTGATCCGCATCCTTTCCTATCTTCCGGTAAGCTCCTACAGCGCCATGTTTATCCGTATCGCCATGGGAACTGTAGCTACATGGGAGATCGTGGTTTCTGCTGTGATCTTATATGTCTCTGTGGTGGCCATGGGATTTGTGGGAGCGAAGATCTTCCGCAACTCCACACTGCGTTATGGCAATCCCATCAAGCTCACAAATGCCCTCCGGGGACTGCGGAGTGAGAAAAATAATTGATAAAAGGTAAATTGGGACTTGTTTTTTGGGCAAAAGTTGTTATGATAGATAGTGGATGGCAATTGTTTCCTATGCAGTTGCTTCACATCATAACTTTAGGAGGCTATATTTATGTTTGGTCAGCTGATTAGCATTTTGAAAAAGAATCCAAAGAAAAT
Source organism: uncultured Eubacterium sp. (assembly GCA_948848225.1). GTDB lineage: Bacteria > Bacillota > Clostridia > Lachnospirales > Lachnospiraceae > Eubacterium_F. Next base: position 79,115 of record CAQOJF010000003.1, read on the forward strand.
CGTGTTTACAGAGGGAAGCGATCCACGAATCCTGGAGGCATCCTCCCGACTGCTTGCCAGTACCTTTCTGTCACCGGTTCTTGTAGGGGATCCGACGGAGATCGCAGAGGCTGCAGAGGAAAGTGGTTTCAATATCCGCGGGGCTGAGATCGTTGATCCATTAAATTATGAAGAGATGGACGAGATGGTGCAGCTTCTCTGTGAGATTCGTAAAAATAAAGGAATGACAGAGGAAAGGGCACGGGATATCTTGTCCCAGGCAAATTATTTTGGAACGATGCTGGTGAAGATGGGAAAGGCGGATGCTCTTCTCGGAGGTGCTACGTATTCTACAGCAGACACAGTGCGTCCGGCGCTGCAGATCATCAAGACCAAACCTCAAAATTCCATCGTGTCATCTTGTTTTATTCTGGTGCGTCCATCGGCGACCGGTGAGAACGAAGTGCTCGCTATGAGTGACTGTGCCATCAACATTAAGCCCACAGAGGATGAGTTGGTAGAGATCGCCCTGGAGTCCGCAGAGTGTGCCAGAATATTCGGCATTGATCCGCAGCTGGCATTCCTGAGCTATTCCACTCTGGGTTCTGGCGCAGGCGAGGATGTGGATAAGATGCGGAATGCAGCGGAGAAGACAAGGAAAGCGGCGCCAAATCTGCCGATCGCGGGCGAGCTTCAGTTTGATGCGGCGGTTTCCCCGCGAGTTGCCCGTACCAAATGTCCAGAGTCAGAGGTGGCGGGACATGCCAATACCTTTATCTTCCCGGATATCAGTGCTGGTAATATCGGTTATAAGATCGCTCAGAGGCTTGGAAACTTTGAGGCATATGGTCCGATCCTTCTTGGATTAAATGCACCGATTAATGACCTCTCCAGAGGCTGCAATGCCAGCGAAGTATATTCCATGGCGATCATTACTGCTGCTTTGGCATAAAGGGATTGTCCTAAAATGGGTAGGCTATATCTATAACAGCTAGGCAGGCAGTAATCATGCAGTCTGGAAAAAAGATGACTGACAAGGGGCACTTCACATAAGGAAGTGTCCCTTGTGGCGTTTATACGCATATGTAAAGACGGTTGGATATGATGAATTTGTGGTAATAAAAGAATAGCGGAGGCTGTGTACTGGGTTCCCCGGTCGGAGCGTTTTGGAAAAACATTGTGTTTCTTTCAAGAAACATGTTACTTCCCTATGATATAAATATCTAAGCAGCCTGAAACACTGGAATAAATAATAAAAGAATGTATAATGATAATCACAAAGCAACCAGTGCTTAAAAACGTTTAGAAAGGAGTTGCAGATATGGCTATTGATTATCGGATTACAGCAGGAGAGCTTGTGAAGGAATTAGGCGGTGACAGCAACATCACAAATGTTACCCATTGTGCTACAAGGCTTCGGTTTATTCTGAAAGACGATTCGGTTGTGGATTCCGCAAAGGTAACAAAAATACCAGGAGTGATTACAACCGTACAGGCAGGAGGACAGTATCAGGTAGTAATCGGAAACCATGTGAAAGATGCCTTTGGGTTCATCATGGAGCTTATTACGGTAGATGAAAACGCAGGAGGTGGCAATAAGAATAAAGTGGGGGTATTCAACCGGATTGTGGATGTCATTTCAAGCATTTTTGCACCATTTTTATATACACTGGCTGCCTGTGGTATTCTACAGGGAATTCTTGGAATACTTGTTGCGTTAAGCTGGATTGATACATCAGGTGGAACGTATCAAATCTTGAACTTTGTTTCGTGGACAGCATTTACTTTTTTGCCGGTACTCATTTCCATCACAGCAGCAAAAAAGTTTGGTGCAAATACTTATATGGCAGTTGTGATTGCCTGTGCATTGGTATGTCCGGACTATATTAACATGGTGAACTCCGGAGCAGATATACATTTCTTAGGGATTAAGGTGCAGCTGCTCAGTTATACTTCTTCTGTAATACCAATTATTTTGTCTATTTGGGTGGCTTCCTATGTGCAGAAGTTTTTTGATAAGTATCTGCCGATTGTAGTCAGAAACCTGTTTTCACCGATGTTTACCATTGCTATTATGGTGCCGCTTACCCTGCTGGTATTTGGGCCTATTGGAAATACCATTGGTAATTCAATCGGAGGGGCTTATAATTTCTTATATGGATTGAGCCCGATTGTGGCAGGTGTTATTGTGGGCGGCTTATGGGAGGTTCTCGTTATCTTTGGTGTGCATTGGGGTATCACACCGGTTACGGTAGGAAATTATGCGGCATTGGGATATGATACCTTTACAGGACTTCAGGCATCTGCTGTATTTTCTCAGGCGGGAGCTGCTCTGGGAGTGTTTTTAAAGACAAAGGATAAGGATATGAAGGGAGTTTCCTTGTCGGCAGCAGTGACAGGATTGTTCGGAATTACCGAGCCAGCTATTTATGGTGTCAACCTGAGATTCAAAAAACCAATGATTTGCGGATGTATTGCCGGTGCCGTTGCTGGTGGTGTGGCTGGGGCATTCCATGCGGTATCATGGGGATATAATATGCCGGGGATTGCTACTATTCCTGCATATTTCAAATCAGGGCACGGTTCCGAGTTTATCGGATTTTTGATTTCCATTGTCATTGCTTTTGTATTAGGTACTATTCTGACTTATATTGTCGGCTTTGAGGAAGAAGTCGCAACAGGGCAGGGTGATATGGTGTCGGGAATGCAGACGGAGGAAATAGAAAATGTGGCAACTGCCGGCCAGACGCTTTCTGATGGAGTGGAGATTTTTGAGATGGCAAGTCCGGCAAAGGGGCATGTAATTCCTGTAACCGAAGTAAAGGATGAAGTGTTTTCATCCAAGGGGATGGGTGATGGTGTAGGAATCATTGCGGAAGAAGGGAAAGTATATGCGCCTTTTAGCGGAAGCATCGAGGCATTGTTCCCAACCGGTCATGCAGTCGGATTGGCAGCAGATGGTGTAGAGGCATTGATCCATATAGGAATCAATACAGTAGAATTGGACGGAAAAGGATTCCAGACGTATGTTAAACAGGGCGATATCGTGAAAAAAGGCGATCTGCTCGTAACATTTGATAAAGAGCTGATTGAGAAAGAAGGCTATGATTCTACCATTATCTTTATTCTTACAGATATGGGAGGGCATGAACAGCTTGATGCGAAAACCGGATGTGAAGTGGATGTGCTGGAGAATATTATGAGTGTGAAATAGGAGGATGTTGGATGAGCAGATTACCAGATGATTTTCTTTGGGGCGGCGCTGTGGCTGCCCATCAGGTGGAGGGCGCATGGGATGTGGGCGGAAAGGGCGTCAGTATTGTAGATGTACTGACGGCGGGAGCTCATAATGTTGACCGTAAGATTACAGAAGGTGTTCAGGAAGAATATTATTATCCCAATCACGAGGCTGTAGATTTTTATCATCATTTTAAAGAAGATGTGAAAATGTTTGCAGAGATGGGCTTTAAATGTTTCCGTACATCCATTGCATGGACCCGGATTTTTCCGAACGGGGATGAGGAAACCCCGAATGAGGAGGGACTTCGTTTTTATGATGAGCTGTTTGATGAACTATTAAAATATGGGATTGAGCCGGTAATTACGCTTTCACATTTTGAGATGCCTTATTATCTGGTGGAGAAGTATGGGGGATGGAAAAATCGGAAGTTGATTGATTTTTTTGTAAAATATGCCGTGACGGTTATGGAGCGTTATAAGGCAAAGGTCAGGTATTGGATGACTTTCAATGAAATCAATAATCAGAAAAATTACAAGTATCCGCTGTTTGGCTATACCTGTTCCGGTGTGATTTTTTCAGAACAGGAGAATCCGGAAGAATGCATGTATCAGGTGGTTCACCATGAATTGGTGGCAAGTGCGCTTGTTGTGAAAAAGGGACATGAAATCAATCCGGATTTTCAGATTGGCTGCATGGTGGCATGTGTACCGATTTATCCGTATTCCTGCCATCCAGATGATATGATGTACTCTGTTGAGGCAATGCATGACCGGTATCTGTTTGGGGATGTCCATGTGCGGGGAAAATACCCTTCCTATATATTGAAAGAGTGGGAAAAGAAAAACTTTCACATTGAAATGCAGGAGGGTGATTTGAAAATCCTGCAGGAAGGCAGGGTAGATTATGTTGGATTTAGTTATTATATGACAAATGCTGTGAAAGCAAATGTAGTTGCCGAGGGTAATGGGCTGGATGGTTTTCCGGGAAGTGTTAATAACCCCTTTGTGGAAAAAAGTGACTGGGGCTGGCAAATTGATCCTGTTGGTTTGAGGTATGCATTAAATCTTTTGTATGAAAGATACCAAAAGCCACTGTTTATTGTAGAAAATGGATTTGGAGCCATTGATGAAATACAGCCGGATGGAACGATTGGGGATGATTACCGGATTGAATACCTGCGGGCCCATATTGAGGAATTTAAGAAGGCAGTCCTTGACGATGGAGTGGAGTTAATCGGTTATACTCCATGGGGATGCATTGATTGTATTTCCTTTACGACAGGAGAGATGAAAAAGCGGTATGGGTTCATTTATGTGGATCGGGACAATGAAGGCAGGGGGACATTGGAAAGAAGAAAGAAAAAGTCCTTTGGCTGGTATCAGAAAGTAATTGCAAGCAATGGAGAAATTTTATAATCAAACCCAGGCTTGAAACAGCGGAAAAAAAGTCTGTCGAGCAACTGCAGGAATTATATGAAAAGGCGCTGAAAGAAGTGGGAGAAGGCAGTGCGGCAATTTTTGAAGTACATCAGATGACGTGGACACCCTCATTGTTGCCATCAAAAGAAAACAGAGCCAATAAGCAAGAGGAAATCCCTCAATGCTTATTGGCTCTGTTTTCTGATACTTCAAGCCAGCTCCTTCTATTTATTTTCCAGTATTTTCTCTATACTCACCAGCTTTACACAGAGTACGAACAGGTCTGTTGCCTGAGCCAGCTCTTCCAAATTTGGGAAGGAAGGGGCGATACGAATATTGCTGTCTTTTGGATCTTTGCCATAAGGATACGTGGCGCCGGCGCCAGTCAATGTAACCCCTGCCTCTTTGCATTTGGCAACGATCTTTTTCGCACAGCCTTCCATGGCTTCAAAAGAGATAAAATAGCCGCCATAGGGCTTTTCCCAGCTGGCGATGCCCGTATCTGCCAGTTCTTCTTCAAGAACATCCAAAACAGCCTCAAATTTTGGCCTCATCTCATTGGCATGTTTTTTCATATGCTGTTTGAGACCTTCTAAGTTTTTAAAATAAGTTACATGCCTGAGCTGGTTTATTTTGTCGTAGCCGATGGTCTGAATCGTCAGCTGCTTTTTTATGTCGTCCAGATTTGCTTTTGAGGCGGCAAGAGCTGCGATGCCGGCGCCGGAAAAGCTGACTTTTGAAGTGGAGGCAAACTCATATACGATATCAGGATTGCCCGCTTTTTCACATTCACTGATGATATCTAATAGTTCTGCCTGATGGTCCTCATAGAGATGGTGGATCACATAGGCGTTGTCCCAGTAGATACGAAAATCTTTCGCTGCTGGTTTCAGACTGGCAAAACGTCTGACAGTGTCGTCGCTGTAGTTGATCCCCTGGGGATTGGAGTATTTGGGAACACACCAGATCCCTTTCACAGTCTCGTCGTGGTTTACAAGATCTTCCACCAGATCCATATCGGGGCCGTCCTGTGTCATCGGAATATTGATCATCTCGATGCCAAAGCGTTCGGTGATGGCAAAGTGCCTGTCATAGCCGGGTACCGGACACAGGAATTTAATTTTATCTAATTTACACCAGGGAGTGTTGCCGAGAACACCGTGGGTATAGGATCTCGAAATCGAATCATACATAATAGACAAACTGGCGTTTCCAAATACAATGACATGTTCTGGAGCCGTTCCCATCATCTCTGCCATAAGCTGCTTTGCTTCCGGAATGCCGTCAAGACCACCGTAGTTTCGACAGTCAATGCCGTCACTTGCCAGAAAACCGGATTTTGAGGTGAGGACATCAAGAAGCCCCAGTGATATATCCAGCTGGGAAGTACTTGGTTTTCCTCTCGACATATCCAACTGAAGGCCGCATGCCTTTTTTTCCTCAAATTTAGCTTCCAATTCTGATTTCAGAGCAAGCAGATCTTCTTTGCTCTGCTGACTGTAATATTCCATGGTGAACCTCCTAAGTGTAAGTATATATATAAAACTCTTTTCAACTTCACTATTATATACAGATTATTTCATATTTTCAAGGTTTTTTTCAATTTTCAAAAGTTTACAGTTGTCTCTTTGTAGAAAAAAAGGTAAAATAAAGGGGAATGTTAAACTGCCGGCGGGAACTGGCAAAAAGAAGGGATGAGGCGTAATGAGGTTATGGAATAGAAAGATACTTGTGGTTCTGTGTCTGGTTGTTGCTCTGCTCGCTGGTTTTTTGCCTGTCAGGACGGGGGGCGTCCAGGCAGAGGTGATGCCGGAAAGAATATCAGAAAGTGAGTGGAAAAAGCTGCCCACGGGGAGTGCTGGGGTACTGGAGGGGCGGTCGGTGCTGATCAGTATTTTTGTGAGCGACAAAGGAAGTAAATGGACGAGAAAAGCTAAAAAAGAAGCAAATAGAAAAGTCCGTGCTGCGTCAGCCTATATCCGCAGACAGGCAAAAAAATACGGAAAGACGGTTTCCTTTGTGGCAAATATAGAAAAATATAAGGATATCAGCTATTCTTTCCGGGTCAATAATAAAGTCAGCGACAGCATCCGAAGCCAGGATAAACTGTATCGGAAAGTTATGGAATTTGTGGAAAAGAACATTGATATGGATGGGCTCCGTTCCCGGTATAAGACAGACAGCATCGGTTTTCTTTTTCATTTGAATAAATCGGGAACCAGTTCCACACTGGTCCATTACGCAGAAGAGGGCACCGAATTTTTTTACGAGAGCGCCACATTGTTTTCAAAATATGGGAAACAGGCGGAAGGAGCGTCCACCTATGCTCATGAGATACTCCATCTCTTTGGCGCCAGGGATCTGTATGAGAGGTCGCTGACTGACGGGATTACCGCTTCTTTGGTTCGGCATATTGAAAAGAAGTTTCCAAAAGAGATCATGTACTCTACCTATGACCAGAAAGGGCGTATGTTAAAATACAAGATCACGAATGACATCAGCCGGATTACTGCATATTTTCTGGGCTGGAAGGCCAGTGTGCCGGAGGTCAAAAAATATGCACTGCCAAAACTTAAGGAAAAGGGTTGTTTTTATGAATGGACTTCTTTTTGAAAAACAGGAATAACATGTAACTAAAATAGATCAAAGGGGATGATGAAAATGTATACAATCAGAAGAAAGATAGCGACGATCGCTGTGGTGTGCTCACTGATTATGGGACTGAGTCTGGGAGTACTCAGTTATCTGTTTTCCAGCGATATGGCAGACAGTGACTCCAAGGATTATATGCTGGCAAGGGCGGAGGAGAGGAAAACGCAGTTTGATGGGATTCTTACAAAGATCCAGCAGTCGGTAGATACTTTGACTGATATTTCTGTGGGAAGCCTGAAAGATTTTGAAAAATTTAAAACGGATCCGAAGTATGTGGAGGCGTACACCGATGGACTGGAAGATACGCTGCGCCATTTTGCCGAGAGGACCGATGGGGCGCTGACAGCGTATATTCGGTACAATCCTGATTTTACCGAGCCCACCTCCGGACTCTTTCTCACCAGAAATTCTACGGAAGACGGGTTTGAAAGTATCGAACCTACGGATTTTAGTACATTTGAAAAGGACGATCTGGAACATGTGGGATGGTATTACATACCTGTAGAGAATAAAAAGCCTACCTGGATGAATCCCTATCTGAATCAGAATATCAATGTAAGTATGATTTCTTATGTAGTACCTGTTTATATGGAAAATGAATCCGTGGGGATCATAGGAATGGACATCAGCCTGGAGACCATCGAGAACATGATCTCGGAAGCTTCCATTTACGAAAACGGTTATTCCTGTCTGGTGGATACAGATCATAACATTGTAGCCCATAAAGAATATCAGCTGGGAGACAGCCTGAAGGATACGGCTCCGGAAGTAGAAAAGATCATAGCTGATACAGAAAAAGAGGATCAGGTTAATTCCTATCAATACAAGGGGCAGAATAAATTGATGGCATATCTGACACTGGCAAACGGTATGAAATACATATTGACAGCGCCCGAATCGGATATACAGGCAAAGTCTGTATCACTATTAAAAATCATGGCGCTGTTCCTTCTGTGCGGCCTGCTCTGTTCCTGTATCTGCGGATGGTTTATCAGCGGAAGGATTTCTAAGCCGATCTGCCGGATCACGGAGCTGGTGGATCAGATTGCAAAACTGAATCTCAAGAAAGATCCTGGCATTCAGTCCCTTTCCCGGCGCAGAGATGAGATCGGCCAGATGTCCAGGGCGGTGGAATTGATGCAGGATAAATTTGGAAGTATGACATCTGAGATCAGCGAATCCTGCGCGGTGGTAAAAGAAGGCGTAACTTCTCTGGATGAGGTCATGAAGACCACAAATGATCTCTGCCAGGACAATTCCGTTACGATGGAGGAGATGTCCGCCGGCATGGAGGAATCTGCTTCGACGATGGATATCATATTGAGGAATGTAGAGGATGTAAATGGAAATGTTCAGGAGATCAATGAGGTATCGGTCCGGGGACGTGATATATCCAGGGAAGTCAAACAGCGGGCAGAAGAGTTGGAAAGCCATACTAAGACTGCCAATGAGCGGACAAGAGAGGTTTATGAAGAATTAAAGGTAAATACGGAGTCGGCGCTTCAACAGGCGAAAGCTGTGGATAAGATTCATGAATTGATCCAGGCCATAAGCGACATTTCCTCCCAGACCAATCTTCTGGCGCTGAATGCTTCCATCGAGGCGGCCAGGGCCGGAGAGGCAGGAAAGGGATTTGCTGTGGTGGCATCGGAGATTGGAAGCCTGGCGGGGCAGACCCAGGTGTCAGCAGATGATATCAAGAAGATGGTCTATGAAGTGGAAAGTGCTGTAAAAAATATGGGTTCCTGTATCAGTACATCCACAGAATTCCTGGAAAAAACCGTAATGGGAGATTATCAGCAGTTTCGTGAGGTGGGAGCCGCATATCATTCGGATGCCGCCACTTTTGAAGAATTTATGGCATCGGTTCACAGCCTGGTAGAAGATCTGACCAGGGCGATGGAAGAGATCGTTCAGTCTCTGGACCGCATCGGACAGACGGTAGGAGAGTCAGCGGGAGGTGTTTCGGAAATCGCAGATAAGACAAATCACCTGGCGGGCGCTGCCGCTCATGCTCAGGAACTTGTGGACCAGAGTGGGGAGAAGATTGCCAAACTGGAAAAGCTTTTAAGTGAATTTACTTATTAGTTTGAGGTGAAAATCAGCACTGCCATGCCGGACGGGTGACTTTCAGTTTTGACTTGACAGGTATTAGAATATTATTTATTATAAAGGATATAGATATAAAAAAATGCTTTGACGAAGAGGAGTACGTCATAATGGTCCCAAAAGAGAGAATGTTCACCGGCTGAAAGACATTCGGGCAGCCTTATGATGGAAGGTAGCTTCTGAGCAGGACTTTTGAACGGCATGGCCTTTGGCGCTGCGCTCAGTAGAAAGTAACGGTTTGCCCCGTTATCGGCAGAATGAGGAATAAAGTGAACTCTTTATTTGAAATAAGGTGGTACCGCGAGACTGAACCAGCTCGCCCTTATAAATGGGATGGTACCAGATAAACCGGAAGATCTTACAGCTTCGGGCTGATACCAGCCCGAAGCTGTTTTTTGTCCGCTACAAGCCGCGCAGTTCCAGAAGGGCAGGCACATTCGTGCTTGCACGAAAATGTGTCTGCCCTTCTGGAACTATGAGGCGCCAGCCTCAACGATGAGCCTGCGGAGCAGGCGAAGAGTGTGCGCGGCGCAGTTCCAAGATGCGAAGTTAAAGAAGGCGCCAGCCTCAACGATGAGCCTGCGGAGCAGGCGAAGAGTGTGCGCGGCGCA
>CAQOJF010000003.1:89224-117651 GCA_948848225.1 uncultured Eubacterium sp.
GGCGCCAGCCTCAACGATGAGCCTGCGGAGCAGGCGAAGAGTGTGCGCGGCGCAGAAGATGTGACCGTAAAAGTAGCGTACTTGAGCCCACGCTTGTGGTAAAGTGAGAAAGGAAAGGTAAAAATGAAAAAAGAACTGGAAAAGAACTACAACCCCAAAGACATCGAAGACCGTCTCTATACCAAATGGGTGAACAAAAAGTATTTTCACGCAGAGGTAAATCCGGATAAAAAGCCATATACCATCGTGATTCCGCCGCCGAACATCACAGGGCAGCTTCACATGGGACATGCCCTGGACAATACGCTGCAGGACATCATCATCCGGTTTAAGAGAATGCAGGGCTTTGAAGCTCTGTGGCTTCCGGGGACGGACCACGCCTCCATTGCCACCGAGGCAAAAATCGTGGAATCAATGAGAGAAGAGGGCATTTCCAAGGAAGATATCGGAAGGGAGAAATTTTTAGAGAGAGCCTGGGACTGGAAAAAACAGTACGGCGGCCGGATCGTATCCCAGCTGAAAAAGATGGGCTCATCCTGTGACTGGGACAGAGAACGGTTTACCATGGATGAGGGCTGCAACAAGGCGGTGAGGGAAGTCTTTGTAAAACTGTATGATAAAGGGCTGATTTACCGGGGAGAACGTATCATTAACTGGTGTCCCCACTGTCTGACGTCCATCTCGGATGCAGAGGTAGAGTACGAAGACCAGAAAGGTCATTTCTGGCATCTGCGCTATCCTTTTGCCGATGGCAGCGGATATATCAATCTGGCGACTACCAGGCCGGAGACACTGCTGGGAGATACTGCTGTGGCGGTAAATCCAAAAGATGACCGGTATAAAGATATGGTGGGTAAAAAGCTGGTGCTTCCCATCGTACATCGTGAAATTCCGCTGATCGCGGATGATTATGTGGATATGGAATTTGGTACTGGTGTGGTAAAGATCACGCCGGCCCACGATCCGAATGACTTTGAGGTTGGTCTGCGTCACGATCTTCCTGTGATCCACGTGATGACAGACGATGCGAAGATCGTGGATGAGTATGAAAAATATGCAGGCATGGACCGTTATGAGGCGAGAAAAGAGATCGTGAAAGATCTGGAGGCAGAGGGAGCCCTGGTCAAAGTGGAGGATCACGACCACAATGTAGGAACCTGCTACCGCTGTGGAACTACGGTAGAGCCCAAGGTGAGCAAACAGTGGTTTGTAAAAATGAAACCTTTGGCGGGACCGGCGATCGAGGCTGTAAAAAAGGGAGAGACCCGTTTTGTTCCAGACCATTTTAACAAAACCTATTTTCATTGGCTGGAGAACATCCGCGACTGGTGTATATCCCGGCAGCTCTGGTGGGGGCATCAGATCCCTGCATTTTATTGTGACGACTGCGGCGAACTGGTCGTTACCAAGGAAAATGAGACGCTCTGCCCAAAATGCGGCAAGAAAATGAGGCAGGATCCCGATACTCTGGATACCTGGTTCAGTTCTGCCCTGTGGCCATTTTCCACGCTGGGATGGCCAGATGAAACAGAAGAGATGAAATATTTTTATCCCACCAATACTCTTGTGACCGGATATGATATCATTCCGTTCTGGGTTATGCGCATGATGTTCAGCGGCATCGAGCAGACGGGACAGGTGCCCTTTGACACTGTGCTGATCCATGGTCTGGTGAGGGATTCCCAGGGGCGCAAGATGAGTAAATCCCTTGGCAACGGCATCGATCCTCTTGAGGTCATTGACAAATATGGTGCGGATGCCCTGCGTCTGACCCTGGTGACGGGGAACGCGCCGGGAAATGATATGCGTTTTTACTGGGAGCGGGTGGAAGCAAGCCGTAACTTTGCCAACAAAGTGTGGAATGCGTCGCGCTTTATTATGATGAATTTTGCCCAGAATGAGGGGCTGGCGGACAAAGAAGTGGATCCCTCCCAGTTTACCCAGGCGGATAAATGGATTCTTGCCAAATGTAACCAGTTGGTGAAAGATGTCACCGCTCTGATGGAGACCTTTGATCTGGGAATTGCCGTGCAGAAAATCTATGACTTTATCTGGGAAGAGTTCTGTGACTGGTATATCGAGATGGTAAAACCACGTTTATACAATGAAGAGGATGTGACCAAAGCAGCTGCCCTTTATACCCTTAAGAATGTGCTGATTGACGCGCTGAAGCTTCTCCACCCCTTTATGCCGTTTATCACAGAGGAGATCTATTGTACGCTTATGGGGGATGAAGAAGCTTCCATTATGGTTTCTGACTGGCCGGTATATTCGGAAGAGAAGGCTGCCTTTAAAGCAGACATGGAAGCGGTAGAACGTATCAAAGAAGCCGTAAAAGGAATCCGTAATGTCCGCGGTGAGATGAACGTTCCGCCGAGCAAAAAGGCAAAAGTGATCGTTGTGACAGAGGATGCAGCGGTACAGGAAATATTTGAGACCAATAAGGTATTTTTTGCCACTCTGGGCTTTGCCAGCGAGGTGGTGATCCAGAGTGACAAATCGGGTATCGAACAGGATGCCGTATCCGTAGTGATCGACAAGGGAACGATTTACATGCCTTTTGCAGAGCTTGTGGATGTGGCGAAAGAGATCGAGCGTCTTCAGAAGGAAGAGAAAAAATTGATGGGAGAACTCAAACGTTCTGAGGGAATGCTGGGCAACCCAAACTTTGTAAATAAGGCGCCAGCCAAAAAGATAGAAGAGGAGAGGGCAAAACTGGAAAAATACCAGAGTATGATGGCTCAGGTGAAGGAACGTCTAGCCCAGCTTTTGTAAATCCATAGTCTATCATAATTTGGATGTATTGAAATTGAAGAATGCCAGAATTCATTGTTGGATTCTGGCATTTTATTGAGCAGGGGATATGAAATATGCGAGAATTATCCAGATATCGGAAAAATGGACGCTTTTATGCCGGAAGGAGAAAGAAGGACGGCCTCCTTATCAATGGTGAAAATTATGTCATAAAATACCGAAGGAATTTATCAGGTAGGGTGGTTTGTGATCATGTGTCTGAATATTTGGGAAGCCATATCTTTGACATGCTGGGAGTCATAACCCAGGATACCTGGCTGGGAACGTGCCAGGGGGAGGAAGTGGTTCTGTGCAAAGACTTTACTTCTAAAGAGGAGACCTTTATCTCATTTGACCAGCTGGGGGAATATTTTATGGATATTACAGGCAAGCTGGTACAGTACGAATATGAGCAGATCATAGAGGCTCTGACTATGTTTCTTGGCCTGTCAGCAGCAAAAGTAATAATCAATACTTTTTGGGATATGGTTGTCATTGATGCTTTTGTGGCAAATGGAGAACGGGACGGTAGCAGCTGGGGGATTTTGAAAAAGGGAGACTGGTATTCTCCTGCCCCTGTTCTGGGAAGTGATTCCTGCCTTTTTCCAGACGTTGTTACGGACGAACAGTGTCGTGAGATCCTGGCTTCAAAGGAAGAAATGCAGCGCAGGATATTTGACATACCGATACCAAAGATCCAACATAAAGGAAGAGCACGTTCTTATTTTGATATCATTTCCGGCCATCATTTCAGGGAATGTGACAGGGCTTTGTGGAGAATGATTCAAAAAATAGATTTTGCAGCAGTAAATTATCTCGTGGAGAATGTGGCGTTTACCAGCAGCATCCGTAAGAAATTTCTTATAACGATATTGGAAGAACGGTATAAAAACCTTCTGCTGAGGCCCTTTGAAAAGCGGATGTAAAAGAATTGGGAAGGGAGTGTATAATGATATGCTGGGAAACAGACAGCCAACGAATGAGCATACATCGCCGTTATCAGGTGAAATAATCGGCAGCAGTGCGGGGGTAATCAAAGCGGTGGGCCATTATGGAGAAAAGTACAGTGTGGGAAAAATAGAATACCAGTTATTTTCAGAAGCAGGATATCAATATGTGATCTCTCCTTACTGGGATGTGGTGGATGGTTTGGGGGAGGAAGGATTTCAGGGGATTCCGGGAATCGCCATGGAACTCCGCCTCAAACATTACTACCGTGCCAACAGACAGCCGGTGTTTATTTCCATGAGATGCCCGTCTGAAGACAGGGAAGACCTGGCGGAACTTTTGGAGGAGGCAGGCATGAATTCTTACGACCGGTTAGAATGGCTGGTGCGGACGCCGCAGCAGGGCGGCGGTGATCCTTTGATCCTGGAACCGTACCGGAAAGAGGCAAGAGAATTTAATTATAATGGTCTGGATAACCTATTGTGCCAGCTGCAGTACGGGGATCAGGTTCTTATCAGCAGCCAGAGTGCAGTCTCTAATAACCCATCGGTCTACACAGAGCATCTGCTTCGTATGGTGGCAGCGGGAGCGGTGATACGGTTTGAAAAGGAGAAAATTATTATAGACAAAAATGTAAGAAGTACGATTTTATCTATTCTTCAAAGACAATATTATGCAGGAAAAAATTTACAAATACTAAAACACCGCCAGGGAGTGGAAGGGGCAAAACACAGGGGGGCTTACCGCGGACGCCGGCCGATGCAGATTGAGCCTGAGAAGATTCAAAAAATATCTGATCTGTTTCATGCAAAAAAGATATCCGAGGCGGAGGCGATGCAGCGCCTGGGAATTGTGTCTCGATCTACATTCTATCGCAAACTGAAAGAACTCAAAAATTGATGTTTTGGTTTTGTCAAAAATTGCGATAGCTTTTGTCAAAAAAGACGTTTTTCCCCTTGCTTTTTTCAATAAAAATAGGTATTATGTTTCATAGGGCAATTGCCCGGTAATGATGATTGACGATGGCCATTGAACTGAAAAGGAGGTCAGAAGATGATAAATTTTGAGGAAGAACTTGAAAAATATGAGCCAAGCCTGGATGTAGAACAGGTTGAAAATGCGGTAAATAATAATAATCTTACGGATGTGACAGATATTGTGAGAGAGTTGATATCAGAAACCAGGTCAACGATGTGATGTACGGCAAAGAAATAGGAGGATTCCAATGAGATGTCCAAGATGTGATGCAAACATAAACGATGAGATGGAAATTTGCAGATTTTGTGGACAGGATCTGTCGATCATATATCATGTAAGAAGAATTTCAAATGCGTACTACAATATGGGACTGGAGAAAGCGCAGGTGCGCGATCTCTCAGGGGCAGCCATGGTATTGAAGAGAAGTCTGCAGTTTGATAAATGCAATACCAATGCCCGCAATCTTCTGGGGCTTGTGTACAACGAGATGGGGGAGACTGTGGCGGCATTGAGCGAGTGGGTGCTCAGCCGGTATCTTCAGCCGGAAAATAACCGGGCACAATACTATATTAACGTCATTCAGAAAAATCAGACAGCGCTGGATGCGGTGAACCAGACGATAAAAAAATACAATTCTGCGCTGAATGCGGCTAAGGGAGGCAATGAAGATCTGGCGGTGATCCAGCTGAAAAAAGTGGTCAGTCTGAATCCTAAATTTGTCCGCGCCCTGCAGCTTCTGGCATTGTTGTATATAAAGTCTAAAGATTATTCCAAAGCTGCCAAATGCCTCAAAAGGGCGAGGCGGATTGACTATAATAATACGACCACCCTGCGTTACATGCAGGAGATCGGAGATAAATTTAGTGAAAATGGGGGCAGGAGCCGGGAAGATTCCACCAGGGCATCTCGTCAACAACCCAGAAAAGATCCTCTGGCAAATGTGCAGCCAGTCGGTGCTTACAAAGAAGAGAAGCGGCATTGGATGCCAGTGATCAATGTGATCATCGGAGTGATCATTGGACTTGTTGTCAGCTTTGTGCTGATTCGTCCCACCCTTTTGGGAAATAACCTGGGAAATAACTCTGACAGTATTGCAGAAAACAATCAGCAGTTGTCTGTGAAGGAGGCCCAGTTGTCATCTATGCAGAAGCAGAAAGAAAAACTGGAGCAGGATGTGGCGAAACTGCAGAAAAAACTGGATGAGGGAGAAGATGCCAACGCGGCAAAGCTGGAACTGAGCAACAATCTTCTACTGGCTGTTAAGTATTATAATGATGGGGACAGGCTTCTGGCTGCCAGTACGGTGAGCCAATACAAAGAATCGGATTTTGAGAAAGAAGAGATGAAGGAACTGTTTAAAATGGTTTCCAAGAAAATTACCCAGGCAGATGTGAAAAATCTCTTTGAACAGGGAAGAGCTGAGTTTAACAGAGGAAAGTATGACGAAGCGGAAAAATTGTTGAACCAGGTGCTTTCTGTTGACGCGGAGAATCTGGATGCGTTGTATTTTATGGGCCGGGTGTACCATCAGAAAGGAAAAAAGAAAAAGGCCATAGAATATTATGAGAAGATTATTGAGATCGATGAGACTTCCAGCCGGGCAGCAGAGGCGAAAAGCCGCCTGAGACAGCTGGGCGTGGGCTGACATTATGAATGGTCAGTTCCTGCCGGGATGAAAGCTTTGAAACGTAAACACGGTTTACATGAGAAAAAGGGGAAGAAGGACTACGGAAGAAATGTCGGACAGACCGTCCGAATTATTCTGTAGTTCTTTTTTAATGGAAAAAAGAAATAGATATAAAATGGGAGGAAAAAAATGGATAATTTTTCACTGGAAAGGAATGGTGCGAACCTGATGCTGCATATCAGCGAGGATCTGGATCATCACACAGCGGCTCAGATCAGCAAGACCATTGATGTTCTGATTGAGAAGGGAAACGTAAAAAATTTAGTATTTGATTTTGAGGGAATGACGTTTATGGATAGTTCCGGAATCGGCATGGTCATGGGGAGATACCGGAAAATTCAGTATTTTGGTGGAAATGTTTATGTGACCGGAGTAGGCGCCGGCATTGACCGGATATTTTCCATGTCCGGACTCTATAAGATCATTCAGAGGGTTTAAGAAAGTCAAAGCACTGCATGTGGTATGAAGGAAATTATTGTATAAAAAACAGTGCAGAATTGGAGGATGCGATGAGTACATATAATGAAATGAAATTGGAATTTAGCAGCTATTCGGAAAATGAAAGCTTTGCCCGCACCGTGGTAAGCGCGTTTATTGCCAGAATGGATCCCACACTGGAAGAGCTGGCAGATGTAAAGACCGCTGTCTCTGAAGCGGTGACCAACGCGATCATCCACGGTTACGAAAAAAATCCTGGTAAGGTAACCATATATGGAAAGATCGAGGGAAATACGGTCTATCTGGAGATTTCCGATGAGGGGGAGGGGATCTGTGATATATCTAAGGCAATGGAACCGCTCTATACATCCAAGCCGGAATTGGACAGGTCTGGTATGGGCTTTGCATTTATGGAGGCATTTATGGACGAGCTTCATGTGGAGTCAGAGCCGGGGAAGGGAACGGTTATCAAAATGAAAAAAGTGATATATAGCGCAATGAATCTTTCATAGAGAGGGACTGGTCAATGGAAACCATAGAACTGATAAAATTAGCACGTTCTGGGGATAAAATGGCACGGGACCAGGTGATACAAAAGAATATGGGACTGGTATACAGCATCGTGAGCCGGTATGCGGGGAGGGGATATGACACGGAAGAGCTCAGTCAGATCGGAGCCATTGGCCTGATCAAAGCTGTGGACAAATTTGATATGAGTTTTGATGTGAAATTTTCTACTTATGCTGTGCCAATGATCAGCGGTGAGATCAAGAGATTTCTCCGGGACGACGGAATGGTCAAGGTAAGCCGCAGCATCAAGGAAAATGGCTGGAAGATCCGCAAGGCGGCAGATTCTCTTTCCCAGCAGCTGGACAGGGAACCTTCGATCGAAGAGCTGGCAGCGGCAACGGAGATCGCCGTGGAAGATATCGTCCTGGCGCTGGAGGCAAATCTGGAAGTGGAATCCATCCACAAACCGGTTTCCTTTTCCGATGGAAAAGAGGTTTCCCTGGAGGATAAAATACCGGAAAAAAGCGATTGGAATGAGCAGCTCTTAAACCGTATGCTGGTAGACCAGCTGATGCTGCTTCTAAACGACAAAGAGAAAAAACTGATCCAAATGCGTTATTACGATGATAAACCTCAGCGGGAAGTGGCAGAATGCCTTGGGATCAGTCAGGTTCAGGTAAGCCGTCTGGAGAAAAAGATCCTGAAGAATCTGAGAAACCATATGAATAAGGCGTATACATGAATCGAGAGCAAAAATGACAAAAATGGAAAAAACTATTGACAAATATATTTGTTTGTGGTAGCATATATTTTGCGTGTTGACAAGTACATGCATAGATGTGGGTTTAGCTCAGCTGGATAGAGCGTTTGGCTACGGACCAAAAGGTCGGGGGTTCGAATCCTCTAACCCACGGTGAAAACTGCTAAATAAAGTCCTGGACTTTGTTTGGCAGTTTTTTTGTTAAAAAATAATTGCACACCAGGCTTGACATAGGATATACTAAAGACACACGAATGGAGGAGGATACAATATGATACAGTATAAATGCCCGAAATGTGCAGCAAATATGGAATTTGATGCAAAAAGCGGACGGCTCAGCTGTGCATTCTGTGGATACAGCCTGAATATTCAGGAATTTGCAGAGGAAAATGGCGGAAAATATGAACCAGATGCTGCCGAAGAAAATGTGGATGAGGAAACTGGGGATTTCCGTGAGGTGCATGAGGAAAAGTCAGATAATTTCTTTGATGAATCCGTTGTGAGTTACTGCTGTGATAATTGTGGTGCAGAACTGGTGGTGACGGAGGATACGACGGCGACGAAGTGCAGTTTTTGCGGATCACCTATGATATTGGCTGACCGAATGCAGGGAAAAAGAGCGCCGGTAAAAGTCATACCTTTCCGAGTGAGCAAGGAAGACGCCATTACCGCATTTAAAAAATGGTGCAAAAAGGGGTTGATCACGCCAAAGGATTTTATGACAGCAGAACGTATCGATGATATCGCGGGAATTTATGTACCTTTTTGGCTGTATGACATGGCCGGGCAGGGGGAGATTCATGCAGATTGTACCCGCGTGTCACATTATTCCAGTGGAAATTATAATGTGACAGCAACGAAACATTACAAGGTGTGGAGAAAAGTAGACCTGGATTACGACTGTATTCCGGTGGACGCATCTGAGCGGATGCGGGATGATCTGATGGATAAACTGGAGCCTTTTTACTATGAAGATATCAAGGATTTTTCTTCTATGTATCTGCCTGGGTATGTGGCGGAAGGATACAATTATACCGATGAAGACTTGATGCCCAGGGTGCAGAAACGGGTGGAGAAATTTATGGATGAATATGTAAGAGGGACGATGAACAATTATGCTTCCGTTCATATTACGGACCGGAATTACAACATTTTAAAGAAAAAAGCGGATTATGCGCTGCTTCCCGTGTGGATGATCAACTATGATTACCGGGATGGGCAATACGTATTTGCCATGAATGGAGATACAGGAAAGATCGTAGGGAAACCGCCCATCAGTAAAGCCAAAGTGATGGCATGGCTGTTTGGTGTTGGCGGGGGGTTATTTCTTATTCTGCGCCTGATTACCATATTTTTACTGGGAGGTGGAATCGGATGATGAAGAATAAGGGTTTTTACATATTATTTGCTGTGCTGGTACTGGTTTTAACAGCAGGACTTGGTTTATCCTGGAAGAGTGTTTCGGCGGAAACGCTGGAAGACTACTATTTGGAAGGGAATGGAAATAGTCTCAAGCGGGAGAGTGCTGTGAACGATTATGCCGGTATTTATACCCAGGATCAGATTGCTGCTTTTGAGGAAAAAATGAGGAAGATGCGGGAAGAATACGATTGTAATGTGGTGGCGTTCGTGATTGATAACAATCAGTGGAACAGCAGCGAACGATTGGCGCCGGAAAGAGCGAGTGAATATTTTTTGAATCTGGATTCCCATAAAAGTACCGTTGTTCTCTGGTTGAACATTTGTCAGAATAACCGTTCACTCTATATACTGGGTTATGGTTCGGCAGAAAATAAGATTACAGATGGTGAGGCAGATCGTCTGGCAAAAGATCTGCAGGGGTATGTGAAAGCAGCTCAGAGTGGGGCGGGGGATGCCCAGTCCCAATATACACAGATGATGGATGAATTTATCAGCCAGAGTGACCAGGAGATGCGTACTCCCTATTTCTTTCTGGCATGGTGGTTCCAGCTTGGACTGGGACTTCTGACAGGAACCATTGTGGTTCTGATATTGGTAAGAAATTCTGGCGGAAAGATGACGACAAACGGAAAAACCTATATGAATAAGAGTTTTTCCGAACTGATTGGCCGCCGGGATATTTATACCCATACGACTTATGTGAGAACAAGGAAATCCAGCAGCAGTAGTGGCAGCAGAAGCGGAGGAGGACGCAGCCACTCCAGTGGTGGAGGACGGTTCTAATCTACAAGAAAAAATGAAAATGGAAAGGAAAAACGAATATGTGGCTGGCAGATGGCTGGAAAGATTATGAAGTGATTGACACTTCAACGGGAGAAAAACTGGAACGGTGGGGAGAATATATTCTTGTGCGGCCGGATCCCCAGGTGATCTGGGATACACCTCATGAGGCGCCTCAGTGGAAGCAAAAAAATGCCCACTATCACAGAAGCAGCAAGGGAGGAGGACAGTGGGAATTTATCGATCTTCCTCAGCAGTGGAAGATCTCTTACCGGGATCTGACCTTTCATCTGAAACCATTCAGTTTTAAGCATACAGGCTTGTTCCCGGAGCAGGCAGTGAACTGGGACTGGGCATCGGGACTGATCCAAAATGCTGGACGACAGATCAAGGTATTGAATCTTTTTGCCTATACGGGAGGCGCTACGGTGGCGTGCGCTAAGGCGGGAGCAGCAGTGACTCATGTAGATGCCTCTAAGGGAATGGTATCATGGGCGAAGGAAAATGCTGTCGCTTCCGGGCTTGCAGACGCTCCAATCCGTTATCTGGTGGATGACTGTGTCAAGTTTGTTGAGCGTGAGATCCGTCGGGGAAATCATTACGATGGTATTATTATGGATCCCCCATCTTATGGGAGAGGACCCAAAGGAGAGGTCTGGAAGATCGAGGAAAAGATATTTCCCCTGCTCAGCCTGTGTACAAAAGTGTTATCCAGGGAGCCCCTGTTCTTTCTGGTCAATTCCTATACTACAGGTCTGCAGCCAGCGGTGTTGTCCTATATGATGGAATTGACCATCCGGAATAAATTTGGAGGTACAGTGGCTGCGGACGAAATTGGTCTTCCAGTGAGCTCAAACGGCCTTATCCTTCCCTGTGGCGCCAGTGGAAGATATGAAAGAGCATAGCTGAAGGTGTATGACAACTTGTTTTAGAACAAAGGTACGTAGACAAATGTAGTATAAGAAACCACAAAGTTATCCACAAATAAAGCGACGACTTTGCGATATTTATTAGTTGTACACAAAGTTATCCACATTATCCACAAATATCCACAACAAATGTAGACTTTTGTAGCAAATGTACGCCGATTTGACAACTAACGAAGTTGTGTGACAATTTGGCTGGAAAGCAAAAAACAGCTACATAAATCCAAAATATATGTTGCTCATTATATGGTTTTGTTATATAATAAACATACGGGACAGGTTCTGTTTGATATCGTTGGCAGACAGGTTTCCGTCCCGAATATTATGGGCAAAGGAGCTGATCATTATGAACTTAGTAATTAGCGGCAAAAATTTAGATATAACGGAGGGATTACGTTCGGCGATCGAAGAAAAGATTGCTAAACTGGAAAGATATTTCAATGACAGTACCGAGGTTCACGTGACGTTGAGCACCGAGAAGAACAGACAGAAGATTGAGATTACTATTCCAATGAAAGGAAGTATCATTCGTGCAGAGGAAGTAAGTTCTGATATGTATGTTTCTATTGATCTGGTAGAAGAAGTGATCGAGAGACAACTGCGGAAATATAAAAATAAATTAATCGATAAAGCACAGAATGCGGCACATTTAAACCAGGAATTTATTGATGAAGATATGGAGGATGAAGAAGAAATCAACATTATCCGTTCCAAGAAATTTGCAATGAAACCGATGGATCCAGAAGAAGCATGTGTGCAGATGGAGCTTCTGGGGCATAACTTCTTTGTATTCCGGAATTCTGAGACGGAAGAGGTAAATGTCGTTTACAAGAGAAAAGGAAATACATATGGGCTGATAGAGCCGGAGTATTAAGAATTATATGGATGTTCGTTAAGAATTTGATTTGAAAATATGGACGGTAGGAAAAAGATGTGTCCTCCTGGATGGAACCATTCTGGTTTGGTCCAGAAGGACATTTTGTGATACCAGGGTCAAAAGGTCATGTGTTCCATGCTTGCATGGAAAAGCATGATTTTATGACCTGCAAAATCTAATGTTTCAGAATGGAGGATAATATGGGTTTAATCAAAGCGATCGGCGGCGCAATCCGCGGTGAGATGGCAGACCAGTGGAAGGAGTATTTTTATTGTGATGCACTGGAATCAGATGTACTTGTAACTAAGGGGGAAAAGCGGACCAGCAGCAGGTTTGGCAGCAGAAACAATGGCAATGATAATCTGATTACGAATGGCTCCGTCGTGGCGGTGAATGAAGGGCAGTGCATGATCATTGTAGACCAGGGAAAAGTTGTGGAATTCTGTGCGGAGGCCGGAGAATTTTTGTATGACACTTCCACAGAGCCCAGTTTGCTTTATGGAGATTTGGGCGAAAATATCAAGAAAACTTTTGCGGCAGTAGGAAGACGTTTTACGTTTGGAGGAGATACTGGTAAGGACCAGAGAGTCTATTTCTTCAACACAAAGGAAATTATGGGAAATAAATATGGGACTGCTACACCGGTTCCCTTCCGTGTTGTGGATACTAATATCGGACTGGATGTGGACATATCTGTCCGCTGCAATGGGGAGTATTCATATCAGATCTTTGATCCGCTGCTTTTCTATACAAACGTATGCGGTAACGTGGTGGATGAATACCGTCGTGACACCATTGACAGCCAGCTGAAGACGGAGCTGATGACAGCGCTGCAGCCGGCGTTTGCAAGAATATCGGCCATGGGGATCCGCTATAGTGCGGTGCCGGCTCATACGATGGAAGTGGCAGATGCCCTGAATGCTGAGCTGTCCGAGAAATGGAGCGGTTTAAGAGGAATACGGATCGTATCTTTTGGAGTGAATGCCATTAAGGCGTCAGAAGATGACGAGGCGATGATCAAGGAACTGCAGAAGACCGCGGTGCTCCGCAATCCGGGAATGGCGGCGGCAACCCTGACAGAGGCTCAGGCCCAGGCGATGAAATCTGCTGCGGCAAATACTTCTACAGGACCGATGATGGCATTTGCCGGAATGAATATGGCGTCCCAGGCAGGGGGGATGGATGCCAATGCCCTGTTTACCATGGACCGGCAGGGCGGAGCTCAGAACGGAGCACCGGCATCTGGAAATCCGGCAGGAAATGCAGCCAATGCAGACCGTGGAGGAAACGCCGCGAGTCAGGCAGAATCCTGGACCTGCAGTTGTGGAACCAGCAATACCGGAAACTTCTGTGTGGAATGTGGAAAGGCTAAGCCAGCCTGGCAGGGGGGATGGACCTGCAGCTGTGGAGCCATAAATCAGGGGAAATTCTGTATGGAATGTGGCACAAAGAAACCGGAGGGAGCCCCGTTGTACCGCTGTGACAAGTGCGGCTGGAGACCGGAAGATCCGCATCATCCGCCGAAATTCTGCCCAGAATGTGGAGATATTTTTGACGAGAAGGATATTGAGTAAAAAAGAGTTGGAATAAAGATAGAATGAATTAGTTCGATGGCGTCGATTAGAGGTTTGTATAATTGACGCCATTGAGCTGATCTAAGGAGAGGAGAGAGAAAACATGCACGAATGGAGGGAAATATGGGAAATTACACAGGTCTGATCATTACTTTGGTATTGATTTTAATTCTTGTCATTGCGGTTTATATCGGAGTAGCCGCATTAAAAAGAAAAGCAAGACAGGTTTCGACAGAACTTTTTGGAACCAGTGATTTCAGGCAGGGGGCACAGATGATGCGGGAGGAGCTGGCTTCAACGCCTAAATCGGTCTCTGCCATGACGAAACTCCTTCTACCCAAGATCGTCCAGGACTTTCCGGATTTTGAGTATGATGAAATGAAAGAGAGGGCGGATAATATATTGGTGGACTATCTGAGGGCGATCAGTACAGGCGGAAAGGAGATGCCGAAGGATGGAAGCACAGAGTTAAAGGAAGAACTGGCAGACCATATCGCGATGCTGGAAGAAGCCGGGCGGAGGGAACATTTTGAGCAGATTCATATTCACCGGACGGAGATCAGCCAGTATCGGAAAAGCGAGGGGCGCTGTATCATTACCTTCCAGTCGGCATTGGAGTGTTTTCATTATGTGACCGACCGTGAGGGAAATCTGCTGACAGGTACAAGAGACATAAAGTATCAGACCAAGTACAATACAGATCTGATCTACATACAGGACAGGGAATTAGTGGAAGATCAGAGAACCCAGGCGCTGGGGATCAACTGCCCCAACTGCGGGGCGCCGCTCTCTGCCCTGGGCGCTAAAGTATGTGAGTACTGTGGAAGCCCGGTGGTGGAGATCAATATTCACGCATGGTTTTTCAGCAATGTAGAAGAAGTTAAAAGAATGTGAACGGTTTGTAAAAAACGAGCCAAAAACAAAAAAATCATTGAAAGACAGCAGATCTAGTGATAAAATAATCTGGGATAAAACTTTGATTATTATGGAGAGTGAACGTATGGGATTATTTAGTAAGGTAGTTGGAACCCACAGTGAGAGGGAAGTAAAGAGAGTACTTCCTATCGTGGACAAGATTGAAAAACTGGAACCTGATTATGAGAAATTGTCAGATGAGCAGTTGAAAGATAAAACAAGAGAATTCAAAAACCGGTTGTCAGAAGGGGAATCCCTGGATGACATTCTTCCGGAGGCATATGCCGTTGTCAGAGAGGCATCCAAGCGGACTATTGGCATGCGCCATTACCGGGTGCAGTTGATCGGCGGCGTGATTCTGCATCAGGGACGTATCACAGAAATGCGTACCGGTGAAGGAAAGACGCTGGTGTCCACGCTTCCGGCATATCTGAATGCCTTAGAGGGCAAGGGTGTCCATATCGTTACGGTCAATGACTATCTGGCGAAGCGTGATGCGGAGTGGATGGGACAGATCCATGAGTTTCTTGGGCTGACAGTGGGTTGTATCCTGAACAGCATGGACAATGATGAGAGAAGAGAAGCCTATAACTGTGATATTACCTATGCTACGAATAATGAGCTTGGATTTGATTATCTCCGTGATAACATGGTTATTTATAAAGAGCAGCTGGTACAGAGAGAGCTTCACTATGCCATTGTGGACGAGGTGGACTCGGTACTTATCGACGAGGCGAGGACACCGCTGATCATTTCCGGCAGCAGTGGAAAATCGACCAAGATCTATGAAGCATGTGACAACCTGGCAAAGCAGCTTAAGCGGGGAACGGCAAAAGAACTGTCTAAAATGGACATCATCATGAAAGAAGATGACAATGAGACCGGTGATTTTGTTGTGGATGAAAAGGAAAAGACGGTGAACCTCACCGCCCAGGGTGTGGCAAAAGTGGAGCGCTTTTTCCATATCGAGAATCTGGCAGATCCGGAGCATTTGGAGATCCAGCACTGTATCAACCTTGCTCTGCGTGCGCACAATCTCATGTTCTTAGACAAGGATTATGTGGTAAAAGATGATGAGGTGCTGATCGTCGATGAATTTACGGGACGTATCATGCCAGGGCGCCGTTATTCCGACGGTCTCCATCAGGCCATCGAGGCAAAGGAGCATGTGAAGGTTAAGCGTGAGAGCAAGACACTGGCGACGATCACTTTCCAGAACTTCTTTAATAAATATGCGAAAAAATGTGGTATGACCGGTACCGCCCTTACCGAAGAAAAAGAATTTCGTGAGATCTACGGCATGGATGTTGTGGAGGTTCCTACCAATAAACCGGTGGCGCGTATCGATCACAACGATTCCGTGTACAAGACGAAAAAAGAAAAATTGAATGCCATCGTAGAGGATATTGCAGACTGCTATGAGAGGAAGCAGCCGGTGTTAGTGGGTACGATCACCATTGAAGCATCGGAGGAGCTCAGTGATCTGCTTCGGAGACGGGGCATTAAGCATAAAGTACTGAACGCTAAATACCATGAGATGGAGGCAGAGATTGTTGCCGATGCCGGTTTGGCTGGAGCGGTGACCATCGCTACCAACATGGCAGGTCGTGGTACGGATATCAAGCTGGGAGAAGGAGTCCAGGACCTGGGAGGATTAAGGATCATCGGCACGGAGCGGCACGAGTCCAGACGTATCGATAATCAGCTGCGGGGACGTTCCGGACGTCAGGGAGATCCCGGTGAGTCCAAGTTTTATATCTCTCTTGAGGATGACCTGATGCGTCTGTTTGGTTCCCAGAACCTGATGAATATATTTAATTCCCTTGGAATGCCGGAGGGCGAACAGATTCAGCACCGAATGCTGAACAAAGCCATCGAGCGCGCCCAGATGAAGATCGAGGGCAACAACTACGGAATCCGTAAGAATCTGCTGGAGTATGATATCATCAACAACCAGCAGAGAGAGCTCATCTATGCAGAGAGACGTAAAGTTCTGGATGGGGAGAGCATGCGCGATACCATTTATGGTATGATGGATGAAGTAATTGAAAAGTATGTGGGCAGGACCATTGGAGACGATCAGATTCCGGAAGAGTGGGATCTTAGTGAGTTGAATATGAATCTGCTGCCTATCATTCCCGTTGAGCCGATTACCTTTGATGCGGAGAGGGATAAGAGCATCAATAAAAATGAACTGATCCAGAGGTTAAAAGAAGAGGCGCTTCACCTCTATGAGATGAAGGAAGCAGAGTTTCCGGAATCAGAGCAGATCCGGGAGATCGAGCGTGTCATTCTTCTGAAGGTCACTGACCAGCATTGGATGAACCATATTGACGATATGGATCAGCTGCGTCAGGGAATCGGACTGCAGGCATATGGACAGAGAGATCCAGTGACAGAGTACCGCTTCCAGAGCTATGACATGTTTGCGGAGATGACAGAGTCGATCCGGGAAGAGACGGTGAAGGCATTGATGCATGTCCGTATTGAGCAGAAGGTAGAGCGTGAGCAGGTGGCGAAGGAGACAGGAACCAACAAGGATGATTCTGCCAATGCCCCGGTCACGAGAAAATCAGATAAGGTCAGCCGTAATGCTCCGTGTCCATGCGGGTCTGGAAAGAAATATAAATACTGCTGCGGCAGATAAGGTGAATCAGAGGGTTGAAAAATGGTCGAGTTAGATAATTATAAAGTCGAACTCTCCTCTTATGAGAAGCCTCTCGCTGAGGTCAGGGATTCCCTGAATCTTGGCGAGAAGCAGTTTCGTATCGAGGAGCTGGAGAAGAATATGGAGGCTCCGGATTTCTGGGAGGACGCAGAGAAGGCGAGCCAGTCCATGAAAGAGGTAAAGGAACTCAAAGATATTGTAAGCCGCGCCGACGGTCTCAGCGGAAAGTATGAAGATATTATGACGCTGATCGAGATGGCGTATGAAGAAGAGGACGAAGAACTGGCAGCGGAGATCAAAGAGGAACTGGAAGAGTTTTTGAAAGATTTTGAAGATCTTCGTATCACTACAATGCTGAAAGGTGAGTATGACGAGAGCAATGCCATTCTCACCCTGCACGCGGGAGCCGGGGGAACAGAGAGCTGTGACTGGGCGAGTATGTTGTGCCGGATGTATCAGAGATGGGCAGAAAAAAAAGGGTATTCTGTAGAAATGTTAGACTTTCTGGATGGTGACGAGGCGGGTCTCAAGTCTGTTACCCTGCAGATCAACGGAATCAATGCCTATGGGTATCTGAAAAGTGAACATGGTGTACATCGTCTGGTGCGTATTTCTCCCTTTAATGCGGCGGGTAAACGTCAGACGTCTTTTGTTTCCTGTGATGTGATGCCGGATATCGAACAGGATCTGGATATCGAGATCGCAGACGATGATATCCGTATCGACACCTACCGTTCCAGTGGCGCCGGCGGTCAGCACATCAATAAGACTTCCTCAGCAATCCGTATCACCCATTTCCCGACAGGAATTGTGGTACAGTGTCAGAACGAGCGCTCCCAGCATATGAATAAAGACAAGGCGATGCAGATGCTGAAGGCAAAACTGTATATGCTGAAACAGCAGGAAAATCTGGAAAAAGAATCTGACATCCGCGGAGAACAGAAAGAAATCGGCTGGGGCAACCAGATCCGGTCTTATGTAATGCAGCCGTATACCATGGTAAAGGACCACAGAACCAATGTGGAATCCGGCAATGTCGGGGCTGTCATGGATGGAGATCTGGATGTGTTCATCAATGGATATTTAAAATGGATCAATAGTTGAAATTACCAAAAGTTACTGATGTAGAGGATAAGAGGCAGAGCCAGGGAAGTACTGTCCGGAATGGAGGGGCTTATGAAAGAAATTATTACGTTTTTTATCAGTGGCAGAGAATATGGAATTGAGATCAGTGGAATGCAGAGTCTGGAAAGTTATCAGGAGATCCATCCTTTGTCGGAAGCACCGGACTGCATTCTGGGAACGATCGTGGTGCGGGATGAGGTGTATCCGGTCTATGATATACAGGCGAAGTTAAATCTTCCTGCTGCCGAAATGACAAAGGATACCAAGATATTACTTCTCCGGACAAGTAAGAGAGGCATTGCCTGTATGGTGGACAGCGTGGATAAGGTGTTTCAGGCAGAGGGAGATAATATTCAGACCTTCCCGAAAGAGGCGCGGACGGAGGGGACCGATTATATTGATTTTATCGCCAGAAGAGACGGTGAATTGATTGTGGTGATAAATCCCGACGCGCTGATGTCAGAAGAGGATTTCGATCTGATCGATGAGCTGGATCTGTCTCAGGAAGAGAAGCAGGAGTAGTTCTGCCTGCGCTTCGCTGGGATATTTACATATAGAAAGGAAGAGGAGACAATGAAAATCGCAGTATTAGGTTACGGAACGATTGGTTCCGGAGTTGTTGAGGTGATCCGCACCAATGCAGAAAGCATCGCGAGACGTGCGGGGGAAGAGGTTGAGGTGAAATATGTTCTGGATCTTAGGGATTTCCCAGGGGATCCGGTACAGGAAATACTTGTCCATGATTATAATGTAATTGCAGAAGATGAAGAAGTGGGCGTGATTGTGGAGACCATGGGCGGTACAAAACCTGCTTATGATTTCGTGAAGACAGCTCTTCTAAATGGAAAAAGTGTCTGCTCTTCCAACAAAGAACTGGTGGCAGCCCACGGAGCTGAATTGATTCAGATTGCCAGGGACAAAAAAGTAAACTTTTTCTTTGAGGCGAGTGTGGGTGGAGGAATTCCGATTATTCGCCCGCTCAACCAGTGTATTACTGCAGATGAGATTCAGGAAATCAATGGAATCCTGAATGGTACGACAAACTTTATCCTGACGAAGATGGCAGATGAGGGAGCTGATTTTGACGAGGTGTTGAAAAAGGCGCAGGAACTGGGTTATGCGGAAAAAGATCCCACAGCAGATGTGGAAGGCTACGATGCCTGCCGCAAGATTGCCATTCTCACCTCTCTTGCTTATGGAAAACAGGTGGATTATGAGGATATTTATACCGAAGGCATCACGAAAATTACAGCAGAGGACTTTAAATATGCGAAGAAGATAAATTCGGCGATTAAGATTTTTGGTACAAGCAAAAAGGTGGGCGACCAGGTGTATGCGATGGTGGCGCCGCAGATGATAGACAGTACACATCCGCTTTACAGTGTAAATGACGTGTTCAACGGCATATCAGTTACAGGAAATATGCTGGGGGATGTGATGTTTTATGGCGCCGGAGCTGGAAAGCTTCCTACCGCAAGTGCGGTGGTGGCTGATGTGGTGGCAGCGGTGAAACATCAGGGAGAAAATGTTTCCATTACCTGGAGCGCACAAAAACTTGAGATCACGCCGGTGGATGAGATGGAAAACCGATTCTTTGTCCGGGTAGGTGAATCTGAGAAGGAGAAGATTTCTGAAGTGTTTGGCGAAGTTCAGATGATCGAAGCCGGAATTGCGGGAGAATGTGGATTTATCACCGGGCTTTTGAAGGAAAAGGAATTTGCAGCAAAGGCACAGAGCTTTGCTACACTCATCACACGTATTCGGGTGTCTGCATAAGCTGAAATAATAGATATGGGTTTAAGACTGATAGAAGAAAGGACGGAAAGACAATGAAATATATTGTTGTTCTGGGTGACGGAATGGCAGACCAGCCTTTAGAAGAGCTGGATGGCAGGACACCGTTGGAATATGCCACGACACCTAATATGGATATAATTTCAAAAAAAGCCAGACTTGGTCTGTCAAAGACTATTCCCGAGGGAATGAAACCGGGGAGTGACACAGCCAATCTTGCCGTTTTAGGATATAACCCCAAACAATATTATACCGGGCGTTCTCCGCTGGAAGCACTGAGTATCGGTGTAGATATGGAAGAAGGAGATATCGCCATCCGCTGTAATATTGTGACGCTTTCGGAAGATGACCTTCCTTATGAGGAGAAGACAATCCTTGATCACAGCAGTAGTGAGATATCCACAGAAGATGCCAATGTGCTCTTAGAGGCTCTGAAAACGGAGATGGAGGATGATATCTACCAGTTTTACACGGGAACCAGCTATCGTCACTGTACGATCTGGAAACATGGACAGGTATCCGAGCTTACCCCGCCTCATGATATTCTCGGAAAAAAGATCGGAGAATATCTTCCGGCAGATGACAAACTTCGTGGGATGATGAAAAAGAGTTATGATATACTGAACCAGCATCCTCTGAATGTGGAGAGAGCGAAGAAGGGGCTGAACAAAGCAAATTCTATCTGGTTCTGGGGAGCAGGCACAAAGCCGGAACTGGATGATTTTAAAGAAAAATTTGGAAAAAAGGGCGCCATGATTTCAGCGGTAGATCTTTTGAAAGGAATCGCAGTGGGCGCCGGTATGAATAATATAGAGGTAAAAGGGGCGGATGGAACCCTGGAGACCAACTATGAAGGGAAAGCGGAGGCTGCAGTAAAGGCAGTGACAGAGGATGGCAATGATTTTGTCTACATCCATGTGGAGGCGCCGGATGAGATGGGGCACCAGGGAAGTGTGGAGAAAAAGATCAAAGCCATTGAATATCTGGATAAAAGAATTATTGGTCCTGTGTACAATAGAATGAAGGAGCTGGGAGAAGATTTCCGTATGCTGATCATGCCGGATCATCCAACCCCGATCTGTACCCGCACTCATTCCAGTGATCCAGTTCCTTATCTTCTGTATGACAGTACTTCAGAAGAGGAGCACACGTGGAATTATAATGAAAAAGAGGCTGAGAAGAGTGGAAATTACCAGGAAAACGGGTATCAGCTTATGAAAGAATTATTAGGATCTGTTTCAAAATGACAGGAGGAGAAAAGAACATGTTGATCGTAAAGAAATTTGGTGGTACTTCGGTTGCTGATAAAGAGAGGATTTTTAATGTGGCAAACCGTTGTATAGAGGATTATAAAAAAGGACATGACGTAGTTGTAGTCCTTTCTGCTATGGGAAAGCAGACGGATGTGCTGCTGGAAATGGCAAATGATATCAATCCCAACGCGCCGAAGCGTGAGCTGGATATGCTGCTTACCACAGGAGAACAGACCTCCGTGGCACTTATGGCGATGGCGATGCATGCCCTGGGCGTGCCGTCCATCTCTTTGAATGCTTTTCAGGTGGCAATGCACACGACATCTGTGGCGGGAAATGCGAAGCTGATCAAGATCGATAAGGATCGTATCCGTCATGAACTGGAACAGAGAAAAATAGTAATTGTGACAGGTTTCCAGGGGATCTGCAAATACGACGATTATACGACATTGGGACGCGGCGGTTCCGACACGACAGCGGTAGCTCTGGCGGCAACGCTTCATGCCGATGCCTGTGAGATCTACACAGATGTAGATGGTGTCTACACCGCAGATCCGCGTATTGTAGAGGATGCTAAAAAACTTGACCAGATTACCTATGATGAAATGCTTGAACTCGCCAGCTTTGGAGCAGGGGTTCTTCACAACCGTTCTGTGGAAATGGCGAAAAAGTATGGTGTACAGCTGGTGGTTCGTTCAAGTCTGAATACAACAGAAGGTACTATAGTGAAGGAGGAAGTAAAAATGGAAAAAATGCTTATCAGCGGTGTGGCAAGTGATAAAAATGTAGCCAGAATAGCAGTTGTAGGTCTGGAGGACCAGCCAGGAGTGGCATTTAAGCTGTTCCGCCACCTTGCCAACCACAATGTAAATGTAGATATGATCCTGCAGTCCATCGGACGCGATAATACAAAGGATATCAGCTTTACCGTGACGGAGGATATGGCAGATGTGGCGGTGGAGACCGTTGAGAGACACCGCAGCGGCAGCCTCAAGTGCCAGGATGTAAAGGTAAATAAAAATGTATCCAAAGTATCCATCGTAGGTGCAGGAATGCAGACCAACCCTGGCGTTGCCGCCCAGATGTTCGAGGCGCTCTACGATGCCAATGTCAACATTCAGCAGATCTCAACATCAGAAATCCGCGTTACGGTGCTGATCGACGAAGAAGATACCAACAAAGCGATGAATGCGGTTCACAAAGAATTTGATTTTTAATTGTTTAAGGAATTTCAAACATAATATATGATAGTTAAAAAGCATCAATCTATTTGGTGCTTTTTTAATAAAGCCTTTCAGGTGTTCTTGTATCCTGTCCCAATAAATGATATAATAGCCGTATCTTATTTGAGGCAGAAAGCAAGCACAGAAATTATGAAGAAACAGTTAGGATGGTGCCGTTTTGATAAAAGTGAAAGATCTTGTATTTGAATATATACGCAGAGATGAAAAGGATGAGGTCATCGGTGTGGAACTAGCGGTAGATCATCTGTCTTTCCAGGTGAAAAAAGGGGAATTTGTGGCGGTTCTGGGGCACAATGGTTCCGGCAAATCCACACTGGCGAAGCATATCAATGCCATTTTGATTCCCGGAGAGGGAACGGTATATGTGGATGGTATCGACACCTCCGATAAGAAAATGATGTGGGAGGTCAGACAGCGCGCAGGGATGGTATTTCAGAATCCGGACAATCAGATCGTACACAATGTGGTAGAAGAAGACGTTGGTTTTGGACCGGAGAATCTTGGAGTGCCCACGGAGGAGATCTGGGAGCGGGTAGAGGGTTCTCTAAAAAAGGTAGGGATGTTAAAATGCCGGAAAGAATCTCCCAATAACCTGTCTGGTGGACAAAAACAGAAGGTGGCCATTGCCGGTGTGCTTGCCATGAAGCCAAAGTGCATCGTATTCGACGAGTCTACGGCAATGTTAGATCCGGTAGGGCGCAGGGAAGTATTAAAGGCAGTCCGGGAATTAAATGAGAAAGAGGGGATTACGATCCTATGGATCACCCACTATATGGACGAAGCGGCTCAGGCGGACCGCATTCTTGTGATGAATGAGGGAAAGCTGGTAATGGAGGGAACTCCCAGGGAGGTATTTGCCCAGGCGGACCAGCTCAAAAGCTGGCATCTGGATGTGCCCCAGGTGACGGAACTGGCGGTGGAACTGAGGAAGCGGGGGATGGATATACCTGCAGATGTGATCAATGTAGAAGAATTTGTGGAAGCGGCAACGCGGTGCTTCGTAGGCGCGGAATGGAAATGAGGAAATTATGTCTATTTTACTTAATGAGGTAGAATACATCTATGGAAAAGGAACAGCATTTGAAAAGGTGGCCTTATACAATGTCACTTTGAAGATTGAGGATGGAGAATTTATCGGACTCGTTGGGCATACGGGATCCGGCAAATCTACGCTCATTCAGCATCTGAATGGTCTCCTGAAACCCGTCTCCGGCGGGGTATACTACAATGGAGAAGATATCAACGACAAGGATTTTTCAAGAAAAAAGCTGCGTTCAAAGGTGTCTATCGTATTTCAGTATCCGGAACAGCAGTTGTTTGAGAGTTCTGTTATCGAAGATGTTCGTTTTGGACCGAAAAATATCGGTATGGAATCATTGGAAGTGGATATGAATGCTTTTGAGGCATTAAAGCAGGTGGGGATACCGGATGAACTTCTGGATGTGTCGCCGCTGGAGCTGTCCGGCGGACAAAAGCGGAGAGTGGCCATCGCCGGGGTACTGGCCATGCAGCCGGAAGTACTGATTCTGGATGAACCCACGGCGGGGCTGGACCCGAAGGGGAGGGATGAAATACTGGAACTGATCCAGAGGCTGCACGAGGAACGGAAGATCACGGTAATTGTCGTGTCCCACAGTATGGAGGATATGGGAAAATATGCAAAACGGCTGGTGGTGATGAACGGCGGAACGGTGGCATATGACGGAACTCCAGAGGAGGTCTTTTCCCATTACAAAGATCTGGAGCGCATCGGGTTACAGGCGCCCCAGGTAACCTATGTGATGGAGGGGCTGGCGGCAAGGGGAATAAGCCTTCCCCATAATGCCATAAATGTAGAGCAGGCAGTAGATGCATTGCACAGAGCCTACAGAAGTAGAAAAGAAAGGAATTAATCTGATATTATGCTGAGAGATATTACCATCGGACAATATTATCCGGTTGAGTCAAAAATACATACACTGGATCCACGGGTAAAGATCGTGGCTGTTTTTATTTATCTCATTTCTTTATTTTTATTTCGCGGCTTTGCCGGCTATCTTGTGGTGACCGTGTTTATCGTGGCAGCAGTGGTTATGAGCAGGGTACCCTTCTTATTTATGATGAAAGGGCTGAAACCGGTCCTGTTCCTGATCTGCTTTACTGCATTTTTTAATGTGTTTTTTACACCCGGTGAGGTTTTCTTTGAATGGAAATTTATCTCGATTTCCTGGCAAGGACTGAGAAAGGGCGCTTTTATGGTACTCCGGCTTATGTATCTGGTTGTCGGCTCGTCGTTGCTGACCTATACCACCACACCCAATAAACTGACGGATGGCATCGAGAGTCTTTTAAAGCCACTGGGGAGACTGGGAGTGCCGGTGCACGATCTGGCGATGATGATGTCTCTTGCCCTGCGCTTCATACCGATCCTTTTGGAAGAGGCAAACCGGATCATCCGGGCACAGAGTGCCAGAGGGGCGGATTTTGAGGAGGGAACATTATTTCAGAGACTCCGGGCGATGGTGTCAATTCTCGTGCCCCTGCTGGTTTCATCTACAAGGCGCGCCTATGATCTGGCGCTGGCCATGGAGGCAAGATGCTATCGCGGCGGGGAGGGAAGAACGAAAATGAAGCCGCTGGCGTACCGGCGCGGGGATGTCATGACCTATATGCTCTGTGTTCTATACGTGGCAGTTTTGATTACGGTAGATCATTTGGTGCCATTTTGATCCGAATGGAGGAAGGTATGAGAGTAAAATTGACCGTGGCCTATGATGGAACGAATTATCATGGGTGGCAGATTCAAAACAACGCACTGTCTGTAGAGGAAGTGCTCACGGAGGCCCTTCGTGAATTGTTGGGGGAAGAGACAGAACTGGCAGGAGCCAGCAGGACAGATGCGGGAGTACATGCCCTGGGAAATGTGGCGGTGTTTGACACCAATACCAGGATTCCTGCGGAAAAGATCGCTATAGCTGTCAACCAGCGCCTTCCTGAGGATATCCGGGTAATGCGCTCGGAGGAGGTCCCCCAATCCTTCCATCCACGGTATTGTGCCAGCCGGAAAACTTATGAATACCGGATCACCAATGCAGAAATACAGCAGCCCGTCAAAAGGCTGTATTCTCATTTTGTATACATTCCCTTAAATGTGGAAAGGATGAAAGAGACAGCTAAATATTTCTGTGGTAAGCATGATTTTGGTGGGTTCTGTTCTGCAGGCAGCCAGGTCAGGACTACAGTGAGAACGATTGATGATCTCCAGATCGTTCAAGAGGATGAAGACATCCGCATCTGCATTACAGGAAACGGTTTTTTATATAACATGGTGCGGATCATCGCTGGGACGCTGATCGAGATAGGGATGGGAAGGCGGGAGCCAGAAACTGTTTGTCAGGCGCTCAGACAGGCAGACCGTAGCCTGGCAGGGCCGACGGCGCCGGCACATGGTTTGAAGCTGATGCAGATCGAATATGATGAGAACAGACAGGAGTATAGGGATGATAATTGACATTCATGCACACGCATATCCAGAGAGGATTGCAAAAAAGGTGAAGGAACGGATGGAGAGTGTATCGGGGAGTCAGGTGGAAAACCTGGGAACCCCGGAAGCCCTGGTAGAGGAGATGGAAAAAAACGGAGTGGACCATTCTGTTTTTCTTCCGGTGGCCACCAATCCTGGCCAAGTGGGAAAACTCAATGCCCAGGCGATCCGCTGGATGGAGGAATATGGAAGCCGAGGATTGGTATCTTTTGCCGCTGTACATCCAGATACCGCGGAACTTAAAATGGTGATGCGGGGAATCCGCAACAGTGGTCTCAGGGGAATTAAGATTCATCCAGACTATCAGGAAACCTATTTTGACGATATCCGCTATCTGAGGATTCTGGATGCGGCGGCAGAGGAAGGGCTTTTTGTGCTGGTACATGCAGGGATGGATGAAGTTTATCCCGATCACATACACTGTGATGTGAAGAGGATTCTGCATGTGCTGGAAGAGGTGGAGTGCAGTCATCTGATCCTTGCCCATATGGGTGGCTGGCAGATGTGGACGGATGTAAAAAAATATATCTGTGGCGCTCCGGTATTTATGGATACCGCATTTTCCCTAACTGGTACTGTGAGTGTAGAGAACCGTGGCGTCTATGGAAAAATGCTGGATGACAACCAGTTTACAGAACTGGTGCGCCTACACGGAGTTGACCGGGTTTTGTTTGGATCTGATACGCCCTGGAGCAGTCAGAAGGAAAATCTGGAATGGATTCAGAAATGCAGCCTGAACCCCGAAGAAAAGACGCAGATCCTGGGAGAGAATGCCAGAAAACTGTTGACATTGGTCTGAAATTATAATATAATATGATACTGTGACATGAAAAATACATAAGCCTTCTCCGTGTGCCTGCCCCGGCATACAGCGTGAATGGGTATTTTTCAGAGAGATCGTCTGTTCCGGACATTGCAGAGGGATCTTCATAAGAAAACACATTTTTAACAGTTTATTTGATACAAAGAGAGTAAATGAATATTTAGGAGGTTTCCAGGATGAAAAGTTATATGGCAAGTCCATCCGATGTGGAAAGAAAATGGTATGTCGTAGACGCAGAGGGAAAGACCCTGGGCCGTCTCGCATCTGAGATTGCAAATATTTTAAGAGGCAAGAAAAAGCCTATTTATACACCGCACATTGATACTGGTGATTATGTGATCGTGGTAAATGCTGAGAAGGTTGTTACAACCGGAAAGAAGCTGAATCAGAAGATCTACTATCATCACTCCGATTATGTGGGCGGAATGAAAGAGACCACGTTAAAAGATATGTTAATTAAGAAGCCAGAGTATGTTATGACTCATGCAGTAAAAGGAATGCTGCCAAAGGGACCTTTGGGAAGACAGATGCTCAAGAAGCTGTTTGTCTATGCAGGACCGGAGCACAAGCATGCTGCACAGAAGCCAGAAGCACTGGATATTTAATGGTTGAAAGGAGGAAATAACATTGGCTAGTGAAAGATATTACGGAACAGGAAGAAGAAAATCAAGTGTTGCCCGCGTTTACCTGATGCCAGGAAGCGGCAAAGTTACGATCAATAAAAAGGATATGGACGATTATTTTGGCCTTGAGACATTGAAGATCATCGTTCGTCAGCCACTGGAAGCTACAAACATGGCAGATAAGTTCGATGTACTTGTAAATGTTAAGGGCGGTGGTTTCACAGGTCAGGCTGGTGCGATTCGTCACGGCATCGCAAGAGCATTGAACAGATACGATCTTGACCTGAGACCTACTCTGAAGAAAGCTGGTTACCTCACTCGTGATCCTCGTATGAAAGAGCGTAAGAAATACGGTCTCAAGAAGGCACGTAGAGCTCCACAGTTTAGTAAGCGATAATTACAAGCAGAATAAGAGATTTTATAGAACCCTTGAAAGTCCAGTATTTTCAAGGGTTTTCTTTATGTTTGGGTTTCTGAAATTGTGGTAAAGAGTGCAGATGGTATATGTTCGGAAAGGTGCAGGCGTAAACGAATTTTTTTATATGCTTGTGTGTAATGACCTTGCGGACGGTACAGTTACTTTATGTTTTATTGCAATGCTAATTTACACTTGAAAAGGTAATTTTGATGTGCTATATTAGAGTTACAAGAAGGAACAACCGCCCACAAGGTGGGTTGACCTAATAGTAAAGTAGAAATTCCACCCTGCCACTCGGTCAAAGTTTTGGGGTGGTTTTTCTATGTATAGCTACTTACAAAACGTGAA